>JAHFES010000012.1:32957-38765 GCA_023248355.1 Nitrospiraceae bacterium
ATAAGATTCAGCCAATAGCTCGCCTCGGGGCCAGAATCGCCCCATAACCCCTCCGCCGTGAAGCGTCACACGCCGCCTCAAGAAGCGCCGGCAGAATGCCGATACAAGATTCACATGGACTGAGGGGATCAAAAGGGAGGAGGGACTATGCTCACGATAGACGCTTCGCCGGACGGCGCAACATTGACGTTCAAGCCGGACGGGCGATTCGATGGCAAGATTCACCGGGAGTTTCAGGATGCCTTCGGCCTCAGGGCCAAGCCGGCCAGTCACTACGTGGTTGATTTTGGACGGACCGACTATATCGACAGCTCCGGCCTTGGCATGTTGCTCAAACTGCGCGCACACGCTGGCCTCGACAAGACCAAGGTGCGGTTGGTCAATTGCTCGCCCGAGATCAAAAAAATTCTCGCCATCGCCAACTTTCACTCGTTGTTCACCGTCGCATGAAAATCCTGGTCGCCGACGACACCAAGGTCAACCGCCTCATTCTGGAGGCCATGCTGGGCAAAGACGGCCATACCGTGGTCTTGGCCGAAGACGGCAAACAAGCCGTCGCGCTCTTCGAGCGGGAGCATCCGGATCTCGTTATCATGGACCTCATGATGCCGGAGATGGACGGCTACCAGGCGACCGAGCTGATCAAACAGCGGACCGGATCCCGCTTCGTGCCGGTGATGTTTTTGACCGCCGTCACCGACGAAGAAGGCTTGGCCAAATGCATCACTCAGGGCGGGGACGATTTTCTCACCAAGCCGTACAATCAGACCATTCTCCGGGCCAAGATCTCCGCCTGGAAGCGTGTCCTTGATCTCCACACCACGGTGACGGCGCAAAAGGAGGAACTGGAAGGCCACCACACGCGGTTCCTCCATGAGCAGGACGTGGCCAGCACCATCAGGAACAACGTTCTGGGGGCCGGCTGCCTGGACCGGATCGGCGTCAACTACCATCTGACTCCCGCGGCGACTCTCAGCGGCGACTTGATTCTGGCGGCGGCGCACCCGGCGGGCGTGCTCCATCTCATGATCGGCGATTTCACCGGTCACGGGCTCTCAGCCGCCATCGGGGCGTTGCCGGTCGCCGACATTTTTTACCGCCTGACCGAGCGGGGAGTGGCGCTCCGCGACATCCTGATCGAACTCAACCGGAAACTGAAACAGACCCTGCCGACCGGGTTGTTCTGCGCCGCCAGTCTGATCGAGCTGGATGCCCGGCGCGGCAGCGCCGCCGTCTGGACCGGCGGATTGCCCGATGCGCTGGTGTTCAAACCCGGCGCGGGATGCCGGCTTCAGATCCCGTCCCAACATCCTCCGCTGGGCGTGCTGGACGACTCAGATCTACAAACCGGGATGCAGGAAGTTTCGATTGAACCAGGGGACCGCATTTATCTCTACTCCGATGGCGTCATTGAGGCATGTAATCCCACAGGCGGCCTGTTTGGAGAGTCTCGCCTCATCGAGTGCCTGAACAACAACCGGGATCCCGACCGGCTGTTCGACGAGATTCTCGCCGGCCTCACGTCGTTCACCGCCGGGAGCGTTCAACCGGACGACGTGACGCTGGTGGAACTCCCCTGCGACCTCGTCACGGCGCGCCTGCTGGCACCCGAGACCACCGCCCCCCCTCAGCATCCGTGGCCGCTGGAATGGCGGATGGAATTGAACCTCTCTCCGGACGCGGTCCGCGCCGTCGATCCTGTGCCCGAGCTGCTGCAGATGCTGAACCAAATACCGGGATTGCCCCGGCACAAAGAACGCCTGTTCACGGTCTTGGCCGAGTTGGTGACGAATGCCATCGACCATGGTCTGTTGGGCTTGGACTCATCCTTGAAAAGCTCGCTGGAGGGATTTGAGGCCTATTACCAGGAGCGCGGCACGCGCCTCGCCGAGTTGCGCAACGGGCATGTCAGGATTGCCTTGACCCATGCGCCGCTGAATAGAGGAAGCAAGCTGACAATCCGCATCGAAGACAGCGGGCCTGGATTCGATTTCACGCGGCCGAACACGGATCTGGCGGTGAACGGCACGGTCGCAGGACGCGGGATTCCCCTCCTCCGCTCCCTGTGTCAGGAAATCAACTTCCATGGCAACGGCAATTGCGTGGAAGCGGTGTACGTCTGGTAGCAGACCGCGTGAAGCGTGAAACGTCGCTCGTGAAGCGTATCTCGTCTCCGGATTCAGACGCTTCACGCTTCACGAGCGACGTTTCACGGTCTTTTTGCGCTTCACGCATCACGCTTCATCATCCCCGGCTCAAGCTTGAGGGCGGGGCAGCCGATACAGGATTGGTAACTCTCTCACATTCACCAGGAGGTCACACATGGAATCCCCCATTCGGCGCTTTCTCAGAGAAGAAGACGGCGCCACCGCAATCGAGTATGCGCTGCTGGCATCCGGCATCGCGGCCGTCATCGCAACGGCGACATTCCTCCTCGGCAGCCGGATACAGACCGTCTTCAACCGGATCGCCGGGTTGATACGATAATGGACGCCGCGCCGGCGGGATTCCTGCAGCCCATCCCATCCGCGTGGACATTCGTCCTGCTCGCTGTGCTCGTCCTGGGGGCGGCGAGCGACCTCCGTCGCGCGAAAATTCCGAACTGGCTCACCTATTCGGCCATGGCGGCCGGTCTTCTGCTGCACACAGCCCAACACGGAGTCGCCGGCCTGAGCCGGAGCGCCGGAGGCCTCGCCGTAGGAATCGCGCTGTTCCTCGCGTTCTATCTGCTCGGCGGAATGGGCGCGGGCGACGTGAAATTCATGGGCGCGGTCGGCAGCTTGTTAGGCCTGTCCGGAGTCCTCTCCGCCGCCTTCGTCACCGCACTCCTCGGCGGCGCCTATGCGGTGGTGGCGGCGATCCGCCACTGGGGAGTCGGCACGGGCGTGCAGCGCATCGTGTCGCTGTTCCTGGCGTGGGCGCTCATGGGCCGGCTCCGGCTCGCCCTCGCGCCTCCGGAAACCCAACCGAAGCTGCGGTATGGCGTCGTGATCGCGATCGGAACCGTCGTGGCGCAGTGGTGGACAGGGCGCCTCTGAGTTCTTGCACGATCGAGACCCGCGCGCCGTTCGAGATTCCTTCCCTTTCCCCCACCTCCCCTGTGTCAAGTTCTTGCCGATCCGGCCGATAAGGAACCGTCGCATGTCGTTCTTCCCGGTCCGTGCCGTTTCGAGAATCGGAGGCCGGGGGCGAGATCGGGGCATGCGTGCGCGATGAATCCCAACTGAAAGGTACGTTCATGACACCCCGACGGCGAGCGCTGATCGTGTTGGCGCTGGGAGGAATTATCGGACTGGCCACCAGTCTCTGGGCCTATCAGTGGCTCCAGGACGTGACAGAACAGACTCGCCTTGACGTGGAAGCGAAGAACCGAACCGTACAGGTGGCCGTGGCCGCCGCCGATTTGTCCTGGGGCGCGGTGTTGGCCGACGACGCGGTGCGGGTGGTTCCTTTTCCGGCCGGCGCCGTGCCGGAGGGCCATTTCGCCTCGACAGAAACGCTAAAGGGCCGGGTCGTGATCGTGGATGTGAAGCAACATGAGCCGATCCTTGAATCGAAACTCGCCCCGACGACCGTCACGTCCGGCGGCGTGGCTGCCGTCACACATCCGAACAAGCGCGCGGTCGCCGTCAAAGTGGACGACGTGATCTCGGTCAGCGGATTCATTAAACCCGGCGACCGCGTGGATGTCATCGCGACCATGCGTCGGCCCGGCGAGACCGACGACCCGGTCACGAAGGTCGTCCTGGAGAACGTCACAGTGCTGGCGATGGGGCAAAACACCGAGCGCGCGGCGCAGACCGACAAGGCAGCGAAGGATCAGGATACCAAGCCGTCCGTCCCCTCGGTCATGACGCTGGAAGTCACGCCCGAAGAGGCCGAACAACTCGCGCTGGCGTCGACCGAAGGCAAGGTGCAGTTGGCGCTGCGCAGCCCTCAGAGCACGACGACGGTCAACACGGCGGGTGCCACGATCTCGTCCTTGCTGGCGTCGTACGGTGGAGAAACCGACCTGCGCAAGGATCGATCGCCGACTCCATCGAACCGAGCCCAGGCGCGGACGACGGCCCGACCTGCCCGCCTGCCTGCGCCGCCCTGGCAGGCAGGCAGCCCTGCAGACGGGTCGGCGCGCGGCAAGACACCTGTCGCTGCCGCAGCCGTGCAGCCCATCATCGAGCCATCGGCCACCCCGTCTCCCGCAGCGAAAGGACCGCCGCCGGTCTCGGTCGAGGTCATCAAGGGCATGACGCGGACCGACATCAAGTTTTGACCGACACCGACAGGGGCTGGTGTGGAGCGCGCGACACTGAGCGGAGCATGCGAGTGAACATCTGGGTATGGACACGACGATGGACGATGCGCGGCGCCGGCGCGGGGCTGCTCGCCCTGTTCCTGGTGACGCTCGCCCCGGCCCAACAAGCCGTCTCCCCGGAAATCCAGACCCGCGTCCCCCAGTCATTGTCCCTCGTCGTCGGCAAATCGCTGGTGCTGGACAGCCCGATCCCCTTTTCCCGCGCCTCGTTGGCGAATCCGGACATCGCCGATACTCTGATGCTTTCTCCGAAGCAGCTCTACCTGATGGGGAAAGCCGCCGGCACGACCAACCTGACGTTATGGGATGCAAAAGGACGCGTGTACGCCCTGTACGACCTCGCCGTGTCGCCGGACCTCACGCGCGTGAAGGAGCACCTGCATCAGCTCTTTCCGGACGAAAAAGATCTCCGGGTAACCGCTGCCCACGACCGCCTGACGCTGACGGGCACCGTGAGCAGCGCGGCCCATCTGTCCGAGGCCGTGGAGGTGGCCGAGACCTATGCGCGACAGAAAGTGATCAATCTGCTGCGCGTCGGCGGGCTCCACCAGGTCATGTTGGAAGTGCGCGTAGCCGAGATGGAACGGACGCTCCTGAGACGGCTGGGTGTGAACCTGACCTCTGTGAGCGGCAGCGGGCAGCAGTTCGGCGTGTCGACGCTGAGGAACTTAACCTCGGTGCTGCCGCCGACCGATTCGTCCGCCGCCCTCTTGGCGGGCCCGATCGGCATGGGAGTGAGTCAAGCCGTCAACGCATTGTTCCGCTTTCAGACCGGCTCGACGAGCTGGACCGGATTCATCGACGCGCTGAAAGAAGAGAATCTCGTCAAAGTGCTGGCCGAACCGACCCTCGTCGCGCTCAGCGGGCAGGAAGCCCACTTCCTGGCGGGCGGAGAATTTCCCATCCCGGTCCCTCAGGCGTTCGGGGTCACGACGATCCAATTCAAGAAATTCGGCATTCAGTTGAACTTCACGCCGGTCGTGCTGAGCCCGACCCGCATCAGCGTCACGGTGTCGCCTGAAGTATCGGACCTGGATTTTGCCAACGGGCTGTCGCTGCAGGGGTTCGTCGTGCCGGCCATCGCCACCAGACGGGCGTCCACGGTCGTCGAGTTGGAAGACGGACAGAGTTTTGCGATCGCGGGGCTGCTTCGGGATACCGTGCGGGAAACCGTGTCCAAATTCCCCGTCCTGGGAGACATCCCGATCCTCGGCGCCTTGTTCCGCAGTTCGCTCTTCCAAAAAAACGAAACGGAACTGGTCATCATCGTGACCCCGCGCCTCGTGACTCCGGTCACGGAGGCCGCGTTGCCGCTTCCCACCGGGCAGTATCTGGAACCCGACGACTTCGATTTCTACTTGATGGGCCGGCTCCAGAGCAGGAAGGAGAAGGTCCGCCGGCAGCTCCCGCCGGCGACGCAGCTGCCCTTCGAGGACAGGCTGGAGGGACCGGTGGGGCATATGATGCCGTAGCGATGGCAGGCGCGAGGCAAGGGG
>JAHFES010000073.1:0-9902 GCA_023248355.1 Nitrospiraceae bacterium
AGATGAGATCTTCCAAGGCAAGGATAGGTACAAGCTGGCCGCGCAACGGAATCTGCTGTTTGCGCGCAAGGGCCGATTGAAGGTAGGAGGAATCGGCCAATAGGAAATCGACGACCACCTCTTCTCGATGGCGCACCCCGACTGTCCGCCACATCGAAATCCCCCGCATCGTCATAGGCGCCGGATGAACGATGAGAGACTCGAATAGGGGTGCCAGCAGCGATTGAATCGTTTCGCGAGACGGATGATCGAGCAGGATGAGGAAATCGATATCGGTGGTCGCCCGTGGTTCAACAAGGGCGCTGAATGCCCACCCGCCTGCTAATGCGTATGGGACATTTCGGCGGTTGAAATCAGCGAGAAGATCGGCCAGAGCTTCGGCTAGGAGTGACTCGGACGCCATGCCTGTTCTTTCGCCAGACGAATCTCGTGCATCACGTCCTTCATGGTGCAATCTGGTTTCTGCCGGCGCATCACTGAAAGGCGCAAGTCCAACGCCAACTCGGTGAGTTCGAGAGCCTTTTGTAGATTCGCGGCCATCCGGTTCTGCGCCGCCTGATCGTGGTCGGGTCGATTCGACATCGGCTCCCTCGTAAGAAACATCACCGAGACTGAAGTGTACTAGACGGATCGAGACTGAGCAACTAAGAATGGAGGGCGCGGTTACTGGTCCGGCTTGTCCACCCCCGGTTGCGAATGTTCCCCCACCAGCTTCTTGTGCAGATACTTCTTACTGAAAGTCGTGATGACAAAGGCGAGGCCGATGGCGATGGGAACAAACACCGCCGACGCGATATGGGCATTCTTGAGCCAGCCCATTTCCTGAAGCCCCTTGAAGATGTACCCTCCAAGCCCGGCCACATAGTAGGCAATCACGATGACCGAGAGCCCTTCGACCGTATGCTGTAAAATCACCTGGCTCTTCGTGGTCTTATCGACACTTTGGAGCAGCGTGAGATTCTGTGCCTGCAAGATCAGATCGACGCGGGCTCGAATAATCGAAATGATCCCTTCAAATCCGCCTCGCAATGTCTCGATTCGTTTCAATAATTGCTGATAGCCATCTGCTACACCTGTGATGCCGCTGAGTACGAAATCTGAGAAGGGGCGATAGGACTCCAAGGGCTTCTCGGCCAGCGATCCGAGCGTGGCATGGACAATCTTGTCGTAGGGCAGCGAGGCGGACAGCTCGAAATGCAGCTTGCCGGAAATGCGGTTCGTCTTGAGTAAGTCTTGCGTGAGACTGTTGAGCCAGCGTTGCAGCGTCTCTGAGTTCGCGTGCGCGATGTGGCCCGTGATGATTTCGCGTTGCTTCAGATGCACCTGTTCGAACTTATAGACCTGGTCGATGGCAGCCGAGAACAGCGGCTTCTGCATCAGGAGGAGATGATAGTAGGTCTCGATCCGAACGATGGCATCAACGATATCCTTGAGGTGTGATGGATTGGACCGTTGCAGCCCGACCGTCACCCAATAGCGCTCCCGCCCCAGCTCGTCTGGGGTAAAGCTGGTGACGAGGCTCGTTTGCTCGTCAAGAATCCGGCTCCCGTACAGCACGGGACCAGGAAGCAGCGACCGCATCCGTTCGCGCGACGGGACCGCCTCCGCCGTAAGCAGAATATCCAATCGACAGACGACGGTCCCCAGCGAGGTAGCGGGAAACTGGTACTGAGGAAAAGTCAGCGGGCCGAACGTCACTTCGCCTTTTTTGGGTAAAGGCAAGTGCCAGAGTTGGTAGTTGTAGTACTCGGTGTGGGCCTGCCAGACGATGATCAGCCGATCGCCATTCTCCGCCTCCCTGACTCCATACCCGAACGTCTCCCGCAGCACGGTCGACTCCGCAGGAATCTTGAAGGCGCTTAACATCGACTGAAACTCTAACCGGCTCGCGGCTCGCTGTGTCGGAGGATCCGCCATGCGAAACGCCTTGTAGTGGACATGAGCGGGCGCCCGTAGCCATTCAGTCAGCGGGATCTGCGGCCGCTCATGCAGCTTTCTCAACAACGCATCGGTTCCGGACTGCGGCATCTCTGGATGATCCATGTTTCTTCCTGCTCCTTTACTGCTACGCTTCTGTTACAACCCCGGACGCTTCTCGGCGGTGACCGACACTTCCATTGCATGATCGGCGCGCCGCACATCGAGCTGCAAGGTCTGCCCGGCGTCGACTTGGCAGAGACGCTTGGCATCGCGCTCGGTTTTAGCGCTGGACAGCGCCACTCCATTGCACCCCACCACCTGATCGCCCACTTTGAGCCCGGCTTTCTCGGCAGGCAGCCCACTCCGTAATTCGCGCACGAGGTAGAAACGCCCCGTGTGTTCTTCCTGCAACTCCCAGTTCACCCCGATGCGCCCGGATCCCAATAGACCTGTCTGTGAGCCAAAGCGAGCCAGCATGCGATGTGTGATGAGACGAGCAGACCCTTCCGGATCATCGGTGGTCCGATCGGCCAGATGCCCTTCGCCGCTGAACAGGAGCACGCCCGTTTCGACGTCGATCATCCGCAGCGACAGTGAGACGCTATGCGCCCGTTCCTGCTCATGCCGCTCCCATTGTTGAACCTCACCCACAATGATGGCCTGGGCGCCGAGCAGTTTGCCGACTTTCAACACATTCGCATCGTCGGCATGCTTCAGTTGAATCACCTGCTCCTTCAGGACCTCGTCCAACTTCGCCCGCTCGACCATATACACATCCAGATCGAGCATAAGCGTCGTGACGATCCCGGCGACTCGCGATCCCGTCCCCGGAGCACCGGCCGCATCTTCAAAGAGCATGACGGCCATGGTCCGATACTTGTCGATCGTCTCGCGATTGATGGGGCCATTTCCTGATACCACCGGCTCGGGTCTTGCTGCGCTTCCGTTCTGCGCCGACGGCACACCGACGGTGGCACAGGCCCGCCGCCGTTGAAGAATGGCCGCAGGCGGACCCCAGGCACAGAGCTCTTCGTTGACCAGCACGACATGCTGCGGATATTCGCGCTGATCGGATGCGATGTTCGTGAAGGGGTAAAAGAGGCACCCCCCGATCCAGACCGAGAGAGGGCAATAGCCCAGCTCATAGAGCCATTGCTTTCTGGAGGTCAGTGAATATTCCCAGACGAGCATGCGCCCATCGTCACGCAGCACCCGATCGGGCAGCCCGATTTCATCGATCACCTGCGCTTTCGTCATGGGCACAACCAGACGGTCGAGCTTCGCTTCCGACTTGATAATCGTGTAGCCCACACCACAACCGGACGAGAGCGCGCCGGTTAACAGACTGCACGCCAGCCCAAGCAGGACTCGGACTCGCCATCGGTCAGCTGAAATGAACGCCATAATGGGGGAGCGTACCACTGCGACAGTGAGGCTTCAAATGGAGATGTCGGGAGTTCATGGCACGAGGTGCGGGGCACGAGACAAGAGAAGGGAAAGAAATTCTCTCAACCTGTAGCCTCGTGCCTCTCGCCTCTAGCCTGACTAATTGCAGGACGGATCGAACGGCATATCGGCATAGTGCCGGTAGGCATCCCCGAGAGTCAGCAGGATGTCTCCCCAGATCCGCGCCGGGTCTTTCTCAAATACGAGCGTGGGATCAGCAGGAAGCGTGATCCACGAACCGGTCTTCATTTCGCTTTCCAGTTGGCCGGGGCCCCAACCCGAATACCCCAGGTAGGCCCGAAATGATTCTTTGGTGCCGACTCCCGTCAGAATGCGCTCGACGACACCGATATCGCCGCCTAAACACACCCCGTCAAAGACATGATGCGCATTCTCCGGCAGTTGCTCGCCTCGGTAGAGCAGCATCACTTGGTTCGTCTGTACGGGACCACCGGCATAGAGCACATGACTGGCCCCTTCGATGATCGGCACCTGCGGCAAGGCCTCGGAAATCGACATTGCTGTCGGCCGGTTGACTACCACGCCTAATGCACCCTCCGGCCCGTGCTCGCACAGCAGCACGACGGATTGCCTGAAATTCGGGTCGCGCAGACTTGGTGCTGCGACGAGGAAAACCCCTTTGCCCAGTTGTACATCCATGAGGTGATCCTACCGTGCGCGCACGTCATGCGCAAGCACTGGGGTGAAACCGCTGTCACGAAGACGAACGGTGAGGACTCACCCTTTGTAGAGAGAAGGACGGCGATCGCGCAGCAGATCGTTATAGCGGTTCAGGTTCTTGTTCCGAGCTTCGGTCGGATCAACGTCGACGATGGCGAGATCCTCCCGGTCACGCGGTGCCCGATGGAGAATGACGCCCTTGGGTGTCACCACCTCACTATTGCCGATGTAGGTCAGCTGGTCTTTCCCCCCGCGGGCTTCACTGCCGATGCGATTGCACGTGACGGCAAAGACGCGATTCTCCAGGCACCGGACCGGCATGGAGTCCGGGCAATTCGGCAGGACGAGATTCGACGGATGGCAGATAATGTCGGCCCCTTGAACAGCCAGCGAACGCGCGGCTTCCGGATAGTACCAGTCGAAGCAGATCATCACACCAATCTTGGCCGGCCCAATATCCCACACATGAAATCCGGAATCGCCTGGTGTGAAGAATAGCGTCTCTTCATAAAAGAGATGCGCCTTGCGATAGCAGCCGATGAACCCGGACGGCCCCACGACAACGGCAGAGTTGTAGCAGCGTGACCCGGCATTCTCGGGGAGGCCGGCCACGATATGCATTCGACGCCGCTTGGCGATTTCGATCAACCGGCGCGTGGTCGGACCATCAGGGACTGCTTCGGCAAGCTGCTGGACTTCCTCCTGCGAGACGAATTGATACCCTGACGCAAAGAGTTCCGGCAGCACAATGAGATCGGCTTCCGCCTGATCCAGCTTGGCCGTCACGGCATCCAGATTCTTGGCCACCTCGCCGAACTGCGGATCGTATTGGTAGAACCCAACGCGCATAATCAGGCTAGAGGCACGAGGAAAGAGGCCAGAGGGAAAAGCAAAAGGCAAGAGGCACGCGAGCGCATACTTCTCGCCCCTCGCCTCTTGCCCCTAGCCGTGAGCTTACTTCACTTCGGACAGATGCGTCACCGCGCCTTCGGCATGCTGGGTGGCCACATCGGCGTGACCGGCCTTGCCATGCTCGATGGCTTCCTTGAGATGCTTGATCCCTTCATCCAGGTGCGGATTCTTCACGCCGGCTGCTTCCGCATGCTTCAGCGCCCCTTCCGCATGCTTCACCAACGCATCGGCATGACCTTGCTTGCCATGGGCTGCTGCTTCCTTCGCATGTTCGACCGCTTCGCTGACATGCTTGTTGTCGGCGAGCGCCAAGCCGCTCAGCATCGGCACGCCCACGAGTGCTCCAACTGCAGCCAACGCCAGCATGCTACCACGGATCGTGATGGTCATAATTGCCTCCTCAATGGTTAGAATTCGCCTCTCGAATAGCGCGATATCAATAGTGATTAGTGATTCACCTTACACAGCGTTCTGCACCCTGTCAAGAAGGCCGCGCCGCTTGGTCAAACCCAAGAATTTTCTGGAGCCCTTGAAAATCTTTTTCGACCGGGCACGCAAAGTCTCGACTCCACTCCCACCATGACCCGGGGTAGTTTCTGATCTGTTGATAGCCCACCACTTTCAGAATGAAATAGAGCCACGCCGACCGCACGCCACCGGTGCAGTAGCACACCAACTCCTGACCACTCTGGATTCCCTTGTCTTCCAGCATCGCCTTAATGACGTCCACATCCTTGATCGTGGCATCCTTGTTTAAGAACCCATTCCAGGCCACATGCATGGCCGAGGGAATGTGTCCTGGCCGCGGAATGCCGGAGATCTCTTTCCCCAGATACTCTTCAAGACTCCGAGCATCCAGAATCGCCGTCTGCGGATGCGGGGCCCGAACGATCAGCTTGAGGTCATCTTTTGAAATCACGATGGCCTTCACCGGCTGCGACTTAAAATTCCCCGGCGTGGGCATCACGCGGCCATGCTCGAACGGCCGCTTTTCTGCCGTCCACTTCACCCACCCGCCGTCGAGAATGCGGAGTTTCTTGTGCCCTAGATATTCAAGCATCCAAAACATCCGCCCTTCGTCGCCCCAGTTGTCGAAGGGATTGGAATAGATGACGACGTCGCTGTCTTGGTTGATGCCAAGCCGTCGGAGAATCTGCTCGATCTGGCCGAGGTCCGGATTCAACAGCCCCTTCGGCACGGCATTCGGGTCGCTGTACTCATGCCAGGTAGAATGCACGGCGCCGGGGATGTGCCCGCCGAATTCGTAGGCCGCCTTGCCGCGCACGTCGATAACGACCAATCCGGGTTGGCCCAAGTTCTGCTGGAGTGTCTCGGTGTCGATCAACAACGGATGATTCATGATACTCCTTTAAAACATAGCTGACAGCGATCAGCCTTCAGCTCTCAGCTTTCACTTTGCAACTGCTCTCGTCCTGCTGACGGCTGATGGCTGACGGCTGATGGCCATCTTCATTTAAAGCAGTCTTGAGGTCCCCTGACAAGGGAAACTCCCGCTCATACACCATAAACCGATACGGGTCGTTTCCCGTCAGCCCATACTGCGTCTGCAGCATCTCGTGCTGCTTGTCGGTCAGAATGTGGTACTGCACACGGGTCTTCACTTTCAAGCCCTCTGCTTTTGCCGGAATCCGATACGCAAACTGGTATTCCCGACTGGCCAGGGGCAACAGCCGGTTATCATACAGCTCCACAATCGCCGGTTGCCACATGATCCAACGCCCCATCGTTGAAGTCTGCTGATCGAGGACATGCCCCCGCTCATCTTCAACCGTGAACTCGACCGTAAAGTGCCGGTCCGGATCGCCTGTCGGAATCTTGTGGCCGGCTCCTGCGTTGATCAACGTAAGCGTAAATCCCACCCGATCTCCAGGCTTGGGCGAAGTGGCATCGGCCTTCACCTGAACCGCCACAGCCCGCTTCACCATGTCCGGATCATGCCCGCCCCGCCACAGATGTTGCCTGCCCCGACGAATGGGACCATTGACCGCCACGGGTCGATCGATCTCCGGCATATGGCAACTTTGGCAAATGAAGCCTCGCTCCTTCATGAAGAACTTGCCTTCGTATTCTGCATAGGTCCCGCAGGGTCCGACCCGATAGAACTGCACCGGACCGGACACGACATTGTGACAGCGATTGCAGACCTGCGCGGTGCGGAAGTTCGGATCGAACTTCGTCGGATGCGGCGCAGCGGAATCTTCGAACGGCCCATAGATGACGCCATCGCGCACGTGGCAGACGGCGCAGGTCACCGACTCCTTCTGATACGCGGGATCATAGTGCGGGTTCGGCTCCTGCACCGCTTTCTCGACACGCCCGCGCGGAATCTCTTTGATGAGCGTCGGCTGCTGGTTCTCCAGCGGCGTGTGGCAGTTCAAACAAATCCAGATGTTCTTGTCCTTTTTCCAGTAGGCCTGGAAGAATGGATCTTCGTAAGCATGGGCATGGATGCTGGTCTTCCATTCCTCATAGATCTCGCGATGACATTGCCCGCAGGACTCGGCCTTCAAGCTCGTGAGTCCTTCCGGGACTTTCTGATAGGGAATCGCGTGCGCATAGTCCGACCGCAACCCAAAGATCACGACGGGTTTGATCTCGGTGTAATAAAGATAGACCGCGCCGAAGAGCACGAGTGCGATGAGGGTTAGCTTGAGTCCCAGCTTCATGAATCCAGCAGCGCCTGAATGTGACGATCGACCGACGCAGCTAAGGCTGTGAGGTGGTAGCCGCCTTCAAGTGAGGACAGGATGCGCCCCTGCGCATGGCGTTTCGCAATCCCCGCCACAATGTTGGTCAGATCCGCATAGCCCTCTTCCGTGAGCCCCATGCCGGCCAGCGGGTCATCCCTGTGCGCATCGAAGCCGGCTGAAATGATCACGAAGTCCGGCTTGAAGGCATCCGCGGCCGGCACCAACGATTTCTGAAAGATCGCGCGATATTCCTCGTCCCCCTCACCGGCTTCCATCGGCACATTGATGGTGAACCCTTCCCCTGCTCCATTCCCGCGCTCCGTCGCACGGCCGGTACCGGGATAGTGCGGGAACTGATGTGTGCTGAAAAACAAGACCGAGGGATCGTCCTCGAAACTGTGTTGCGTCCCGTTGCCATGATGCACATCCCAATCGACGATCAGCACATGCTTGAGACCATACTTCTTTTGAACATAACGCGCGGCGATCGCGACATTGTTGAAGAGGCAAAACCCCATTGCCCGATTGGCTTCGGCATGATGACCCGGAGGCCGCACCGCACAGAACACGTGATCAACTTGCTTGGCCATGATCGCATCGACCGCAGCCAGTGTTCCACCTGCCGCTAAGTAGGCGGCCGTCAGCGAGCCAGGAGACATCGAGGTGTCGGGATCAAGAGACACCCGACCACTTGCGGGCGCATGTTGATTGAGCGATGCGACATAAGCCCGCGCGTGAATCTGCGTGATCCATTCGTCTTCGGCTCTTCGCGGTTCAATCCTCGTGATCCGAGTCGCTGTCCCGCTCTGCTCCAACTGCTGCATGATCGCACGAAGCCGATTGGGAGACTCCGGATGCCCGGCTCCCATGTCGTGTTCAAGATAGGCAGGGTGATAGACGAGGCCGGTATTGCCCATGAGCTAATCCAGTGATCAGTGATGCGTGATGGATAATCAGCGATTGATGAGAAGTTCTCCTAAACTCATCACCCTTCACACATCACACCGGCAAATCGTAGCACGCAGCCAAGAGCATAGACAACGAGCGCTCGTCGCTGCTATCGTCTCCCTAATTTGGAGGAAGAGATGCCGAATCCGCGTATTGAGCCACTCAAGAAAGTCCTGGCGATTGATCCCATCGACGACGTGGCCTGGTTTGGCCTGGGGAAGGCCTATATGGAGGATGGCAATTTTGAGGAAGCCGCCAAGGCCCTGCGTCAATGCGTGACGGTCAAGCCTACCTATTCAGCCGCCTACTACGCTCTGGCGCAATCACTGCACAAGCTGGGACGGATCGAGGAATGCCGAGAGGTGTCTGTAACGGGCATCAACATTTCCACCAAGAACGGCGACGCCATGGTGACGAAGAATCTGGAGATGCTGAAGAGATCGCTTCCTGCCTAAAGATTTACAGAACCTACCGAAACGTCTCTTCCTATGGTTCTGTGAGCAGTGACAACACGCTGGGATTCTGAATCAGCAACCGGACGCGCGGATAGCCTCGCTGCTGCTTGGGCCGCTCGACCAGTTCGACATTGGCCAGCCATACCACCATTGGGGCGGATGGGTCCATCGCCCAGGAAAGCCTACTTCCGAGATGGCGCCCCCTCCCACTCCCTTAACAATGCAATATGGCCTTTACGCTTTGCCCGTTTGACGTAGGCGGTATCTGCCGTCAGGTAACACCCCTTCGTTCGCAAGGCCAGGACGTGATAGGCCGAATCATAGAATGTCACGCCCTTCACGTCGCTCATGTGCTCCAATACTGCGAGGGCATAGTCTGTCCTCAGGGGAACCTCTTCGAAATCGTAGGCAAGCAACGCGCTCATGAGTTCCATTGCCATCGCCGGCTGCTTAAGCCCCAACACGTTCCCGACTTCATAGCGCCAGAGTGCCGGGAGCCTGATCTCGATATGCTCAGCCAGGAGGGCCTCTTGAAGCCGGAGCGCCTGGCGGTGATCGGGTTCATCCTCTTTCTCTAGCACCCATTTCAGGATGACGGACGCGTCGGGTACGATGATCATTCACCCGCTCTCCTCCGATCACGCCGGACGACGGCCGTGATCTCCTCTCCACTCATCGTGGCACTTCGCTTTCTCAAACCACGCAGTGCCTCGGTGGCATGTTCCCGCTTCCGACGCAGGAGTTCTTTCCTCAGCGCTTCATTCACCACTTGGCTACGGCGGCGAGGGGGAACAAGCCGAAAGAGTTCTTCCCGGACCCGCTCATCAAT
>JAHFES010000073.1:10106-12767 GCA_023248355.1 Nitrospiraceae bacterium
ACTTCATCCAGCCATCGACTCGCACAGCCAAGCACTTCACGGACTAATGGCTCTGGTTGCCCAGTTCGTTTGATCGTCCATTGAGACACATATTCCAGCAGTGCCTCGCGCTCGAACTGCCGGGTCGAGTGTGTGGCCAACGCTGACAGTTCTCCAAGACCTGTATGGATAATGTCCGCAACCGTCTCCCGTGCGTACGAGGTACTGGCCGTCACATATTGGACGGCGCGATTGAGTTCTTGATCCGTCATCCTCAATTCCTTTCGAGCGGGATTTTCACATCCCTCCTGATCGCTGTCAACGCACTGGTGGCGAGACCGTTCCGCCTCGCATACTTTTCTCCGCGCATCCCCGCCCGCCAATGGTATGATCGACGCTCGTTCACGCGTGACTCACGAAGGAGAAGACTATGGCCGGTAGGACTCCTGCTCGAACCGCTTCCAAACCACGCCACATCACACGTCCGTCATTTCCCGATCAATGGGACCTGACGCATCTCGTCACAGATCCTGTTCGCCGGCTCGACGCGCTCCTTGCCGAGCTGGAAACGAATGTCGTTCAGATCGAAGCAGCACGGCCACAACTGTCGCCTTCCATGCCCAGCCACGAACTGCTCGCGCTGCTCACTCTCAGCGAGGCGATCGCGCAAGGATCCTCACGGCTCGGCGCCTTTGCCTATCTATGGTTTTCAGAGAGTACGAAAAACTCCGAGGCCCGCTCGTTTAAGACACGGGTCGAGGAGCGTTTGACAGCCCTCAATAACCGCTTGCTCTTCTTTGAGCTCTGGTGGCAGAGCGTCGACGACGCCAATGCCGCACGCCTGATGGCTGACGCGGGCGATCTGCGGTACCACTTGCAAACGATCCGACGATTCAAACCGCACACACTGTCCGAGCCGGAAGAAAAGATCGTGAATCTGAAAAATGTCACCGGGCGCAGCGCGGTCCACACATTCTACGACGTGATGACCAACGGGTTCACGTTCACGCTGTCGGTTGATGGGAAGAAAAAGACCGTGAACAGGGAAGGCCTCATGGCCTATGTGCGGAGCCAGAAAGCCTCGGTGCGGCAGGCTGCGTATCAAGAACTCTATCGGGTGTTTTCAGGCCAGCGCGATCTGCTTGGCGAAATCTACAAAACGCTGGTGAACGACTGGAAATCCGAGAATCTCGGACTCCGCCACTTTACCTCTCCCATTGCCACGCGAAACCTGGGTAACGATGTGCCCGATCAGGCTGTCGATGTGTTGCTATCGGCCTGCGCCAAGAACGCCGACATCTTCCAGACCTATTTCAAATTGAAGGCGAAGATCTGCAAGATCGCACCGATGAGCCGCTATCACCTCTATGCACCGCACCGTACAGAGGCCAAAAAGTACAAGTATGCCGATGCCGTGACGATGGTCCTGGAGGCCTATCGCGGTTTCTCTCCCCGCCTTGCCGATCTGGCTGAGCAGGTCTTCCGAGACCGGCATATTGATGGCCCGACTCGTCCCGGGAAACTCGGTGGAGCTTACTGCTACAGTGTCGTCCCCGGACTGACACCGTACGTGATGCTGAACTACACCGGTGAAGCCCGCGACATTGCCACCATGGCGCATGAGCTCGGTCATGCCGTCCATGGGATGATGGCCAAGGACCACTCCGTCTTTACATTTCACTCAACCCTTCCGCTGGCAGAAACGGCCTCGGTCTTTGGCGAGCGCATCCTCTCCGATGCATTGATGTCCCAGGAGCGGAACACCGCCGTTCGACAAGGTCTGCTCCTCGGCCAACTCGACGACATCTACGCCACCGTCCTACGGCAAGCGTATTTTGTTCGCTTTGAAAAACTGGCGCATCAGATGATCGCGGAGGGCGCAACGGGGGACCAACTGGCCAAAGCCTACATGAATGAGCTTCGGCAGCAATTCGGCAAAGCCGTGAAGGTTCCAGACGAGTTCCAATGGGAATGGCTGACCATCCCCCATATCTTCGCCAGTCCGTTCTATTGCTATGCGTATAGCTTTGGAAATCTGCTCGTACTGGCTTTGTACCGAATGTACAAGGAACAGGGGGCGGCGTTTGTACCGAAGTACCTGGATCTCCTGACAGCCGGCGGCTCTCAGGCGCCTCGGGACATTCTCATTACAGTCGGTGTCGACATGACTTCAGAAACCTTCTGGCAATCAGGGTTCGACACGATCCGCGAAATGGTTGAGCAGCTGGAAGCCACCCTCTCTTAGCCTCTTACCCTCCAGAGGACACACGAAAAGCCTTGCCCCTGGCTGAGGAAACAAGGCTTGACAGAATCCCTGCACGATGGCATCATGATAATGCTTCTCATAATCGTTCGTGGAGGGTGCCATGTACGTATGCTTGTGCAACGGGATCACTGAATCGGATGTACGCGAAGCCGGACGGGCAGGCCTTGTGATGCCCTGCCAGCTCAAGTCCAAGTTCGGACTCAAAAAAAGTGGCTGCTGCGGCCGCTGCGCCAAGAACATCCACGAGCTTGTCGAGATTGCCGTTCAGGGAGCATCAGCTTCCTGTCCCAGCACTGCAGACCGGTAACCCTGCCCCACTCACGCAATCCAGACCCACTGGCCACAGCGCTCACCCGACGGAACACGTAGACCGGTCCATCGGTGTGACGTCTGCCTTCTAGCAGGCTGCGGAAAAA
>JAHFES010000145.1 GCA_023248355.1 Nitrospiraceae bacterium
GGATTTCTGCATCTCTATATCGGGGAAGAGGCGATTGCAGCCGGCGCCATGGCCGCTCTCCGTCCGGACGACTACGTCATCAGTGCGTATCGAGACCACGGGCATTGTCTTGCCCGCGGCTCAGATCCCGGGAAAGTGATGGCCGAACTGTTCGGAAAGGCGACCGGCCTCTGCAAGGGAAAAGGCGGGTCGATGCATCTGATGGATATTGAGCGTCGCTTCATGGGCGGCTACGCTATCGTTGGCGGGCACCTGCCCTTGGCGGCGGGGCTGGCCTTTGCGGCTAAGTATCGGCAGCAGGACATCGTCACGGTCTGCTTTTTTGGAGAAGGGGCCCTGCCTTGTGGCCACGCTCACGAGGCCTTTAATTTGGCAGCGCTGTGGAAACTTCCCGTGATCTTCGTCTGTGAGAACAACCGCTACGCGATGGGGACTCCCGTCCAACGCGAAATCGCCTTGTACGCGAATGTGGCGGAAACGGCCAGGTCCTACGGGATCCCAGCCGATCAAGTAGACGGGATGGATGTCCTCGCGGTCAGGGCCCTGATGCAAAATGTCGTCCGCCAGGTGAGGACCGGCCAAGGCCCCTTTTTCATCGAGGCCCATACCTACCGCTTCATGGGCCACTCGATGGCCGATCCTTCCCACGGACATTACCGAACGAAAGAAGAAGTGGAGGAGCACCGCAAGCGCGACCCTCTTTTGTTATTGAAGCACACGATCCTCAACAGCAAACTGGGCGAGGAAACCGATTTGAAGCAGGTCGAGCGTGAGGTGGGCGAGGTCGTCACAGCCGCCGTCAAGTTTGCGGATGGCAGTCCGTTTCCATCGCCGCCGGCCTTGCATGACAATGTGATACTGGGGGGATAAACGCATCCATGGTGCTGTCGTATCGGGAAGCGCTCAATCAAGCCATGCGCGAGGAGATGCGGCGTGATCGCCGCGTCTTCCTGATCGGAGAAGAAGTCGGCTATTATCAAGGGGCCTTCAAAGTCAGCAAAGGGTTCGTTGAGGAATTCGGCCCAGAGCGCGTGCTGGACACGCCGATCGCTGAAGCCGGGTTCACCGGCCTGGCCATCGGAGCAGCCATGGCCGGATTACACCCGATTGTGGAATTGATGACCTTCAACTTCAGCATCCTCGCCATGGATCAGATCGTCAATAACGCGGCGAAGATCCGGTATATGTCCGGGGGGCAGCTGTCCATTCCCCTCGTCATTCGGGGACCTGGCAGCGCGGCCCATGGGCTGGGGGCGCAGCATTCCCAAAGCTTGGAAGCCTGGTTTTGCCACGTGCCGGGGCTCACAGTGATCGCACCCGCCACACCGCATGATGCGAAGGGGCTCCTGAAAAGTGCCATTCGAGACCGAAATCCGGTCATCTTTATCGAATCGCAATTATTGTACGGGACCAAAGGCGAGGTAGCGGAGGTCGAGTACACCGTTCCCATCGGCAAGGCTGAGGTCAAGCGCGAAGGCACCGATGTCACAATCGTCGCCTATTCGAAAATGTTGCTGCTGGCCCTGGAGGCGGCAGATGAGCTGGCCCGGTCAGGTATTCACGCTGAAGTCATCGATCCGCGCACCCTCAAGCCTTTTGATCTCTCAACCGTCGTGGCCTCGGTGAAGAAAACCGGCCGCATGGTGATTGTGGAAGAGGGGTGGCGCTTCTGTGGGCTTGGCGCCCAGATTGTCGACAGCGTGTCTTCCCAGGCCTTTGATTATCTCGATGCACCCATCGTGCGGGTCACCGGAGAAGAAGTACCCATGCCGTATTCCCGGCCTCTCGAAGATGCGGCAATACCGGATAAGGCAAGAATCATTGCAGCGGTGAACAGCGTCACCGGTCGAGGGTGACACAATCAGGAGGGAGGTTCGGCATGCCGGCATCCGCGTCATCGATCGATCATATCGAGGTCACGGCAGCCTTGGTCAGGCTGTACGTGTTCCTAGCCCAATACCTGGACCGCTGCGTGGACGACGCGGCGCGCAAATCGTTTCCTGATTCGGAACTGCGGGCACACCTGACTGAAACGCGCCGCCAGCTCATGGACATTCTGACTGTAAACCCAGTCGTCAAAGCGAAAGTGGAAAAGGAATGCGATCGTATCTTGACTGTGGGAGCTGCCTGTCTCAAAGACGGGGCCGGCCACGCCGCATCACTCGACGCCTTGAAAGCGGAGCGCGCAGTCCTGCAAAACAAGACCATTGCACTCAGCGATCTGTTGGCGGTGTTTCGAGCCCAGTGATATGCCGCAATATCTGAACGAGAAGCAGCAACTGGCCGGCCTCGATCCACGAGAGCGAGGGTTCAGCCGTCCCGTTGAATTCGAGCAGGTCGAGGGAGGTTGTCGAGCCCGCCTGCGATATGAAACCACGCATACAGAGACTGCGGCGCGAGAAACGCCGGGTGCCGCACTGGAAGAATTGATTCGTACACTCCAAGGACAGGGCTACACGCAGCTACGAACCCAGCTAAGCGTTCGGGAGGGCACGTACTTGGGTTCTCAGGAGCCTTGGATTGAGTATCCTGACCCTGACCGCCCCCCTGAGCAATCGAGTTGGTGGTTTGGAAGATTGCTCCGTTGTTTTCAGCGACGGGGAGAGGAACGCCATGGCTAGTCGCGTTGTCATGCCGAAACTCAGCGACACGATGGAAGAGGGCGTCTTGCTGGCCTGGAAAAAACACGAAGGGGATCAGGTTCAAGCCGGGGACGCGCTGGCCGAAATCGAGACCGACAAGGCCGTGATGGACCTGGAGGCCTTTTCGTCCGGCATCCTGCGCAAGATTCTGGTGAGGGACGGCGAGACCGTGCTGTCCGGGACGCTGATCGGCGTCATCGGCGAAGCGGACGAAGACATCACCCCGGCATTGTCCGACACCATCGCGCCTTCACCGGCGGCCGGCGGAGGGACGCAGGCGAGTGCAACCTCAACTGCCGGCTCCCCCGCCGGCACCGCATCGAGCCGGCCGGAAGGCCGCCCCATCGCGTCGCCTCGTGCGAAAGCGCTCGCCGCTGAGCGGGGGATCGACCTCTCCGCCATCAGTGGCACAGGCCCTGGCGGACGGATCGTCGAGGCTGATCTCTCGAAAGCGACAGCACCTGCCACGCAGGCCCTGCCTGCCGGAACCGACCTGCCTTTGAGCCAGATGCGGAAAGCCATCGCGCGGGCCACAACACTGAGCAAGGCGCCGGTTCCGCACTTCTATCTGACCATCGAGATCGATATGGAACAGGCGGAACGGTTTCGTGATCAGTTCAAGCAAGACCGTCACACTCACCCATCCATCACCGGCGTGCTGATCAAGGCAGCGGCGCTCGCCCTCACCCGCCACCCGGAAATCAATGTGTCTTATATCGGCGATGCCATCAGGCGGCATGCTGCCATTGACATAGGCGTGGCTGTCGGCATGGAGGACGGCCTGATCACACCGGTGATTCGTAACTGTGGGGCCAAGACGTTGGAAGACATCTCGGCTGAGTCACGGGCACTCATCGAACGGGCCAAACAGAAGCGGCTTCAGCTGAACGAATACACCGGGGCCACCTTTTCCATCTCCAATCTCGGCATGTTCGACGTAGAAAACTTCATCGCCGTCCTCATCCCCCCGCAGGCCGCTTCCATTGCCGTGGGAGCTATTCGCGACGTGCCGGTCCTGACAAAGGGCAGCGTCACGGCAGGCCGGCGCATGAAGGTCACCCTCTCCTGCGATCACCGGGCTCTTGATGGCCTACAGGGAGCGCAGTTTCTGAAAGAGTTCAAGCGAATCCTGGAGCACCCTCAGGAACTCGCCCAGACAGGAACAGCACAATGAGCTTTATCCCGATTGAACAAGTTCGTTCCTCAACTTCGGCCTCGCCGCGCCGTCTGCCGCCCTGGTTTAAGGTCCGAGCCACGACCAGCCCGGACTATCTCGACATCAAGCAGACGATGGACCGCCTCAAGCTCCACACCATCTGCGAAGAAGCGCGCTGTCCAAACCGGTGGGAATGTTGGAACGCCCGGACTGCCA
>JAHFES010000074.1:0-8472 GCA_023248355.1 Nitrospiraceae bacterium
GGTGGTCGTCGATTTCCTATTGGCCGATTCCTCCTACCTTCAATCGGCCCTTGCGCGCAAACAGCAGATTCCGTTGCGCGGCCAGCTTGTACCTATCCTTGCCTTGGAAGATCTCATCTTACTGAAGATGCTTGCAGGCCGGCTGCAAGACCAAGCGGATCTCGAAAAGATCGAAGCGCGGAGAAGCGAACTCCAAATCGACTGGGCCTACAGCTATCACCGGCGAGCAGTGGGGCGACCAGATGACCTGCTCGATGAGGATCCCTGGTATGTCAGCTTGGGGAACACTGCGCAGGAGCGAGCGCAGGTTTATTCCGACTGGCTGGAGACCTCCGTCTCTGGCAAGGAATGGGATCAAATCCGGAAAGCGACGCAGCAGGGGCGAGTGGTGGGCAGCGGCTCATTCCAGGACGAAATTGGCAGCAGAATAGGAAGGCGGCTGAAAGGGGAAACACGAGGGCGCCCGAAAAGGGTGGACCGCTCAGAAATTGCACTCTGCCCCCAATTCACTGCGGTCTGAATACCGCGTGGTGGCCGAAAGATTTGAGAAAGGACAATTTTGCGAACTCCCGGTACGTCTATTCTTACTGCCCCGCCGATGAAGGGTTCCTCGCTCTTGCGACTGGTGAGGCCTATTTCTGGCGACTATGACCCAGCGCATCATCGGGTTTCATCAAGATGAGCATGACGACTGGGTCGCTGACCTGGCTTGCGGGCATGGGCAACATGTGCGCCATCAGCCACCGTTCACGATCCGGCCGTGGGTCTTAACAGAGGAGGGGCGGAAGCAGCATCTCGGGCAGACGTTGAATTGTAAAAAATGTGACGAGGGAAGTTGATTACTCGATGGTCGTGACTTCTTTGCCTGGTTCCGCTTTCATGCCCAGACCAGAACCCTGCCAGGGCTGGAGCTGAGGCCCGTTGTAACAATACCCGCCTTTCACTGGATCAGTCGCCAAGAGTAGCGGCGTATCCAGATCCAGCACCTCGAAGCCTCCGAGTCCCAGCACTAAACTGAACGAACAGCCCATCGCGATTCTGGTTTCGATCATCCCACCGATCATGAGCTTCAACCCGCATTTCAGTGTGAACGAGGCGATATCTGCGGCTTCCATGACGCCGGTCTTCATGATCTTGATGTTGATATAGTCCGCCGCTCCTTGTTCGACGACTCGGCGCGCATCATCGAGGGACCGAACGGCTTCATCGGCTGCGACGGGAATGCCGGTTTCTCGTCGAATCGCGGCCATGCTGTCGAGGTCTTCACGAACAACCGGCTGCTCAAGCAACACCATCGTGCCACCGAACTGGTTGACGCCTTTCGCAAACATCAGGCAGTCCTCGCGTGAGAATCCCTGGTTCCCATCCCCGATGAAGGCGATACCAGGCAGGGTTCGATGAACGGCCTCAAGCCGCCGAATGTCATGCTCGACATTCTTGCCCACTTTCATTTTGAAGAGACGGAAGCCTTTGCTGTACCAACCGCGGGCGAGCGAAACCGTTTTGTCGAGGTCCGCAATCGGAATCGTGATGTCCGTTTGGCGTTCGCGCACATCGGCACCACCCCACAATTTCCACAGGGGGATGTTCGACGCGTGGCAGAAGGCATCAATCAGGGCCGTCTCCAATCCGCAGCGCGCGGCTGGGTGAGTCGGAGCCATCTCCTTCAACAGCTCTGCGATCGTCTTGAACTCGCTTGCAGACTGGTCCAGGAGCATCTTTCCAAGTTGCTTCATTGCAGCTAGGCACGCATCGCGGTCTTCCCCTCCCACTTCTGGAAAGGGTGCGGCCTCTCCATGGCCTTGCGCGCCATTCTTCAGCGTGACGCGCACAAAGACGTTCTGTGCCATGACTCGCGCGCCCGTCGCGACGACGAATGGGTCGGTAATGGGCACGTCGATCGGCCAGAACTCAACTTTGGTGATGGTGTGAAGACCCATAGACATGAGCGACGGAGCTGACGAGAGACTCCCTCAATGCGCGATCATCCGTACCGGTCGTTTTCCCACGGGAAGGCAGAATTGGAATAGCCGCGGACTTCCCAGAAGCCTTTCTGGTCGCGATCCGAGAAGATAATCTCCTTAATCCACTTCGCGCCCTTCCACGCATAGCGCTTCGGCACGATGACGCGCACCGGCCCACCATGTTCTTTGGTGAGCGGTTTCCCGTTCCATTTAGAGTTCAGAAGCACATCGTCATCGTCGCAGGCTTCGAGCGGCAAATTCGTCGTGTAATCGTCGTAGGACTTGAAGAGAACAAATTTGGCCAGCGACAGCGGCTGCACGATGGAGATGAGGTGCTTGAAGCTCACCCCTTCCCACTCGTTGTCAAAGCGGCTCCATGAAGTCACGCAATGGAAGTCCGAGACATCTTTAAATTGAGGTTGGGCCAGGAATTGCTCCCAGGTCCAGGTCACTGGGGTGGTGACGAATCCGCTGATGGTGAGGCTCCATTCGTTCAAGGGAATGTCCGGCTTGAATCCAAGATCCAGCACAGGAAATGTCTCCACGAGGTGCTGCCCTGGTGGCAAACGATCATCCCCCTCGTAAAACACTTCCCGCTCTTCTCCTCCACGCCGGGCCTTGGCCCACTGTTCCTTGGTCTTGGTCAGTCGGTTGTTCTCGTCCATCGCAGCCTCCTTGTGACAGGGTACGGGAGCCAGGGCTCTTCTGACAAGCCAGATCTTGTGTCGACGAGCACGATGGAATCTGACAGGAGTGGGAATTCTCTTCGAGAATCAGCGGGCTAGGATGAACACCACGACCGGCGAGTGAGGTATGCGCTCTCTCGCTCCGTCTCGCATCATGTAAGAATGTGGATGGTACAACGACCAAGTTGATAGCACGCCGCATTGACAGCCACGAGAGGAGCCCCCATGATACGCCCCGAGGTGACCATGCCCACTCTAACTCCAGCGGCAGCGACATCAGCTCACTCACATGCCGGGAAAATTGCCATCGCCGCGGTCATTGCGCTGGCGATCACAGCCTTTTTCTATTTTGATCTGGGACAATTCCTGTCGTTGGCTGCGCTGAAAGACAATCGCGATAGGCTGCTCTCCTTTACGGAAGCGAATTACATATCGGCGGCGGTGATTTTCATCCTTCTCTATATCGCGGTGACAGGGCTGTCGTTGCCCGGCGCGGTCATTCTCACGCTGGCCGGCGGGTTCTTGTTCGGCTCGGTAGTTGGAGTGCTCTTTGTGAACGTGGGGGCAACGACCGGATCGACACTCGCCTTTCTCGCGGCGCGCTATGTGTTGCGGGACGCGGTTGAACAGAAGTTCGGCCGGTGGCTGGGGCCTTTGCAAGAGGGATTTACCAAGAATGCCTTTAGCTATTTGATGACGTTGCGGCTCATCCCTCTGTTTCCGTTCTTTGTCGTGAATGTAGTGTCAGGCCTCACGCGCATGAACGTCGGAACTTATGTAGGTGCGACCGCGCTGGGCATCATTCCAGGGTCGTTCGTTTTTGCCTACGCAGGGCAGCAACTGGGAACGATCAATTCGCTCAAGGAAATTGCTTCGCCGAACGTGATTGCGGCCTTCGTGTTGTTGGGCCTCTTGGCACTCATGCCCAGTCTCTATAAGAAATTTTCTGGCAAACAAGCCTGACCACAAGATCCGTGAAACGTGACGCGGCGGTCACTCAGCCATCAGAGAGGATTGTTGCGATGAGCCAGCATGAAGAGAGCCTCGTTCTGCCGAACGACGAGCATAATCAGAAATTGATCGAGAACGTGCATCCCCCGAGCTGGATGAATCCGGAGCCGAGCGGTCGTTACAATATTGTCGTGATCGGAGCGGGCACGGCCGGGTTGGTGACGGCAGTCATTGCTGCTGGAATAGGCGCCAAGGTGGCCTTGATTGAACGGCATCTGATGGGCGGGGATTGTCTGAACGTGGGCTGTGTGCCTTCCAAGGGGGTCATTCGGGCAGCCAGGGCCTGGTCAGATCTCAGGCGTGCCCAGAAGTTCGGGCTCCACATTCCACCTGGCGTGAAGTACGACTTCGGCCAGGCGATGGCGCGGATGCGGAAGCTGCGGGCCAGGATCAGTCATAACGATTCCGTGCATCGATACAAGAGTCTGGGTGTGGATGTGTTCATCGGGAACTCGAGATTTTCAGGGCCGGAGTCGATCGTGATTGAAGGGTCGGCCGGGAATCGAACCCTCCAGTTTGTGAAAGCGGCCATCTGCACTGGAGCGCGTGCTGCTGCTCCTCCGACACCGGGGCTGCAGGAAGCAGGCTATCTCACCAACGAAACCGTCTTTTCCCTGACTGAGCTCCCGCAGCGCATGGGAGTCATCGGCGCGGGTCCGATCGGGTGCGAACTCGCGCAATCCTTCGCCAGGTTTGGCAGCCAGGTATTTCTGATTGAGGCCATGCATGGTCTCATGCCGAACGAAGATCGCGACGCGGCCGAAGTCGTCGAACAACAGATGGTGCGGGATGGGGTGAGGCTGCTCTGCTGTGGCAAGGACTTGAAAGTGAACAAGACGGACAGCGGCAAGCGGCTCACGGTCGATTCCCATGGCCGGCAATACGATGTGACCGTGGATGAAATCCTCGTCGGCGTCGGTCGGACACCGAATGTGGATGGGCTTGGTCTGGAAACGGTCGGTGTCGAATACGATAAGAGCGGTATCAAGGTGAACACGAGGCTCCAAACGACAAATCCGAGAATCTATGCCGCGGGCGATATCTGTTCAAAATATAAGTTTACCCATGCTGCCGATGCGATGGCGCAGATCGTGATTCAAAACGCGCTGTTCCCGCATCCATTTGGCTTTGGCTACGCCAGTATGGATTCATTGATCATGCCCTGGTGCACCTTCACGGAGCCAGAAATCGCGCATGTCGGGATGTATGAGGCCGATGCGAAGGCTAAGGGGTTGGAAGTGGAAACCTATACCTACAAGCTGGATGAAGTGGATCGGGCGATTCTGGACGGAGAGGATGAAGGCTTTGCGCGGATCCACATTCAGAAAGGCACGGACAAGATTCTCGGGGCCACAATCGTCGCGGCTCACGCCGGCGAGATGATCGGTGAGTTTTCTGTCGCTATGAAAGCAGGCGCCGGAGCGAAAACAATTGCGGGGACAATTCACCCCTATCCGACCCAAGCCGAGGTCAACAAGAAGGTCGTGAATCTCTGGCGGAAGGCCCACTTCACGCAGGGGACGAAGAACTTCCTGATGAAACTCTTCTCGTGGATGAGACGGTAAGAGCCGGCATGCGATGAACCATGCGTTTCCTGTAACCCGAGCTGTGCTGGTCGGAGTGGCGCTTATTCAGGGAGTGCCCTCAGTCTGCGCGTGGGCGCAGGGGAGTGCGGTGCTTGAGGTGGCGAAGTTTTCCGACGGGACGATTGGTCAGGCTCTTCCGGATGGCTGGAAACCCCTCACGTTCAAAAAAGTTTCTAAGCAGACAACATACGAAACCGTCAAAGACGGCGAGACGATCGTCGTGAAGGCCAGCAGCGAGTCGTCGGCTTCCGGGCTGACCAAAGAGGTCAAAATCGACCCGCGCGAGTATCCGATCGTCCGCTGGCGCTGGAAGGTCGAGAATCTGCTCAAGAACAGCGATGTGAGCCGCAAGGACGGGGATGACTATCCGGCACGGCTCTACCTTACGTTCGAGTATGACCCCGACAAGGTAGGATTCTCCAAGAAGCTCAAGTACAAAGCAGGGCGGGCCCTCTTTGGCGATATTCCCATCGCGGCGCTGAACTACATCTGGGAGACCAAGGCACCCGTCGGGACCATCGTCGAGAATGCCTATACGGATTTTGCGCAGATGATCGTCGTGGAAAGTGGGCCGCAGAAAGTCGGCACGTGGGTTCAGGAAGAACGGAATATCTATGAGGACTACAAGCAGGCATTCGGGGAAGAGCCGCCGATGCTCAACGGCGTGGCAATCATGAGTGATACCGACAACACGAAGGAACGGGCCACGGCCTACTACGGGGACATTACCTTCACGAAGCGGTAGCGATAGGGTGAGCGGCAATAGCAAAGGGGCTGGCCTGTACAGGCCAGCCCCCTCGAAGACACCTCCGCGCTGGATGGGTGCGCGGATTCAAATATGGGGATTACTGGATAGAATTCGCGAAGCCACCATGCGTGATTTCGGCGCGAACGGTGTCCCCGACCTTCTTGTTACCACGAATATGCTTGGTTCCCTGGCCAACATGGAGTTGGACCTGGTTCCCTTCATAATCCTCAACGGTGTAGACGTCCCCATGAATATTCTTCACGGTGCCGCCGACCGTCTTCCAGGCTGGACCTGGTTTGGTATCATGCTGGCCATTCTTCGGGGCCGGGCCCGGGTCAGACATATGGGCGCCAGCTGCTGCCGCGGCGGCGCTCGCCGATGCATGACTCTTGGGTTGTTTCGATTCCTTCTTCTTGTCATCTTTCGCCAGAGCGGGCGTTATGGCCAGAGCGAGGATGGCCAGGGCGCTCACCAGGACCGGGACAATCTGTTTCTTCGCTGTCTTCTTCATCGCGATGCCTCCTTATTTGGTCTTTGCGCAGATCAGGCTATGCAAATCACTCAGCAAGGGGTATGCCATTGCGAACAGTCACAATAATGATTTGTTTTTCTGAGAGTTTTCCCGCGGGTCCCGTAGAACGGTGAGTAAAAAGGAGAAAAAACGGCATGTGGCCGTGCAAATCTGACCAACAGGCTGAGAAACACTGCTTTCTTCGCCCGTCATTACCGACTTCCGCAAGTTTGTCCAGATGGGCATCTTGAGGAGTTTTGCTCGCGTTCTTGCCATCATTCTCCATGTCGAATTGGGCTTGCCGATTCTCCCTCGCACGTTCTTTCATGATATTCGCTGACAGGCCTAGCCATACGCTTGTTGTTTACATATGGCCTGATAGGACGTCTTATATCTTGTCTTCCTGAGAGCAGGACGACATCCGATGATGCCAAGCTACGATGGACAATGAGCCGTCAGGATACTGAGCGTGGCCGGAGGATGGGATGGGGACAAGCGAGTGTGATCCGACCATTCTCATTGTTGATGATCAAGAGGGGCCTCGTGCGGTACTCACCGTGCTCCTTTGCCCGCTCTATCGGGTGTATACCGCGGCGACGGCTGGTGCGGCTTTGAAAGCAATAGCGGAACACCCCATCGATCTTGTCATCGCGGACGTCGGTCTTCCCGACTACAGTGGAATCGAGCTGTTTCGCAAAATGAAAGTGATCAGGCACGATGCCAAGGTGATCATGATGAGTGGAGGGGGAACCATCGAGTCCGCTCTTGATGCCATGCAGTTGGGGGCCGCGGCCTATCTCCTCAAACCTTTCAACGTACAAGAGGTTCTTGCCCTGGTTCAGGATGCGTTGCAAATCAAACTTGCGGAATGAGCGTAGCGTATCCGTTCCAGGGCCAGCTCGGTCTCGCTAGAGTGAAACCAATCCTGTTCCTGCCGTTCCCTCCACGTCGAGTCTTGCCTCCAGGTCCTGCCCGGAGCTTTTTTCAAGGCGTGCGATAGCGCGCTGCCGATTCAGATGCTAGTAGGAGTGTCAGGCCGGGGACATCGGGCGTTGCCCGATGTCCCCGCGTCATTTCGGTAGGAATGGCGTGGAGGGTGCCGGGGTATTTACGAGATCGGGTCGGTGTCGTCTAATATGGCAAGATGACAGGTGATGCTCGGTACGCATCACAGGTAGTTCAGAAGCAGGAGGCATGATCATGAACGGTCACAAGCAGATGCAACTGATGGCATGGGTGCTGAGCGGACTGGCGGTTCTGGCCGCTCCCGTATGGGCGCAGACGGCGCCTCCAATTCAGAATGGGCAAGTTGAGATCGTGGGGGTGTTGCCGAGGACGGCGAACGGTGCGGTGGACGTGGCGGCGCTGAAGCAGACCGTGCAGACGCAGTTCGCACGGCCGGGTGTGCAGGAGGTCCAGTTCCGGGGGTTCACGCTGAGCGACGAGCAACAGAGGACGTTGTTTCTCAATGCGGACCCCAGCAAGAACGTGCTTCGGCAAGTCTCCACGGTGGTGCCGACTTCGGGTGGGGCTGAGCGGACTGTGACGTTCCGGAACAATGAGTTTCGGGCCAGAGTCGGGCGTGAAGAAGGACAGGTCCGGGCGAGGCTGGAAGGAATCGACCAGGCTCAATTGACGGAAGCTGAACGGCAGAGTCTGCGGGCTCAGTTCGATAGGCTCCGGCTCGAAGGGGGAAACGTTCGATCGGACAATCGTGTTGACAACCGTGGTGGTCATGGCGGGAATGATAATAGCGGGCCAGATTCCGCCAATAGTGGACCAGGTCGTGGCGAGAACAATGGCCGCCATGGCGGTGACGACATCCGAGTCGCGCAAGTTGGTGAGGTGAGGCAGGAAGACAGGCGGACTGACCGACGAGAAGATCGGCAGTTGGATCGCCGAGAGGACCGTCGTGAGGATCGGCAAGCAGATCGTCGCGAAGATCGCCGGGAGGATCGTCGGGCCA
>JAHFES010000074.1:8572-12635 GCA_023248355.1 Nitrospiraceae bacterium
GTGAGGCAGGAAGACAGGCGGACTGACCGACGAGAAGATCGGCAGTTGGATCGCCGAGAGGACCGTCGTGAGGATCGGCAAGCAGATCGTCGCGAAGATCGCCGGGAGGATCGTCGGGCCAACCAGGGTGGAGAACTCCGCGGACTCGATCGGGCCGACCAAGTGGCGGGTGATCGTGGGCAGCAGGGGCGTGACAATGCCCGCGCGGTCCAAATGGAACGGCCCAATCGTACGGAGCGGGTTGAGCGTCCGCAGAGACCGGAACGTCCGGAGCGGCCACAGCGTCCGGAACGGCCGGAAAAACCGGAACGGGCTGGTCGGAACTAGTGCCGGTCGATTTGTAGGAGATGAGGAGAACAACGGCGTCGGGGGATCTCTCTGGTGCCGTTGCGTTTTGGAGATCCGAGCGTAACGATGGTTGCAGAATCATCAGATTCTAGCTAGGGTTGAGTGCCCATCTGGCTCATCTGCATCATGGCATGAGAGCCGACGTGGGGCGGAGACATTATGTGGGTCGTCCGGTGAGATACAGAAAAGGAGAAGGGTAGATGATGTCGAAGTGGAAAGCAGCAGGTATTGGCGTCATGCTGGTCACAGGGCTTTGGGGTGTGGAGGGCTATGCGGCGGACAAGTTAGACCAAGGGCCTGCCTCTGCTGACCGAAACTGGCAAATCGGTTTCACGCCTAGCTTCAGCAGCGGGAACTTTGGATCGAATACGACGAGCACATTTTTTTATGCGCCATTATCTGTTCGACGCCTGTTCAAGGATGGGGATGTGACGATCGTGATTCCGTTCGTGACTGCGACGACGGACGGGCGAACGACTTTAGTCGGTGGGACGGCCACGAGGATTGATGACAATCCTAAGAGTGGGTCTGGCGGCGGCGGGGGTGGAACTGCAGACGACGGAGGGTGTAGCGGAAAAGGATCAAACGTGAGCGGGAAGAACAGGACTTGCGGTCTGACGACTCGTACTGCTGGTCAGAAGGTCACGACGGCCGGTCTGGGCGACATCATCCTCAAAGGCCGCTACTACGTGGTTGAGGAAAAGGATTATCTCCCCTTGATCGCCGTCACAGGGAGGGTCAAGCTTCCTACGGCCAATGAAAACCTCGGACTTGGGACTGGCCAGTTAGACTATGGATTTGGTGTTGAGATGTCCAAGATGCTCGGAGATAAATGGATCGCTTTCCTGGACGGTGGGTACAATATTATCGGTGATCCGGATGGAATTCAGTTTCAGAATCAACATTGGTATGACGTGGGGGCCGGATATTACTTTACGAAAGATCTGTTGGCCAGTGTGTACTTCGAAGAATACCGCGCGATCATCACGGGATTTGTGAATGCTCGCGACCTTTTCTTCGCGGTGAATTACACCGCCTCCCCGGCCTGGCGATTGAACAGTGGGGTGACCGTTGGCGTCTCCAACGGGGCGCCGGATTATGCCCTCTCGCTGGGCGCCAGTTACCGCTTCTGAGGGGCGCCGAGGAGTTGTTTACAAAGCGGGTGTGTAACCGTCTAATGAAACAGATATGCCGAAGCAGACGGTCCGGTGGCAGTGAGGCAGAGTGAGTGGGAACGTCGATGCCGCTGGATCAACAGAGGGGACAGGACGACGCGCAGCTGGTTGCGCGCAGTCTCAAGCAGGATCACGAAGCCTTTGGGCAGCTCATCGATCGGCATGCGGCGGTCATCGTCAACCTGGCTTATCGGATGGTGGGAAATCGCGCCGAAGCCGAGGACCTGGCGCAGGAAACGTTTCTGGCAGCCTTCAAGGCGCTGTCGACGTTCCGGGCAGACTCGAAGTTTTCGACGTGGCTGTATCGGATTGCGGCGAACAAGTGCAAAGATTGGCTGCGGGCCAAACGGCCTGGGCAGGGACTCAACGACGTGGATGTGGATGAGACGCTCGATATCCATGTTGCAGAGGAGCGGACGCCGGAACATGTGTTGTCGCAGCAGCAGGTGGCGCAGGAGTTGGAACAGGCGATTCAACGGTTGCCGCCGCTCTACCGTGAAGCCTTCGTCCTGAAGCATGTCGAAGGGTTGAGTTATGAAGAGATGCAGGAGATTCTCGGCGTCAATGGCGACACGTTGAAAATGCGGGTGTATAAGGGGCGGCTGCAGCTCAGTCGTGAACTGGCGGAACTGAATCCAACTCGATAAGGCAAGGCCTCGAAGCACGGTGGGTCCTATGGATGAGCACGAACTCTTAGTCCAACGGTTTCTCGATCAGGATTTGACGCCGGAGGAGCGGGTTGCGTTCCTTCAGGCGGTGGATGCTGATCCTGCGTTGCGCCGGCGCTGGCTCAATCTTGAAATGATAGTGGCCGAGGCGGCGCAATTGCCGAAGATCACTCCGTCGGCCAGGTTCCTCAGTCAGGTGAAGGCGCGCGTAGTCCCACCCTCAGTCAGCCTCTGGGATCGCGTGCGCGCAGCTATTACCGTGCCACGGACGCTGGAGTGGAACCTCGCCGGTGCGATGGCCGCGGCGTGTCTTGCCCTCGTGGTGGTGGGAGGAGTGGTCAGGTTGATGCCGGAGCGGATCGTGGAAGTGCCGGTTGCGGTCACGCCAGCGCAAACCGCATCGTTCGGTGCCGCACCAGAGGCGAAGGTGTTCGTTCGATTAGTGATCTTGCAGCCGGGCGCGCATTCCGTATCGGTTGCAGGTGATTTCAATGGCTGGAGTCCCACGCAGACCCAGTTGGAGCGATTGGAAGGCGGCATGTGGACCGCGACCATTCCGCTCAAACCGGGTCGATATCAGTACATGTTTGTGATTGATGGCAAGCAATGGATCGCCGATCCACTCGCGGCAGAAGATGCCGGTGATGGGTTTGGATCCCAGAATGCGGTGCTTGATGTCAGCATCTAATCGCTCAGATTGGTCGCTTGCAACGGGTCGAGTCGTCGGCTACTCTCTCGTGCATGGGAAATGGACTTACGGGATTCAGCGGCCTCTTGCGGGTGACCGTTGCGTCGATGGTCATAAGCCTCGGGCTGTGGGCCTGTGCCCAGACGGTGAAGCTGGAATTGCCCAGATCCGTGAATGGGACCGCGCGGTTCACATTACTCGCGCCAGAGGCCAAGCAGGTATTCGTCGTCGGGTCCTTCAACGGATGGGTGAAGGGGGCGACACCGATGAAAGCGGTGGATGCATCCGGTCTCTGGTCGGTGGACGTGCCGCTGAAAGAAGGGGAACATACCTTCATGTATCTCGTCGACGGGATGCGGTGGGTGACGCCGCCGCTGGCTGAAGATTTCGTGACGGATGGATTTGGTCAGACCAACGGAGTCGTGATCGTTCAGTAACATGATGCGCAAGAAAATCGACAGACATATGTGGGGTCTGAGCCTGGCCTTGGTGCTGTGCGCCAGTCCAGTCTTTGCGGATTCCCTCTCAGTCCAAGATCGGGAAGAGATTCACCGGCTTCGCTTGGCGCAGGGGTATGGGGTGGAAGAGGTGAATCAACTGATCGAGCATGTGAATAAGGCTGGTGAGAAAGGCATCCCTTCTGAGCCACTTGCGAACAAAGTGAAGGAAGGGTTGGCGAAGGGCATTGAGCCGAAGCGGATTGATCCCGTGTTGCGCCAGCTCGTCTCTCATTTCGAGTCTGCTCAAGACGTGTTGCGGGAAGCCGGGTCTCGAGGGATGGTGGAAGGGAACCGGCAGCGTGCGATGGAAACCATAGCAGAAGCGTTTGCGCGCGGCGCTACGGTGGACGAGGTACGCGAACTCACCCGCCTGTCCCAGGATGGCAAGCAGAAAGTGACGCAGGATGTGCTGGCCGCAGGGGCGAAGAGCTTGGCTGTCATGAAAGAAGGAAAGATTCCCTCCAAGGATGGAGCAGCCCTGGTGAGTGAGGGAATCCGTCAGGGATATCGTCCGTCTGAATTGTTGGATCTCAGCCGTGAAGTGAAGCGCCGCGGGTCGGAATTTCAAGACGGACGTGCGAGCCTCCAAGCCCTTCGCGAGCAAGTGAGCCGAGGAGAACGCGGAGATCGCCTCTTCCGAGACGACCGGAGCGGTTCCGGCGGAGGCGGAGACCGGGGGGATCG
>JAHFES010000146.1 GCA_023248355.1 Nitrospiraceae bacterium
GTCCACCAGCCGTGCCTGCCGTGGGTGGTCCTGGAGGCATTGCGCCTGATTGTCCACGGGATGCAACCGCTTTCTGGACCATCTCCGGCGTGATCCCATACAACGTATAGAGCCCCTTCGTGACGGCAGTGGTCGTCTTGGCGATCAGGTCATTGGTAATCGGCATCCGCTTGTCCACAAATTCCAACGCATAGCACATGAGCACAATGGCCGCAGGAATTGAGGCCGCATAGATGGGATCGGCGAGATTGGCCTTCCGCTTGCTTTCTTTCAGGATGATGGAGATGAGTTTCACAATCCCGTGACCGATGTAGCGCGGGACATCGTGAGGCCCCTTGATCGAGTTCAAAAATGGCAGGACTTCTTTCCGGTAGAGGTCCGGCGAGAACATGATCTTCATGCCGGAGACAATCACGGCCAGATAGTCCTGTTGCAACTCCGGCTTGACCGTCGCTTCCACCTTTTGTGCGGTCTGTGCAAGGAGTGCGTTCTTGATCGAGGAGAGAAGTCCGGTCGGCATCGTTTAGGCCCTCCTTGCCAGAAGTCCAGTGGGACCAGACGGAGACGTGAATCTGATCTGTGGCGCGTAGGCGTTGTTACGGTTTTGGTACTCTCGTTGTGCCTGGTTCTGCTGGTTAATGAGTTGTTGCAGTTCGAGCTGTTGCGCGGCTGAGTAGCCTTGGAAGAGACCCCCAATCAGCCCCGCTCCCATCTGTCCACCGACGAGGCCAAGCTGAGCCTTCTGCCACGGTTCCAGTTTATTCACCCAATCCCACATGCTTCCCGACGATGCGCCAGTACCGGGACTCGGTGCCGTATTCATAAAATCAAGTCTGCCTGGGGCACTACTCGTATCCAGTTTGGGTAAGCTGTCGAGGTTCAATGATGGGTCGGTCGCCGCTCGTGTCTGTGCCGCAAGACTTGTTTCCGCAGGGGCCACGGTCGCCACTTGCGTCTGTCCGGCAAGATTCGCTTCCGCCTGTGGGATAGGCGCTCGATTAGTCAACACGTTTTGTTCGTTGTTGTAGTCCACCATCTCTTGCGGCATTTGTTGATTCGCAAGCGATGAAGGAATGGCGGGATTACCGGGTTGTGCGAGCGGAGCGGCAAGATCCGTCAAATCCACGGCTTCTGGGAGCGGAGCGAGCACGGAGCCTGCGCCGACTTGCATGGGAGCCGAAGTAGCCGGAGCCAACACCGTTCCTGTTCCAACAGGTGCCGACCCCGCTGCCGACTCAAGTGACGCCGTGATATCCCCAGCCACGTCTGGAGCCGCAAAGAAGTTACCGGCGCTTCCCGCCGCGCTTTCCCCAGCATTCAGGATGCCCGCGAGTCCACCCGCCGCTCCGCCCACCGCGCCAACCATGCCCATGATCCCACCGACTTTCATCAAGGTCGGGTTCTTGGTCACCATGCCGACTGCCGAAACTGCGAGGCCCGTCACTCCAACAATCGTGGAGACGCCAACCACGGCAGCAGCGGTAATCGTCTCGGCAGCGATGGCAGCAGCGATGGCAGCGACGGCGGCTTCGATGATAGGCATTGCAAGGCTCCTTTATCCAAACGTCTTAATACATCCGAGATCAACCGCCTGATAGCCGCGCCGCTGATAGAGCGGTAACAGGCGCATCGGATTCGCTTGTTGTACCCATCCCAGCAAGAGAAAGGCCAGGCGGCATTCAACGGCACCGTGATCTTTCCCCCACGTTTCAAAGGCGTCTACGAGTGTCCAGGCGTTCCGTCCTTGTCTGGCATCCGGCGTGACGTACCAAAACATCTCCGTCGCCGTCAGCCGACCATCGTAAAGATCCGGCGTGATGAGTCCGCCGAGACCGCCGACCAGTGCGCCTTGGGACCAGAGGCCGAACAAGATCGACGGGTATTGTGTGAGAAACAGCGTCCAGGTCTGGATGAATTTCTCCATAGAGCAGTGTCCAGGAACACCCTTTTCCGTGTAAAACGCTTGGGCAAATGGCTCACAGAGCGGCAATTCGTGTAGGGCCAACGCTCGAACCTGTGTGTGCGATATGATGGCAACCATTGTGACTCGCAGTTATTCTACAGGTGAATGACGCCATCCAAGCCGATAGGTGTCCACCACGGCGTTACTGGAGGTGGTGGTACTGGCTTAAAGTACTGGGAGAGATCGAGATTGCGGAGCTGTTCATTGGGCGTGCCTGCGACATAGGCTTGCTGTTTCAGGGCTTCATTCAAGTTGTTCAGTTGTGAGGCAGTCGCGGCATCCTTCGCCTCTGGTGTCAGTTCTTTGTTCTGCGAAATCTGTGCAATGGCTTGCGTAACCTGGTTAAACATTGAGGCAGCGTCGCTATTGGTCTGCAAAAGCTGCCTGTACTGATTGTCCATCTGGCTCAATGCGATCTTGTTGGTGTTGTCTAAATTGGCTAGCTTGAGTCTGGTATTCGTATCCAGACTTGAGAGCCACGCCTTCGTCTGTGTATCAAGGTTGGCAAGAGTCACATTGGTGCCAAGTTGGGCGTTCGTCTGCGACGCTTGATTTTGTGCCGCCGCGCCAAAATTCAATGCGGCGTTCTGGGCGTTGACGGTATTGGTGCCTGCGCGTTCATAGGTTGCGGCATCGGCGGTGGCGATCGGCAGGGCTTGGGCAATCACAGCATCTTGTCCGGCTCCGACAGCCAGACTGCTACTCAACAGCCCACGCCTGTTCATTTCCTGGTTGGCACGGGTCGTGGCCTGCTGGATGAGCGGAGAATCGTCAGCGATCACCTTCTTGAGTTGTCCCTGAACGGTTTGATCGGTTGTGACGGCATAGCTGTTGGGATTGTATCCTGTCGCATTAGCACGCGAGGCATCAGGACTTATCGGCGGCGGCGGCAGATCCGGCGTCGGCGGCAGATAGTCATTTTGAGCCTGATCCGACTTCTTATACGGTGCCGTCATCCAATCAGATGGTTGCATCGGAACAGCATTGAGCAATCCACTCGAAGGTGCCATCATGAGCCTCGTTTCTGTGCGCTGTTCAGCAGTCCTGTGGGCTTCCATCCATGATCGACGGCGCGTAGCAATCGCGCTTGCGCGTTCGCCTTTGCTTTGGTCGTCCCTTTGGCATGGAGACCATGCTGAGTGGAAACCTGAAACTTGCCACCAACTTTTTTGATAGAGACCGGCATCGTGCGCCTCGTGTAGTTATGGACGACCGTGTTTCATGGCTAGCAAGAGTGAATCCAGTTTTTGATTGGTGTCTCGTGTCGTTTCTTTGATTTCGTTCAGTTGGGCGATATGGTTGTCAGTATGCGTCTCCAGTACGGCAATCCGTGTGGTATGGTCGCCGAGTCGATCTAAGACACGCTCTAACGCCTTGCCGGTATTCTCCTCAACACCATCAATGCGCGCATGAATCACGTTGTTGCTTTTTGCAAACCAGGCCATCGCGCCTCCGATCCCTGAGAGAATACCGGATAAAATTGCCACAGCAATGTGTTCCAACCAGTTCGGAGAAGGCGATTCGGACACATTAAACCTCCGCGCTCGTCAAGGGTGGGACGACGGCCTGCACCATGCACACCTCAAACTCTGTGCGACCATAGAGTAACAACATGAACTCCGTATACCCGCGTTGACTCCCAGCCACAATGGGCACGTCAAGTGCGCTGGCAAACTCTTCCCCCACGAGAATGCACCCTTCAGTATCGATCAGGCGGTTGCCACGATGAAAGAGAATGTTCGACCGTCCCGGCACATCCATCACTTCAAACACGTCGCCGAACTTCGGTGAGTGAATCCGACGACAGCGATAGGTGCCGACAGGAATGCAGGAGCGTTGCTGGGCATTATCCAGCCACGGCAGTTCCAGTGTCACGGCAAACGGCACCTCACCATAACGGAGTACGCCAAACGTTCCTTTGGCCCCTTGTCCGACTCGAATAAGATCAAGACGCATGCCGCTCACCCTTCTTCGACGGCTCCTTCCGCTCAGGGCTCGTCCATCCACATCCACAGACCCACGGCGCGGACGC
>JAHFES010000075.1 GCA_023248355.1 Nitrospiraceae bacterium
CACAGCGAAATCCCGTTCCACTCGGGCGGCTGTCCATCGTTCCCCAATCTCGATCGGTCGTCCGCAAACTGATGGCGGGTTTCAACCATGAGCCGCCGCGCATGGCTTTGATCGCGCCTCGTGCCGGGCCTGGGGGATCAGTCAGCGGCGCGACAGGGTAGTAGTTAGGGTCGAACCAGTCGGCCACCCACTCCGCGGCATTGCCGGCCATATCCAGCGCGCCAAAGGGACTTGCGCCCTGTGGAAAGCTTCCGACCGGCAGGGTCAGCACCTCACCCTTGATCCCTTTCTCCCTGGAGAGACGTGCGCCTTCGCCCTTGACCCAAAAGGCATCCCAGTCGGCTCCGCTCCGAAAATCGATCGTACGTCCGGCCCAATAACTGGCGCTGTTGGCTCTCGTAAAATCCCAGTCGTTTCCCCAGGGGTAGCGTCGGCCATCTGTGCCACGCGCAGCCTTTTCCCATTCGGCTTCGGTCGGGAGTCGCTTGCCGGCCCAGCGACAATAGGCGACGGCATCTTCCCAGCTGATGTTGACGACGGGATGGTCTTCAAGACCAGTCATGGGCTGATTGTTCTCCCATAGAGTCCTAGCCGGATTAGAGTTCTCGGGAGTTCGATGGCCCGTGGCCCGCACAAACTCGGCATAAGCGCGGTTGGTGGCTTCAAAGCGGTCAAGATAGAAATTGCTCACATACACTCGCCGCACTGGGTGTTCGTCCGGTAAGCCATCGGACCCATCGGCGGTCCCCATGGTGAACTCGCCCGCGGGGATCACCACCATGTCTCTGGGAATATCGAAGCCAATGGCTGATGGCTGATAGCAAATGGCAAGGAAGAGCAACAGCACGACGAGAAATCGATATACCATCAGCGCTGCGTGATGCCACAGGCCTTGGCAACGGCATCGCGGTACTTGAGCCACAGAGAGAGACTCTTTTTGAGATTGGCAAGGATGGATCGTTGAAGCGCCGGAGTGGTGTAATTGACAACCATGTCATAAGCATCGTGACGGTGTCCGGCTTCGACCAATTGGTGGGCGCGAATGAGATCCATGCAATCGGGCGAGAGACCATGATGCCGAACGAGCGGATGTTTTTGAATAATCGCTTCGATATCTTCTGCGCTCTTGGGTTTGGATGGCTCAAGCAGTTCTTTGCGATCGTTCATGCTGCCCTCGACAAAAATCGTCAGCGTGGCGGCACCCATGACCCAATGGCGGTGGTTCGACATGGTATCGAGCCACGCACGATAGGTTCGGCTGGCCGGAAGGGGGCGGACATGTTCGAAATCGTGAGCGGTGAACCCTAATCCCTCCATCATGGCCAGGAAAAGTTCCGGGTGAGACTTTCCAAGGGAGAGCCCGCCCGTGTCTTCTTCGTAAATGTTCTCCGCCAGCATGCGCCGGGCAGAGGGAGGAGGATTTTTCCCATGGATGCGGGCAAGGAAGACGGGAAAGTCTCGGACGTACACGGCATACTCTTGCTGGAAGTGGATCTTCAGCTGTGCTTTTGTGAGGCGCCCGGCGGTGAAGTGTTCCCAGGCCCAGTGATGTTTCCCGTCCATCGCACGGAGAAGGGTCTCAAGAAATCGTGATTTGGTCATTCGAGTGGTCATCGTGTCTTGCCTTCTTGAATGGGGCGTCGTTACAATTTGATGCACGGAGGAGAGAGCGTATGAATCCAATCACTGTCCAAAACCCAGACGATATCTTAACCCTGCTGGCTGAAGTGTCCCTCCGCGGGGCAGGTTTTACGACCGAGTCCCTTCTGGATTATGTTTTAGAAGAGGGGTTTACAGAACCGATTTTCCTCAATGCCAGCGGCGAAGATCCTCTGGCATTCTACAAAGGGCAACCGAATGCCTGGGCGATTTACCAGGTCCGTGAATGGAAACGGGTGCTCACGGTTTCCGGTGGTCCTGGCCAGGAGCGGCGCGCGCGAATTACGGAAACGCCATAGCTGAGTCCGGAGTGTAAAGGGAAGCACGGGAAAGTGCAAACAATCGACCGGTTTCCCTAACGCGAGAGGGGCCGTTCACGGGTGTGGGTGCGTCGCGCATGCCGATGATTCATCTGACGAGCGCGCAAGACGTGGGTGAGTTGGCTATGATCAAGAGCCTGCTTGATGGCAATCGCATTGCGTATGTGATCCACGACGAACATGTGAGCAGCCTCTATCCAGGGGTGCCGTTCTTCGTGTCCCGGATCATGGTCGACGCGTCAGAGCAAGCCCGCGCAGGAACCCTACTGAGCCGACTCCGGATCTCCATTCGGGAAACGTCCGCCTAAATTTTACAGTGCTGACGTCCAGCGCTGTTCGCAGGAATCGGAAGGACAGCTAGGGCTGGAGTTTGGGATGCGGTTTCTCTGCGGGGAAATCTGGGAAGTGCCGCTCGCTCGATCCTTCGTACCACCCTCCGATCAGTGTCCCTTCTTCGAAATACAGATAGCGATGCCGTACGATTGCCGTGCTTTCCCAATCTTCGAAAATCCATTCTTCCCGTCGCAGGCCTTCTTTGGTAAAGGACGTATTGATCGTCTGTGGCCCGCTCCATGATTTCAGGACCTGGTCTTTGGTCATGCCGACCATGACGCGGTGCTGTTCGATGTGTTTCTGAAAGTCCGGGTCGCGGAGGTGCACGATCATGGGCCAGAGCACCATCAACAGGAAGAAGAGTCCAAGCCCTGCATAGATGATGATTCTCACCGGGCGCCGGCGAATGAACGACGGCTCTTCGGCTGCTGGCTCTAGTGGGATAGATTGGAGTTCAGTGGTCATGGTCGTTTCCAAAAGCGGGCGCATGCTACCAGGGGGGTGCGGGGGAGTCAAGGAATGCCAAGTATTGCTCAATACAATCATAGCGATAGGAGGCGCGGTATACTTATCGCTAGTAACTGCTTTTTAATTGGGGATTGTAGATGATGAAACAGAATCAGCTCCAAAGATATCGGCGTGTCGCAAGACTGTGTCTATTGATGTTTGCCACGGTCATGGGATTGGGGTATTCCACAGAGGTGCACGCGCTGACGATGTACACATATATCGACGATCAAGGGAACCCTGCGTATACCGACGCGCCGGAAACGATTCCTGAAAAGTACCGTGCGAGAGTGAAGACGCACGAGCAGCCCAATCCCGTGACGAAGGCGCCCTCTATGCTGCAGTCGGTGCAGCAAACAGTAAAGGAGCAGACAAAGAATCTTGGATTCACGGTGCCGTCTTTTCAGATCGACATGGCGGGGCTCAGTTTTTCCCAGTCTCGCATCCTCACGTATGCTGGAGCAGCGGCGCTCGTTCTGACCCTGATGATGTTTTTGAGCAAAAGCCAGCTAGTGCGGATGTTAGGTTTCTGTCTGTTGATTGTCGTAGGGATTGGGACTCCTGTGCTCTTGTACGTAAGCGACGGTGGCCCCATGGACGCTATGAAGATAAAAGCCACAGCAGCAGGGCAGGCTCAGCAGGATCGCCTTCAGCAGGTCCCACGGTAAGATTTCCCGCCTCGGCAGTCATTCCGAAATAGCTACTCTGCGTACTTGGGCAGTGGGATCATCTTGGCCGGCGCTGCCGGAGCAGGGGGCAGTTGTGCGAACTCGCTGGAGTAGGGATTGAGAATGGCCTCGTGGGTATGGCGCTGCCTGAGCCTCACGAGCTGCAGGCTCTGTGTGCTGATCTCGACCCGGTCGATCATTGCTTTCGTGGTGAGTCGATCGGGGAGTCCCTGTAACGAGAATAATTGGTAGGTCAATGTCCAGTCCAGCTGCTCTTTTCCTTTTTCCTTGATGATGAAACGGGCAGCCGGCGAGGGCATTCCCTTGAACAGCAGCACCCAGATGTTCGAGCGAAACGCGGGGCTGGCCGGGTCGGGCGAGGGGCGGAATTCCGGAACCAACGAGGGGATCTGCGCGATCGGCACAGCGGGGGAGAATTCGATATCGACCAGTCTGACGAAAAGCGGGCGAGCTTCGCTCTCGTCGCGTGGGTCGATCGTGTAGCTGAAGGAATAACGGACATCGATGCCGTCTCGCTTGAACGTATAGACGTCTTCCCCATTTTCAGGCGAGACCAATTTACTGAAGTACTTCGACCAGTCGGTGATTGGGTAATAGGTGAAGACGCGCAGTGCAGATTTGCGATCGCGCACCGCCTGGGGCATGCCGAGCTGCGTATGTAATTCTTTTTGGGTCAGACCAAGAAACCCGTCTTCGAAATACGACGCAGCACGGAGATCCAATGGGAATGTCCACCAGAGGAGTAGCGCAAGGATGGCGGTGAGCATAGTTGATCGTGCGATGTGGAGGTGCAACGGATTCCTCCTCCCGATGAGCGGTCATCGTATCGATGGACCCAAATCGATGTCAAGGAACCGGCCGTCAGCTTGCTGGCTCGAAACGCTTCCAGTATGATTCCTGGGCAAGTCAAGAGTAGGTTGAACCATCGGAGTACATTGCGTTGACCATGCCAATCACGAACAATTCCCAGATAGGCGCGCTGCTGAAGGAGCGCATTCTCATCCTCGACGGGGCCATGGGGACCATGATCCAGCAACGGAAGCTGGACGAGGCGGCGTTTCGTGGCGCTCGGTTCAAGGATTGGAAGAAAGATCTCAAGGGGCACAACGATCTGCTGAACCTCACCCAGCCGCTTATTATTGAAGACATCCACCGCCAGTATCTTGAGGCTGGGGCCGACATCGTTGAAACGAACACGTTCAACTCTCAGGCAATCTCCCTCGCAGATTATCAGATGGACACGCTGGGGTATGAGTTGTCGAAAGCTGGAGCCGAGTGCGCCAAGCGGGCGGTAGAGAGCGTGCAGGCCGCGCACCCTGACCGACGCTGTTTTGTGGCTGGAGCGATTGGACCGACGACGAAAACATCCTCCATTTCCACCGATGTGAACAATCCGGCAGCGCGCGGAACGACCTACGAAGAGTTAGTGGCTGCCTACAGCGATCAGGTACGAGGACTGCTTGACGGGGGTGTTGATCTCCTCTTAGTGGAAACGATCTTCGATACGCAGAATGCTAAGGCGGCATTCTTTGCCATTCAACAGGTCTTCGATCATGGGGGGCGGCTGGTGCCCATCATGGCGTCTGTCACCTTTATACAAGCGGGCAGTAATCGAGGCGTCACGGGACAGACGGTTGAGGCCTTCTGGAATTCTATTTCTCATGTGCCATTGCTGAGTGTGGGAATGAACTGCGCGCTTGGACCGAAGGAAATGCGGCCGCTGATCGATGAGCTCTCCCGCATTGCGCCGGTCTATCTCAGTGCGCATCCGAATGCCGGGCTGCCCAATCCATTGCTGCCCACTGGATTTCCGGAGACGCCGGAGACGCTGGCGCCGCAATTGCGCGAGTGGGCGCAAAATGGGTGGCTCAATATCGTCGGTGGTTGCTGCGGGACGACGCCGGCGCACATCACACGGATTGCCGAAGCCGTGCGCGGGCTCACGCCGAGAGCGATTCCAACGGTTGAGCCGTACACGCGGCTAAGTGGTCTTGAAGCCGTGACGGTTCGCCCTGATTCCAACTTTGTGAATATCGGCGAACGAACGAACGTCACCGGCTCCCCGGCGTTCGCGAAACTGATCCTAGCCGGCGATTACGAAGCGGCTCTTTCGGTGGCTCGACAACAAGTAGAGGGCGGCGCGCAGATCATCGACATCAACATGGATGAGGGCATGTTGGATTCCAAGGCGGCGATGGAAAAGTTCCTCCGTCTTATCGCTTCGGAGCCGGATATTTGCAAGGTGCCCATCATGGTGGACAGCTCCAAGTGGGAGGTGTTGGAGACGGGCCTCAGAAATATTCAGGGGAAGGCGATCGTCAACAGCATCAGTCTGAAAGAAGGTGAAAAGAAATTCATCGAACAGGCCACGCTTGTCCATCGCTATGGCGCGGCGGTTGTCGTGATGGCGTTCGATGAACAAGGTCAGGCCGATACGTTAGAGCGAAAGCAACAGATCTGTGCCAGAGCCTACAAGATTCTGACGGAGCAGGTGGGCTTTCCACCCCAGGATATTATCTTTGATCCTAATGTGCTGACGGTGGCAACGGGGATCGAAGAGCATAACAATTATGCGGTGAATTTCATCGAAGCCACGCGCTGGATTAAGCAGAACCTTCCGGGAGCAAAAGTCAGCGGGGGCATCAGCAATATCTCCTTCTCGTTCCGTGGCAACAACGCCGTGCGTGAAGCCATGCACGCGGCCTTCCTCTATCATGCCATCAGAGCCGGACTCGACATGGGTATCGTGAATGCCGGGCAACTGGCAGTCTATGAAGAGATTCCCAAGGATCTGCTGGGGCTCGTGGAAGATGTGTTGCTGAATCGCCGTCCGGATGCCACCGAGCGACTGGTGAACTTTGCTGAAACGGTGAAGCAGAAGGGAAAAACTGTCGCGAAGGACGACGAGTGGCGAACGGGCACGGTCGAAGAGCGATTGTCCCATGCGCTGGTGAAAGGCATCACGGATTTTATTGACCAGGATACGGAAGAAGCGCGTCAACAATACCCCAAACCGCTCTCTGTGATCGAAGGACCCTTGATGGCCGGGATGAACATCGTCGGAGACCTATTCGGCTCCGGCAAGATGTTCTTGCCTCAGGTGGTGAAAAGCGCACGCGTGATGAAAAAGGCCGTGGCCTATCTCATGCCGTTCATGGAGGAAGAGAAGAAACGGCTTGGCCTGTATCAAGCACGGGGAAAAGTGTTGCTGGCGACCGTCAAAGGCGATGTGCATGACATCGGCAAAAATATCGTCGGGGTCGTGCTCGGCTGCAACAACTATGAGGTCATAGACCTGGGCGTGATGGTGTCCTGTGAGAAGATTCTCGCCACGGCGAAGGATCAAAAGGTCGACATTGTTGGCCTGAGTGGGCTGATTACGCCGTCGCTTGACGAGATGGTGCATGTGGCAAAGGAGATGACCCGCGAAAGGTTCACTGTGCCGTTGCTTATCGGTGGAGCGACGACCAGCAAAGCCCACACGGCGGTGAAGATTGCCCCCTCCTACGATCCGTCCGTCGTGCACGTGCTGGATGCGTCCCGGGCCGTCGGAGTGGTGGGTAGTCTCATCAACGCAGAACAGAAGCCGGGATTCGTTCAACAGGTCCGCGACGACTATGAACGGATCCGCCAAGCGCACCACGACCGGGGACCGAAGCCGGTGCTGCCGATTGCCAGGGCGCGGACCAATCGATTGACTTCTGAATGGGCCACGCTTGAGATTCCGATCCCGTCGTTTCTCGGGGTGCGGACGATCAACGATCAGCCGTTGGTCGAGCTGTTGCCCTACATCGATTGGTCGCCGTTTTTTCACACGTGGGAGTTGAAAGGCCGCTATCCGACGATATTCGACGATGCGATTCTCGGGTCCAAAGCCAAAGAGCTGTTTGAAGACGCGCGCCGGTTGCTTGATGAGATCATCCAGAAACGGCTACTGAGGGCCAAAGGTGTGTACGGATTCTTTGCCGCTGCGAGCGTGGGCGATGATATCGAACTCTACTCAGAGGCGTCCCGCACAACCGCATTGACGACGATCCACACGCTCCGGCAGCAATCGGAAAAGCCACAAGGACAACCGAACTTGGCGCTAGCTGATTATGTGGCTCCCAAAGAGTCAGGCCGATACGATCACATCGGGGCCTTTGCTGTCACGGCCGGAATTGGTCTAGATGAACTCTGTAGGCAATTCGATAAAGACCATGACGACTACAATTCCATTATGGCCAAAGCCTTGGCCGATCGCCTGGCCGAAGCCTTTGCCGAATATCTACATAAACGGGTCCGTGACGAATGGGGCTATGGGAAACAGGAGACGCTGACGATTGAAGAGTTGATTCGTGAGAAGTATCGGGGGATTCGTCCAGCGCCTGGCTATCCAGCTTGCCCAGACCACACCGAAAAGCGGCTCCTGTTCGATCTCTTACAAGTCGAAAAAAACGCCGGCATTACTCTTACGGAAAGCTTCGCGATGTTGCCGACTGCGGCCGTGAGTGGATTCTACTTTGCCCATCCTGAGGCGAAGTATTTTGCGGTAGGGAAGATTGGTAAGGATCAGGTCGAGGATTATGCTCGCCGAAAAGGGATGGACCTGCGTACTGTCGAGCGCTGGCTGTCGCCCAATCTGAACTACGAATCTGCGTAACTGAGTGCGGCTACTTGTCTTGCGATGAATTATTTCCGGTGAACACTTCTCCCTGCGCCTAGACCGCCGGTGTGAGTAGATCGTCGTGGATCTCGATGGCGGCGCTGCGGAGTGCTTGCACGACCCACCGATACCGCTCTTCAGCCCACGCATTAAATGACTCAGCATCCGGGAAGACAAGATCCCATGCTTTGGTGGCATCCAGCATGAGGAGCTGCTGGGGTTTATTGTGTCCTGGGAAATAGACGACGAGGACGGCCGAATTGCCGGTCAAGCTGATGTCGGTGAAGATGCGGAGCATGCTGGACGAGGGGAGATTCACTTCTCGTGAAGCGGCCTCGACGATCGGTCGATAGAGGCGATGGAGGAATTGTGAGGTGATTTCGTGTGGATTCGAAGGGCCAAGGAGCCGAGGGTTGGGTTTTTCACCGAATAGGTTTTCGGTCAAATAGGTGGCGGCCTCCCAGGTCGGCATGACTCCGGAGGTGACCAAGGCTTCACAGAGATAGGCGATCCAATTTCTACTCACAGTGCGCTTGCGAACCGCAGTCGTTTTCTTTGCCATGACTGGCAACCCTTTCTTCAGCGTGCGTCGTGTTGGTTGAGAGCCGTCTCAGCCAGTGGGCTTTGTCGGTAGGTTGGAAAAAAGTATATCGATGAGGGGAAAGTCGGTCAACGAATTGCCGCTATTCCGACAGAGGAGCTGGCGCGGATGCTTGGATCTTGTTGCGGAGGGAGCGATCGGCGTACTGGTCGTGGATCTGTGTAAGTTCGTCAGTGGAGGCGATGAAGAGGTCAAGCAGTTCAGGGTCGAAATGCTCGCCGCGATGTTTGCGCATGAGTTCAATGGCGTGACTGATTTCGAATGCCGGTTTATAGACCCGCTGGGTCGTCAGGGCATCAAAGGCATCGGCAATCGACGCAATCCGGCCTTCAATGGGAATGGCCTCGCCCTTGAGGCCACGAGGATAGCCGGTCCCGTCGAACCGCTCGTGGTGCGTATAAGCGATCACGGCTGCCACTTTGAGCAGCTCGGAATCTGATCCACTCAGAATGCGGTAGCCGATTTCGGCGTGCTGTGCGATGACACCGAATTCTTCCTGGGTGAACTTGCCAGGCTTGAGGAGCACGTGATCCGGGGTGCCGATCTTGCCGATGTCATGCATGGGGCTGGCCGTACGGATCAGGTCACACCGTTCGGGCGACAGGCCGTACTTGCGCGCGAGCAACTCGCAGTAATGACTCATCCGTTGAATGTGTTGAGCGGTGGAGCAGTCGCGATACTCAGCAGCAATCGCGAGGCGCTGAATGGTTTCCTCACGCGACAGACGCAGTTCTTTTTCGCTACGTTCCAGCCAGTCCAAGGCCTGCTGTAAGGCCATGGTTCTGGTGCGCACAATGTCTTCGAGGTGCTCACGATGCTGGCGATTCTCCATTTCCAAGCGTCGCCTGCGCAGCGCATTGGCCACATCGATCAAGACTTCGTTGGTCTCAAACGGCTTGACGATGTACCCGAAAGTACCCATGTCCAGCGCCGCGTTCGCCAGGACGGAGCTGTCCAGACCTGTGACCATGATGGCCGCCGTGTGTGGGCGTTCACCCAGAATGTTACGCACGAGATCCATGCCGGATTCGCCCGGCATGTTCACATCGCACAACATCAGGGCGTAGGGTTGTTGGTCTAATTTCTGACGCGCCTCACGGGCATCGGCCGCGAGGGCGACGGTATAGCCATGGGTTTGGAGGAGATACCCGATCAGTCGTCTGATCGGTTCCTCATCGTCCACCACCAAAATGTCACGATTGTCGAGTAAGGCCTGATACGCGTTCCGGTCCAGGAGTGTTTGCATAGATTGGATGTTTCTCTGGAGTCGGAAGGTGGAGTCCGTTACATTCCCTATCGGCTGATTATCTCTTGGCTTAAGTCCCGAAAGAACCTCGCAAGTAAATGCACCTTTTGTGCCATTCAGCCGTGCCAGATCTGGCTGTCTGCCTCGCGAGGGGATCATGATTCTGAAAGGGGATCATGGCCTGAATCGTCACCTCTGGAGTGGCTTTTATGAGCTTTCGTCAGCACAAGCCAGCGCTGAGTCTGAGTGTGGCGTTCGCCTGCAGGTCTGAGTGTTTGTACAGTTTTCGTCATTCCCATCTTCTCGTTTTGTACAAACGGTGGATGGGAAGTAAGGAGCGGAGGGGGCTGCGTGCTCAATGTACGGGAGGATAAAACGTGGGTCATCTTGTTTGCGCTTTCTCGGGGCCTCCACTATAATTCCGACTTCACTTCTAGAGTAGAGGGGAGTTTTTGGATGAACGGTATTGCAGGGCTGGTTCGGTTCGATGGACGTCGGAAAGACCAAGTGCGCCCGGTCAAAGTGACCCGGAATTTTACGAAACATGCCGAGGGATCTGTTTTGATTGAAATGGGTGACACCAAGGTCATTTGTACGGCTTCGGTTGAGGAGAAGGTCCCTCCGTTCCTCAAGGGGAAAGGGATGGGATGGGTGACCGCGGAGTATTCGATGTTGCCGCGTGCAACCCATGAACGATCGCCTCGGGAAGCCGTCAAAGGGAAACAGGGTGGTCGGACGTTGGAAATTCAGCGGCTTGTGGGGCGCGCGCTTCGCGCCGTGACGGATATGTCCCAGATGGGAGAACGTTCTATCTGGATCGATTGTGATGTGATTCAAGCGGACGGCGGCACCAGGACGGCCTCGATTACGGGGGCCTTTATTGCCTTAGCGGATGCGTTTACCGTGCTCAAGAAGAAAGACCTGATTAAGAAGCTGCCCCTGACCGATTACCTCGCGGCGGTGAGTGTCGGCAAAGTCGGTGGAGAAGTCATGGTGGATCTCGCCTACACGGAAGATTCGATGGCCGAAGTGGACATGAACTTAGTCATGACGGGTCGGGGTCGGTATGTCGAGGTCCAGGGGACTGCGGAAAAGACTCCGTTTGCGAAACAGGACATGGACGAGTTTCTTGTACTCGGCTGGCAGGCCATTCAGCGATTGACCACCATTCAGAAAGATCTGATCGGCGCACTTGACTGAGGAACCGGTGTTGAAAGAAATTGTCCTCGCGACCAGAAACCGGCATAAGGGAGAGGAGCTCTCGGCGTTGTTGGGAGATCTGGGCATCCAGATCCGCACGCTGGCCGATTTTCCCGCAGCCCCGGAAGTTGAAGAAGATGGAGCTACGTGTGAGGCCAATGCGATCAAGAAGGCCACTGAGATCGCTCAAGCGACGGGTTTGCCGGCGGTGGCAGACGATACTGGCTTAGAAGTCGATGCGCTCGGCGGTCGGCCTGGCGTATTTGCTGCTCGCTATGCAGGGGAGCATGCGACCTACGCAGACAATTGCCGGAAGCTCTTGCAGGAACTGGCCGGGGTCCCACGTGCAAAGCGGTCGGCCAAATTTGTGACAGTTGCAGCGATTGCGCTGCCAGGTGGAGAAGTGCAGGTCGTTCAGGGTATTCTAGAGGGCCTCATCACGGAAGCACCAGCTGGGGCTCATGGGTTTGGCTATGATCCGGTCTTTCTGGTTCCTGAGCGGGGTAAGACATTGGCTGAAATGACGGCGGCAGAAAAGAACTGCATCAGTCATCGTGCCAAGGCGTTTGTGCAAGCGAAAGAGATTCTGCGTTCACTACAGTCTGAGTCTATTGTCGGGGCGTAGCGCAGCCCGGTAGCGCGCCTGCTTTGGGAGCAGGATGTCGGAGGTTCAAATCCTCTCGCCCCGACCAAACAGACCGTGACGCGTGACAAGTGAGGCGTGACGAGACGTGAACCCGTCACAGACCCTCGGCATTCACCGAATCATCCACTCGTCACCTGTCACAGATCACCAGTCACTTCTTAAGAAGGCGCCCGTAGCTCAGTCGGATAGAGCATCAGCCTTCTAAGCTGAGGGTCGCTGGTTCGATTCCAGCCGGGCGCACCATGCGAATTGTGGTTCATGCGTTGGATTGTTCGTCCCCGTGTGCTGGCCGGCCTTCTGCTCTGACTGAGTAGCCTTCTACGCGCTGATCAAGTTATTCCTTCTTCTCTACATCATCAAAGCCTATGTAGTCCCCGCTGCGGCGGACCGTGTCCAACACCTGATCATGGTGCGCGAGGTCGTGTTTAATCCCATTGCTCTTTCCTTTAGCGTGAACGGATTGGAAGTGCGCGAGGCAGATCAGCCGCCGATCATTGGTTTTGAAGAGCTCTTCGTCAATCTGCGCGCGACGACATTTTCCTTCAATCGATAGGCTTCGATGAAATTCGTTTGGCGGGCACGAACGGCATGACCAAGGTCAATCGAGAAGGGAAGCTCAATCTGCTCGCCCTCGTGCCTCCCTCCGATGAGATGTTTAGCGAACCGCCAGCAGAAAAGACGCCGGCCGAAGCCAAGCAAATGATGCCGGTGGACATTGCGATTCTGAAGA
>JAHFES010000147.1 GCA_023248355.1 Nitrospiraceae bacterium
GCGAGAGAATCGCCGGCAGCCCCAGCACTTCGTCGACATTCTGTTCGACCGCCGCACTATCGACACCCATGTATTCTAAGCCGGCGCTGCAGGCGATCAGACGAAAACTCCCGACCTGTTTTGCGTCCTGAAACATCTCGGAAATCTTCGGCACCTTCTTTTCCTTCAACAGGCGGGCGACTTCGTCGGCTGAGGCAGCGTACTCCGGGGGAAAGTCGATCTGGTCGATCTTGCCCTCTGCCAGTTTCTTAATCGTCCAAAACAGCAGCACAATGATGACGTCTTTGCCCATGGCCGACGCGGTCATGCCGAGCGTCGCCACCTGGTGGAGCTTATCGTAGGTGGCGTTGTGCGCGAAGATGACGAATTTTGGTTTCTGAGGCATGGGCGCTACTTCTTCGTGGCACGTGTCTTGACGCTGTTCACGTAATCAGCGATCGCGGCGTCCACTTCGCCGGGCGTCATAGGGCGATCGTGGGTTTCGCTTTCATCGACAAGGTACTGATCGCGGTCTTTCTCTTGGCGGACGACCACGCTGTTTTCCGGCGTCACTTCGATCATCATGAACCATTCGCGTGCCCCCTGCGTGATGACGACTTCCTTGCCCAGGCCTTTTTTCGTGACTTCGACCTGGAGTTCCTCGCCGGAAGACGCTTCCGCCGCATGGGCAGGGTGAAGGCCAAAGAGAGCCAGGATCAAGAGGAGGCCGAAGGCCGTCGAATGCTGCTGGTGAAGGTTCATGAACAGGCTCCGTGCGAGATGATTATACCCGCCGCTTGCGCCTGCGTAAACACAGGACCGTGGCTTCCTTCGCCTTGAGGGTCGTAGGGGCGCATGCTAGGATGCCGACCGATGGATGCGCTTCTTTCGACGGTTCACCAGTATGTCTCGACCGAAACATTGGTCGCGTTGACGGTTCTCTCGATCATCTTCTTCGTCGGGTCGCTGATTGCGATCCCGCTCATCCTCGTGCGCCTGCCGGCAGACTTCTTCGATATACGTGTCCCGCGGCCTTGGATGCAAAATCACCATCCCGTGCTCCGGTTGATAGGCCACCTGGTGAAAAACGCCATTGGCGCCGTCTTTCTCTTCGCCGGGTTCTTGATGTTGTTTCTGCCGGGCCAGGGGATTCTCACCATGCTCATCGGGGTCTCCATGTTGGATTTCCCCGGCAAGCGCAAACTCGAAGCCAAGATTATCGGGCAGCCGACCGTCTTGAACGCCATCAACGGCGTGCGCAAGAAATTCGGCAAGCCCCCGTTGATTATGGCGCCGGATCCGTAGCGCCTACGCGAGTGCCGATGATTGAGAAGCGTAAAATCCTCTACCTCATCGACGGTAGCGCCTACATCTACCGCGCGTTCTTCGCCCTCCCGGCCCTGAACAATTCCAAAGGCCTCCAGACCAACGCGGTCTATGGATTCACGACCATGCTGCTGAAGATCATCCGCGAGCGCCAGCCAGACGGACTGGCCGTGGTCTTCGACGAGAAGGGGCCGACGCTGCGGCACGAGGAGTACAAAGAATACAAAGCCCAGCGTCCGCCGATGCCCGACGGCATGAAGGCGCAGATTCCCTATATCCATCGCGTGGTCGAAGCCCTCGCCATTCCCGGGTTGCGCCAAGCCGGGTATGAGGCCGACGACCTCATCGGCACGCTGGCGCACAAGGGCGAGCAGGCCGGCTACGACGTCGTGATCGTCACCGGCGACAAAGACATGTTCCAACTTCTCACGCCCCATGTGCGGATCTACGATCCCGTCAAAGACAAATGGTCCGGCGAAGCGGAGTGTCGGGAACGGTTTGGAGTCGAGCCCGCGCGTGTGGTGGAGATCATGGGCCTGATGGGCGACGCGGCGGACAATATCCCCGGGGTGAAGGGCATCGGCGAAAAGACGGCCATGAAGTTGATCGCGCAATTCGGGACGATCGAAGAACTTCTGAAGCGTGTGGACGAAGTGACGCCGCCACGGACCAAGGCCCTGTTGATCGAGCAGGCCGAGAACGCGCGCCTCAGCCGGAGGCTGGCGACCATTCAAGTCGAGAGTCCGGTGGAGTTTGACGCGGCGGCGTTTCAGATTACGCCGCCTCACGCGGAGCAGCTTAGTGACCTGCTCCGCGAGTTGGAATTCACCACACTGCTCAAATCCATTCAGGCCTCGAATGCGCCGACGAAAACGCAAGAGGTGGAGACCGAGATCATCGAGAGCGAAAAGGCCGCGCAGGCCTTTGTGGGGGGATTGCCGCAGAATGAGATGATGGCCGTGCAGTGCCTGCTCTCCGGTGGGTCTGGAGTCCAAGCGGACGTGCAAGGGATTGCCCTCTCGGCAGGTGGCAAGACCGCCTTCATTCCACTCGACGTGCAGGCATTCATGCGGCCCATCACCGCGCTGCTGCACGAGACGACGAGAACCAAAGCCGTTCATGACCTGAAGGCGACGTTGCTGGCGTTTCATCGTATCGGGGTGACGCTAGCTGGCCCGTATCTCGACACGATGATCGCGGACTATCTGCTCAACCCCAACCGTCGCGACCATCAACTGGACACGCTCGCCTTGGAGATCTTGGGGCATCGATTGGGCGGGAACGAAAAAGAGACGAAGGCGCCGAAATCGCTGTTCGATGTCGACACTGGCTCGCAGGAGCAAGCAGCGGAGTCCGCAAGTATCATCGCGAAGATCGCTCCGCTGATGGTGGATCGGCTCAAGGAGCAGGGGAGTCTCGCTCTGTTTCAAGACGTGGAAATGCCGCTGGTTCCGGTGCTGGCCGACATTGAACGGAATGGCTTTCTGTTGGATGTCGAAGCCTTGCGCGGGCTCAGCAAAGAATTGGAACGGGAGCTCGACCGCATGATGGAGACCATCGGCGGCATAGCCGGCGGCGAATTCAATATCAATTCACCGAAACAATTAGCCACCGTCCTCTTTGAGAAGCTCGGACTCAAGCCTGGCCGGAAAACGAAAACCGGCTACTCGACCGACGAAGACACGCTCACACAGCTTGCCACACAGCATGAGTTGCCCGCGCAGATCCTGAGTTACCGGAGCGTGAGCAAGCTCAAGTCCACGTATGTGGATGCGCTGCCGGAGTTGGTGAATCCGGAGACGAAGCGGCTGCATACCTCGCTCAATCAAACCGTCGCCGCGACAGGCCGGCTGTCCTCCACCGATCCGAATCTCCAGAACATTCCGGTGAAAGGCGACTACGGCCTCCGCATCCGCGAAGCCTTCATCGCGCCGAAGGGCTATGAGCTGCTCTGCGCCGACTACAGCCAGATCGAGCCGCGCATCTTGGCGCATCTATCGCAAGACCCGCGCTTGGTTGCCGTGTTTGCCAAGGGTGAAGACATCCACATGGCCACGGCGATGGAAATTTTCGGTCTGCCGTCCAGCCAGATCACGCGGGATATGCGCCGCGTGGCCAAGACGGTCGTCTTCGGCATCGTCTACGGCATCAGCCCGTTCGGCCTGTCGCAGAACATCGGCGTCTCACAGGCCGAAGCCAAGAAGTATATCGAGACCTTCTTTGAGAAGTTCTCCGCGGTGCGTGCGCTGATGGATCGCAACATCGCCGAGGGGAAAGAAAAGGGCTATACGACCACGATCCTCGGCCGCCGCCGGCCCATTCCAGAACTCCAGAGCGGCGACCCCGTGCAGCGTGGCTTCGGCGAGCGCATGGCGGTGAACAGTCCCATCCAAGGCTCGGCCGCGGACTTAATTAAAGTGGCGATGATCAACGTCCACAAGCGGTTGCACGAAGACCTGCCGCACACGAAGATGATCCTCCAAGTCCACGACGAATTGATCTTCGAGGTGCCGGAGAAAGAATTGGAAGAAGCTAAGCGGTTGGTAAAGAACGAAATGGAGGGGGTCGGTAAACAGCTCGGTCTGTCAGTGCCACTGAGAGTGGATCTGGGTGTCGGCAAGAACTGGCGAGTGGCGCATCCGT
>JAHFES010000148.1 GCA_023248355.1 Nitrospiraceae bacterium
CCTTTCTTATCGCCAAGATGGCTGCCTGAGTGCGGTCATAAACTTGGAGCTTGTGGAAGATGTTCCGTACATGATTCTTTACGGTCTTCTCACTCAAGTCGAGGTTGTTGGCGATCTCCTTGTTGGTTTTTCCGTCAGCGACTAACCGGAGGACGGTGATTTCTCGTTCCGTCAGGTCGTGCTCTACCCATCCTGGCCTCTTCCCCTTCTTTTGGGACATGAGGGAAAACTCCGCCAAGATTTTGCTGGCGACGGAGGGGTGAATCAGCGACTCTCCGCGAGAGATCGCCCGGATTGCGGCCACGATCTGGGAAGATTCTGAATCCTTCAAGAGGTATCCTGTCGCACCTGCGCGGACGAGATCAAAAATGTATTGCTGTTCATCGTACATGGTGAGCGCCACGATGCCAATGTGTGGGAACTCACGTTTGATCTGCCTGGTGGCTTCAACCCCACCCATTCGTGGCATGCTCACGTCCATGAGGATGACATCGGGGAGGAGGGCGCGGGCCTTCTCCACCGCCTCCATGCCGTCTTGTGCTTCCCCCACGATATGAATGTCTTCTTTTGTTTTGAGAATGGCGGCCAAGCCCTCTCGAACTACCCGGTGATCGTCGGCGATCAGGACTTTAATTTTCTCCATTGTCGTCAGCCTCCTTATTGACCAGTGGCACTTCGACGATAATCTTCGTGCCTCGCCCCTTCTTTGATTCGATGCGTCCCTCTCCACCAACCAAGCGGGCGCGTTCCAAAATTCCTCTGATCCCAAAGTGATCCCACTTTTCAGGGTCGCGGAGGACTGTCTCCATGTCGAAGCCGACGCCGTTATCGGTGATGGTGATCCGCAACATCTCGAGATCAATCTCCAGTTGGATCGACACCCGATCGGCCTTCGCATGCTTTTGGACGTTACTCAAGGCTTCCTGGATGATTCGAAACAAGAAGATCTTTGTCCGGGGGAAAAGAATCTGTTCGTCGCCCGTGACGGAAAACTTCGCTGTGATGTGGGACTGTGTTTCGTAGGACTTCAGATAGTTCGTCAAGGCCGGAATCAACTCCATCTTGTCATAATGGAGCGGCCGCAGATTGAAGATGACTTGGCGGGCTTCCTGAATCGCGAGTTTCAACTGGGCCTTGCTCTCCTTGATAGTGGCCAGACTTGCTCTCGGATTCTTGCGAACGAGCTGCTGACAGAGATCGAGCTTGAAATTCACGCCAGCCAAACTTTGCACGAGACCATCATGGATTTCACACGCGATTCGGGTTCGCTCTTCTGTCACCGCTGTGCCGGTTTCCTTCACATACAAACGGTACAGGGACTGGTATTTGTTCAGCGTCTTCTCAATCTCTGCCGTGGCTCGGATGCGTGCCTCAATCAGTTCCCACATGAACTTGGCGCTGGCTCCTCCGATAATCGTCACGCCCATGCGATGGAAGCCCTGGAGGAATTGCGAAATCTCCCCATTCCCCGAGACGTCAATAATCAGGTCGACTCGTTCCATCGCCAACAGCTTATGATAGTCACGCGTCACCGGGATCCGCAGTTTTTTTGCGAGTGTCAGCCCAGGCGCCCGCGGATCGATCTCTGCGACCCCCACAATTTGGACGAGCGGATCATTGGCAAAGATTTCCATGAGCGCCGTGCCTCCGCGGCCGGCCCCGATGATGGCGACGTGTGTGGCTCCCGGGTTCGAGGCTTTCCGGCGAACCCGCGAAGAGGGTTGTTTGGCGATGGCCATAGGACTCCGTGTGTGCTCTATAACTGATGCGTGTAACGGATGAATGCCGGAGACGGTCAGGATGGAAAGGCAGAAGGAACACCGAAGGAAGGGGATGGGCAAGAGAGACCGAGTTCAACGTTCGCGACGTTGCTGGGCCAGGGATTTCAGCTCATCCATGAACTGGTCGATGTCCTTGAACTCTCGATACACGGAGGCAAACCGAACATACGCGACCTGGTCCAATTGGTGCAATTCCTTCATGACTTCTTCACCCACAATCCGACTTTCGATCTCACTTTCGCCCATCTCCTGGATTCGCTTTTCGATCCGGTCGGTCACGGCCTCAATAGTAGAGGTGCTAATCGGCCGTTTCTCGCAGGCCTTCTTCAAACCAGAGAGAATTTTTGCCCGGTCGAACGATTCGCGGCGGCCGTCTTTCTTGACGACGACCGGGAGAATCTCTTCGACGCGCTCGTACGTGGTATAGCGACGTTTGCAACCGAGACACTCACGCCGGCGACGGATGACCTCGCCTTCCTTGGCCATGCGAGAGTCCACCACCTTGTCTTCGAGCTCATCGCAGAACGGACATTTCACAGGTGGCGACCCTGCTCTCTTGGATGTGGGCTAGTAGGAGTGGAAGATGGGGAAGCGGCTGCACAAGGCTTTGGCTTGAGCGCGAACCTCTTCCAGCACCGCCGGATCTTGCCGGTGCTGTAGCACACGATCAATCAGATCCACGATCTGTTTCATCTCCGCCTCTCGCATCCCTCGCGTAGAGACAATCGGAGTTCCCAGTCTGATGCCACTGGCTGTGGCCGGAGGTTTTTCGTCGTACGGGACCGCATTCTTATTCACGATAATTCCAGCGGCATCTAGCGCGGCATCGGCTTCTTTCCCGGTAATGCCTTTGTTGGTGAGGTTCACGAGCATGAGATGCGTATCGGTCCCACCAGAGACGATGGTGTAGCCACGATCTATCAGCCCTTGCGCCAGCACTTTGGCGTTCGCGATCACCTGTTGCTGATATCGTTTAAAAGCCGGGGAGAGCGCTTCTTTGAAGGCGACGGCTTTGGCCGCGATCACATGCATCAACGGGCCACCCTGCATGCCGGGGAAGATAAACTTGTCGACAGCCTTCGCATGCTCGGCCTTGCACATCGTGACCCCGCCACGGGGTCCGCGAAGAGTCTTGTGCGTGGTTGTCGTCACGAAGTCGGCATAAGGAACTGGATTGGGATGAAGTCCGGCGGCAATCAGGCCGGCGATGTGGGCGATATCGACCATCAGATACGCGCCCACGGACTTCGCAATCTGTTGGAAACGCGGAAAATCGAGAGTCCGGGCATAGGCGCTTGCACCGACGACGATCATGCGCGGACGACATTCTTCGGCCAGCTTCTGCACGGCGTCGTAGTCAATGGTTTCTGTTTTCCGGTCCACGCCATAAGAAAAGGCGCGAAAGAGAATTCCTGAAAAGTTGACCTTGCTTCCATGCGTCAGGTGTCCGCCCTGGGCTAAGTCCATGCCAAGGATTGTATCCCCTGCCTTCAGAACGGAAAAATAAGCCGCCATGTTGGCTTGCGAGCCCGAATGGGGCTGGACATTCACATGCTCGGCTCCGAAGATCTGTTTGCATCGCTGGATGGCGAGATTCTCAACGGTGTCCACATGCTGGCATCCGCCGTAGTAGCGTTTCCCAGGGTACCCCTCCGCGTACTTGTTGGTCAGCAGAGAGCCCTGAGCGGCTAACACGGCCGGACTGGCGAAATTCTCCGAGGCAATCAGGAGCAGCTTGTGGCGCTGCCGCTCTTCTTCGGCGTCGATCGCCGCATAGACATCCGGGTCGGTTGCTTGCAGCGCGTCGAGAGAGCCGACGGCATCTTTCATCGACATGGATTCCTCGTGGTGACTAGGCGGACGCCGTCTCTGGGTCTTGTTTCTTGACCACTTGCACGGTGACGACTGCAGTGATGTCGCGTGGAAGCTTAATCGGCACTGTGAAGCTACCGAGTTCCTTAATAGGCTGGGGCAGCTGGATCTTACGGCGATCGACCGTATAGCCCTGCTCCGCGAGCCCTTCCGCAATGTCTTTCACCGTGACCGAACCGAACATCTTGTCGTCTTTACCCACTTGTGCCTGCATGGTTAATGTCACCGTGGACATCTTCTTCGCATGGGTTTCGATCTCGAGCTTTTC
>JAHFES010000149.1 GCA_023248355.1 Nitrospiraceae bacterium
TGCCCCCACTCTCCGTCGTCGCCACACACGCCATTGTGCGCATCTCTGACACTCTGCCGTGTGCTTCTACTCCGACATTCCTCCTGAAAATGCGGGGTTCAGGTCCGTTCATGTCACTCATAGCATGTGGCTAACCGGGTTATCCCGAGCATGGCAAAAAAAAACGTCCTCTGGTCTCTTTCCATGGAAGAGTCCGGAGGACGTCATTGTCCTTGCCGTAAACGATAGTTGGCCACCAGAGAAACGTCGTTGTCCCTCTAAACGATCGGGCCTTGTACCATAGCCATCGAGACACTGTCAACTGACCACTCACCGCTAGATCGACGACACCGATTCCACTATTCGGGAGGGTGTGGCCCAGGGAAAACCTAGCCCGCGAGGTGCACACCCTATGCAAGCCCTTGTCAGCAGCTCCGATAGCCATTGGTGATCGGCATCCGCCGATCTTTCCCGAAGGCCCTGAGCGTAATCTTGATGCCGATCGGCGCCTGACGACGCTTGTACTCACTCCGATCGACCATCGCCATGACCTTAGCCACCGTGGCACGGTTACACCCCATGGCGACAATTTCTTCGAGGGACCGATCCTCCTCCACATACGCCTTGAGGATCGGGTCCAACATGGAATAGGGCGGCAAACTGTCTTCGTCCTTTTGATTCGGTCGCAGTTCCGCCGTCGGGGCGCGATCGAGAATACGTTTGGGAATCATGGGCGTCTGTCCCACCGCATTCCGAAGCCGAGAGAGGTCATACACCATCGTCTTCGGCACATCTTTAATGACGGCAAAGCCACCAGCCATGTCGCCATACAACGTCGCGTAGCCAACGCTCATTTCGCTCTTGTTGCCGGTGGTCAAGACCAGATGGCCGAACTTGTTGGAGAAAGCCATCAGGAGGTTGCCGCGAATGCGCGCCTGGAGGTTCTCCTCTGTCGTATCGATCGGCTTTCCTACGAACGATTCCGCAAGCGCATCGCGGTACGATTGAAACGTCGGCGTAATCGGGATCGTCCGATACTCGACCCCCATTCGATGCGTAAGTTCCGCGACATCCTCTCCGCTCTCTGCCGACGTGTAGGGCGAGGGCATGAAGATGCCCAACACGTTCTGCGGACCAAGCGCATCGACGGCAACCACCGCAGTCAAGGCGCTATCCACGCCGCCACTCAGCCCGATCACCACTTTCTTGAAGCCATTCTTTCTCACATAGTCCTGCACGCCGACCACAAGGGCGCGATAGACTTCGTCGAGCTCGCCCAGCGGAGCTTCCAGTTGAGGCGCCACACGCGCGCGCTTCACCGGAGCTCTGGTCGTCTTCACCGCAACCCGCTCGACCGCTGCCGCCATCGCCGCCGTGAACCGCTTTTTCCGTCCATGGGCCATCCGGTTCCGTGCCACCGCATCGACGTTGAGATCTGCGATGATCAAATCCTCGGCAAAGGCTTTGCCTCGAGCAATCACCTCACCAGTCTGATCGAGAATGACACTGTTGCCGTCGAACACCAGCTCGTCCTGTCCGCCAACCGTATTGGTATAGGTGAGGATGACGCCATTCTCCCGAGCCCTGGTCGCCAGCATCTGCTCCCGCGAGCGACTCTTCCCGACATGGAACGGCGAGGCGTTGATGTTCACGATGACTTCAGCCCCTCCCGCTGCCTGCGTTCTCGTCGGCCCCTCCGGCAACCAGATATCTTCGCAAATGTTCACGCCGACGGCTGTTCCGTTCACGGTCACCAAGGGCAGACGACGACCGGGATGGAAGTAGCGGCTTTCATCGAAGACGCCGTAATTCGGGAGGTACCACTTGGCATAGGTCGTCACGAGTCGCCGTTGAGCGATGATGGCCGCCGCGTTGTATAATTCATGTCTGCCAGCCGGCACGACCGAAGAGACCGCTTCTTTCTGATCCGACAAGCTTCCCTGGCCAACGTATCCGACCACCGCAACGAGATTTCCGCAGGCACGAATGACTTCGTTGAGTGCTCGACGATTGTCTTCGACAAATTGGGGCTTCAATAACAGATCTTCCGGCGGATACCCGGTGATGGCCAACTCAGGAAACGCGACGAGATCCGGTTTGGCCTTTTTAGCCTCACGCAGCCAGCCGATGATTCGGCGGACATTGCCGTCCAAATCCCCGACCGTGGGGTTCATCTGCACCATGGCGATACGAAACGTGCGCATGTGACGTAGCCTCTTTCGTCCTATCTTACAACACTCGACTCAATACCGCCGGAGCGCGATCGGCGGCAATTGCCAGAGATGCCGGCGAACACAATTCCATACGGCCTCCAGCGCGACCGCCAGGCTTGGCGCAGCACGCGCCACGATCTTGATCGCGAGGCCGGGCGCGGCCGTCGACGACACTCCGCCAAGCGCCAGTCCAGGCCATTGATCAAGCGTCATGGCCAGCGCTTCTTCCAACGTAGACCAGACCTCAGACGAAACCTGATCGCCGATCACAAAGGCCGACGCCACGTAGTCCCATTCTGAGACGACGCTCCATCGATGTCCAGCGCGCTCGGGCTCAACGCGAAATCTCTCCACCACTGATGCTCCCGATGCGGTCGTGATGCGGATCTCGTTCTCAAACATGGCAAAAGCCCAGCGTTCGTCGCGCGCCACTCGCCCTGAGGCCATCGCATCCCACACCAATGCCGTCGCGCCTCCAGCCAATTGGACGTGGATCGTCTGTCGCAGCTTGGAGCCGGCAAACGGAATCGTGACTTCCGGTACCCATTCCAATCGCGCGTTCGGGCCAACCGACAGACGAATCTTCTGCTCGACTGGCGCATCGAGCGTCCGATAGACCCGCGTGGCGGATGGTGTCGTCACCAAGACATGGCAATCGGCTGCAAGCGTGGCCTCCATCGAGACCTGATCGCCGCCGACTAAACCACCAGACGTATTCACCAGCCAGACATAGGCGCAGCCGGAATCGTCCAGTTCAGATGGAGGAAAGACATGCCAAGGGCTCGTTGCAGAGGCATATGTTTGAACGGTACGCCTCCCCTGCCGCTCAAACGCCAACTTCAGACAGCCCTGTCGGCCGACTCTGGCAAGCGGATCGAGGGGCGGCGCGAATTGCATCTGTATGTCGCCTAACAGTTTGCTGGCATACTATTTTGGATCTGGAAAGCAGCACGGCTCCAGCCAGTCACAGACAGTCCAAAAAATTGCCCGCAGGCTGATCAAAAAGGCCGTCCAGCAAGACCGCAGCGAGCGAAGTGGCGAATCGTACTCCTTGCCGTACGTTGAGCCTCTGAGCGATGCGAGAACGCCGCTGGCGGACTTTTTCAACAGCCTGCTAATGAGAATGTGCCTGTTGGGGAACGAACCGTTCGATCCAGGCAACCACTTGATCGAGTCCCTGCCCCGTCTTGAGATTGGTAAACACGAACGGCAAGTCGCCGCGCATCCGTCGACTGTCGCGATCCATCACGCCGAGATCAGCGCCGACATGCGGGGCGAGATCGATCTTGTTGATCACCAACAGATCGGATCGCGTGATACCGGGCCCGCCCTTGCGGGGAATCTTGTCGCCTGCCGCGACATCGATCACATAGATCACTTTGTCGACCAATTCAGGACTGAACGTCGCCGCGAGGTTATCGCCGCCGCTTTCGACGAACATCAGCTGCACATCCGGATGGCTTTTCAATAGATCGTCCAACGCTTCCTGATTGTGCGACGCATCTTCGCGAATCGCCGTATGCGGACAGCCGCCGGTTTCGACGCCGAGAATACGGTCTTGCGGAAGCGCACCACGCTTGGTCAGAAACTCCGCGTCTTCTTTCGTGAAGATATCGTTTGTCACCACCGCCAGGCTGTAGCGATCCCGCAATTTCAGGCAGAGCGCCTCCACCAGCGCCGTCTTCCCCGACCCCACCGGTCCGCCGACGCCGATGAC
>JAHFES010000013.1 GCA_023248355.1 Nitrospiraceae bacterium
CCGTGGCAAAGGGACAGTTCGCCGCCAACGCGACGCCGCCGGTGAGCGCGTTAAAGACCGTCGGTTTGCCAACGTTCGGCAGCCCGATCATGCCACAACAGAGTCCTATGGCTTCATTCGTGATAGGTGATGTGTGATCTGTGATGAGTCCGAACATTCTCGGATGCCAGGCTCATCACCCTTCACCCATCACTGTTCACTTTCCTCTCGTTCACGTACGTTAAACTGATTCATGGCGACGGCTACGCCCCGATGAATCAGACACTCCAGCGCATCGACGGCTCGATCCAAGCACGGCTCAAAGACGGCCATCTCATCCCGCGTGATCGACTGCAGTACATAATCGGCGGAATCTTGGCCCGGCGCAGGCCGACCAATCCCGATTTTCACCCGGACGAATTGCGGAGTGCCCAACGCCTCCACCACCGATTTGATCCCGTTATGTCCCCCATGCCCGCCACCCTGCTTAATACGCAGCCGGCCTGGCTCCAAATCGAGATCGTCGTGAACGAGAATGAGATTGTCAGGTTTCAGCTTGAACTCGCGCAGAAGGCCTTTAAGAGGAGGGCCGCTGAGGTTCATCCAGTCCAACAGACCGGCGAGTTCGATGAACTCCGAGCCGAGCCGCCCGGAGCCTCGCTGAGCTGTGCCGCGTGGGGTGAGGCGAATGGACCATCGAGCGGCGGCCCGCTCGATGACCCACATGCCGACATTGTGACGGGTCTGGGCGTAGGCTTTGCCAGGGTTGCCCAGTCCTACGAGGAGACGCACCGCTACTTCTTCTTTTCGGCTTCCTTCTTCTCAGCCTTGGGGGCTTCCTTCTTTTCACCAGCCTTGGCTTCGCCAGCCGCCGGAGCCGCAGCCCCAGCCTTCGCCGGTTCGCCACCCTCCCCAGCCACTGCTTCTTTACCCTTGACCGCCACTTCAGGTTCGGCAACCGCGCCTGCACCGCTCGCTAACAAGGCTTCGAGCTTGGCATCGGTCATCGGCGCGGCGACACTGACGATCATTTGCTCGGGATCGTCGAGAAACCGAATCCCCTCGCGCTGCGCGATTTCCTTCAAGTGAATGCCGCTGCTGATCATCAGAGCTGAGGCATCGACTTCGATGTTGTCCGGCAGTTCAGCCGGGAGACACTCAATGTGCAACTCACGCAAGTTGTGGTGAAGCACGCCGCCTTCCTTCACGCCGGCGGGAATGCCGCCGATGATATGGATCGGCACCTTGACACGAATCGGATTGGTCATGGAGATCTCAAACAGATCCGCATGCAACACAGCGCCGCTCACCGGATCGACCTGATAGTCGCGCAGGAGCGCGGTGCGGTTTGGCTTGGACGTCGCCCCAGTCACGGTCAAGGAGACCAAGGCAGTGCTTCCCGCCTGGGACTTCAAGATCTTGATCAACTCGTCAGGATTGACGGTTAACATGAGACACTCGCCCTGGCCATAGAGAACCGCAGGAACTTTTCCCGCCCGTCGCATAGATCGTGCGGCACCCTTGCCGGCCTGCTCTCTCACCGTCACTGCTAAATCGAATTTCATGATACTCCTCCGTCTCCCCTGCTTCCGGCCTGTGGCCCTGGGCTTGGGGGCCTAGGCAAATAATAAGCTGATTGATTCGTCTTCGTGAATGCGTCTGATGGCTTCGCCCAGAAGGGAGGCCACCGACAACTGATGCAACTTTGGACACACTTGATCTTTCCCACGCAGCGGGATCGTATTCGTGATGACAACCTGCGAAATACAGGACTGTTGCAACCGATCAAGCGCCGGCCCCGAGAGCACGGCATGGGTGCATGCGGTCCAGACCTCCCGTGCTCCTTGAGCGGCGCAGGCTTGCGCACCCTGCACGATCGTCCCGGCCGTATCAATCATGTCATCGAGAAGCAATACGCTCTTTCCTTGCACATCACCGATGATATTCATGATCTGCGCCTGGTTCGGGCCTTCTCGCCGCTTGTCGATAATCGCCAAGTTGGACTGCAGGCGCTTGGCAAAGGCCCGGGCCCGCTCCACGCCACCGGCGTCAGGCGACACAACCACCAGATCACTGATCTTCTTCTTAGTAATGTAGTCCAGCAACACAGGCAAGGCGTACAAGTGATCCACGGGCACATTGAAGAACCCTTGAATCTGCCCGGCATGGAGATCCATCGTGAGAACACGGTCGGCTCCGGCTGTGGTGATCAGATCGGCAACCAGCTTGGCCGTAATGGGCACACGCGGTTGATCTTTGCGGTCCTGACGGGCGTAGCCAAAATAGGGGATCACGGCGGTGATCCGATTTGCCGACGATCGCTTGAGTGCATCAATGATGATCAACAGCTCCATCAACGAATCATTCACCGGCTGACAACAGGACTGCACGACGAATACATCGGCACCGCGCACATTCTCTTCAATCCTAACCCGAATTTCTCCATCGCTAAAGGACGACACGGTTGCCTCGCCCAGCTTCTGCCCTAAATAGGCAGAAATCTCCACGGCGAGCGCAGTATTGGCGTTGCCAGAGAAAATTTTCAATTCTCTGTCCATTGGAATCTCTCGAACCGTCCTATCGCCTGTCTGTAAAGCGCTGAATTATCTAGTGGTTCTTCTGCGGTGAGCGTCGGCTGACCATCGTGATCCCTGCCTACCTCGTTCGCTGCACGCTGCTGCGGAAGTCAACCAAGGGGGCAAACTGTATCGGAAATCTCAGGTCCTTGTCAACCAAACGATCGGACTGACTGCCCCGTCACGACTTGCAGATCAGTGGACCAGATCCGGCGGGAACCACGAAGACCTTGAGCTGAGGATTAGTCTGAAAACGTGCCCGCGCTTGTTGGGCTCCGGCCTCGTTCTTAAAGACGCCAAAGATCGTTGCGCCACTGCCTGACAACAGGGCAACTTCGGCACCTTCCGTGAGTAGCTGCTGCTTGAGTTCGCGAAGGACGGGATGGGCGTTAAACACCGGAGTTTCAAAGTCGTTTTCCGCCACATCAATAACTTGTTCCCAAGAGAGATGAATTGCTCTTCCCAGTCTGGCATGGGTGTCAGAGAGTGGCTGGACTACGGATCGAGTAGCAGAAAGTTGCTGGTAGGCCCACTTGGTTTCAACTGGGAATCCTGGATTGACAAGCACCACCCATCGGCTCCCGGTGACTCGAATGGCGTTCACCTGCTCGCCGCGGCCCGTCACAGTGGCCGACGGGGCAAAGAAGAAAAACGGCACATCACTTCCTAACATTTGGCCCACTTGAGCCATTTTCATCACCGACCATCCCAAATTCAGCAATCGGTTTAGCCCAATGATCGTCGCTGCGGCATCGCTGCTCCCGCCGCCCAACCCTGCCCCCATCGGGATTCGCTTGATGAGGGCGATCTCCACCCCGACCTTCAGGCCACTGTGTTGAAGCACCGCCGCGGCAGCACGATAGACAAGGTTGGTTTGATCCGTGCTCAACGAGAGCGAGTCACACTGCAATTTGATGTCTGCATGGTGTGGGCTGCATTGGATTGCGATTTCGTCCTCCAAGCCCACGGTCTGCATGAGAGACCATAGATTATGAAAGCCATCGGCACGGCGATCGAGAATTCGGAGGATGAGATTGACTTTCGCAGGGGCGAAAATGGTGACGGCGGAGGACGGGGTGGAGATCGATCCTGAGGAACTCTTAGTCACGACCCCCTTTTATAGCATACTTCTCGAGCCGATAGCGGAAAGACCGGGTATTCAGCCGGAGCAGCCGGGCGGCCTTCTTCTTGACCCATTTCGAACGCTCAAGCGCCTTGCGTAACAAATCTTTCTCGATCCCATTGATGAGCCCTTCGAGGTCCAATCCGTCGTCGGTCAAATCCATTGGCAGGCCTGGTTGCTGCTGGGGAGACACCGACCGGTGAAGCCAGCCACGCACATCCACGTCGGTGACTGCTCCTCCGGTTGAAAACGCGACGACGCGCTCGATCAAATTCTCCAACTCTCGTACGTTGCCCCGCCATTCATGGCCCAACAAGACATGCATGGCCTCAGCGTTCAGCGTCGGCGCAGGCTTCCCACTTTCCCTTGAGAATCGTTCCAGGAAATGGTTGACCAATAAGGGGATATCACCACTGCGTAAACGGAGCGGGGGAAGTCGAATCGGGATCACGTCCAGTCGATAATAGAGATCTTCGCGGAAAGAACCATCAGCAACAGCCTTTTCAAGATCCTTGTTCGTCGCAGCGACGATGCGCACATCGACTTTGACATCCTGGGTGCCGCCGACCCGACGGAACTCGCGCTCCTGAATGACACGCAAGAGTTTCACCTGAATGGTCGGTGTCGTATCACCGATTTCGTCCAGAAAGATGGTCCCGCCATTGGCCACTTCAAACAACCCTGCTTTATTCGAGATCGCACCGGTGAACGATCCTTTCATGTGTCCGAACAGTTCACTCTCCAACAGTGTCTCGGGGACTGCGCTGCAGTTTACGGCTACAAACGGCATAGGGCTTCGGGCGCTGTTGTAATGGATCGCCCGGGCCACCAATTCTTTTCCCGTCCCACTCTCACCACAGATCAGCACGTTGCTCTTCGAGTCAGCCACTTTCCGCACAACATCAAATACCTTCTGCATGGCTTCGCTCTGACCAACCAACTGCGCAAATGACGACTGGCTCGCCATCTCACGCTTGAGCAGGATGTTTTCGGTCGTGAGACGCCGCTTCTCGAGCGCATTGCGGATAATTAGCTGAACTTCATCAACTTGGAACGGCTTCGTGAGGTAATCATAGGCACCCTCTTTCATCGCTTCGACGGCCGAGTCAGCGGTTGCAAACGCTGTAATCACCAACACAACCGTTTCCGGCGAGGCTGACTTCACGGCCTTGAGCACCTCCATCCCATCAACCTTTGGCATCCGCAAATCGGTGATGACCAGGTCGAAGATTTCCTTGTTCAGATGCTCGATCGCTTCTTCGCCATCCGCCACACTTGTGACGGCATACCCAGCTCGTTTGAGCATGATGCTCAACACTTCTCGCAAGCTTTGCTCGTCATCCACGACTAGGATCTTTTCCACGGTTCCCTACCTTCGTGCCACAGCCGGACGCCGGCCTCCGCCGAACGGGGCAGGCAGACGACAAGTCGTGATCCTTGGCTATCCTGGCTCTCCACCTTGATCCATCCGCCATGAAGATCGACGATTCGATGCACAGCAGCCAACCCTAACCCCGACCCCTGCTTCTTCGTCGTGAAGAAGGGAAGAAAAATCTTGTCCAGGTTCTTCTTGGAGATGCCTTCCCCGCTATCTTGAAACGAGATCTCCACGACATCGGCCTTTCGCCCGCTGACATCGATCTTCCGACACCCTGTCGCAATCGTCAATTGACCGCCTTTGGGCATGGCATCAAAGGCATTGGCCGCCAGATTCCAGAAGACTTGTTTCATTTGGTCCTGATCCACTTGTCCGGGCAGAGCCCCGCTGGCGAGAGACGTCACAATCTTGATGTTGGTTCTAGTCCGGGCTTCATGTTGTACCAGATCAAGGGTCTCGGCAAGGACTTTGTTCAAATCATGCTCGGCCAAATTCAGTGCCGGCGGCCTGGCGTACTGGAGAAACTCTGTGATGATATTGTCGAGCCTGGTGGCTTCCCGAACCGCGATGTCCATCAACCGCTGGCTGGTCTCATCCGCATGGAGATCCTTCCGCAACATCTGCATCGCCCCGGCAAGCGCGCCGAGGGGGTTCCGAATCTCATGCGCCATCCCCGCGGACATCTCGCCTAGGCTGGCCAACCAATCCTTGCGCCGCATCTCCTCTTCCATGTCACGGATCTGGGTGAGATCTTTAAACACCCCAACCAATCCCGTTTCTTCTCCCTGTTCGTGCAAGGGCGAGAGCGTCATGCCGAGGATCAAGCGATTGCCGTCAGCCCGTTTACATTCCACTTCGAACCGCATGTTGGCGGAACTTTCCAGTATGTGCTCATCCGACGGCTGACTTGGATGCCAATTAAACACTTCCCGCCACGGTCGACCTTGAACCTGTTCAAAACTGTAACCTGTCGCCTCCTGTGCCGCGGGATTGAACGACGTAATGCGGCCACCCTCCTCCGTTGTAAAGACACCGCTGCTGATACTATGAACAATATTTTCATGGAATTCTTGGAGGCGACTCAGCCCTTGTTCTTTTTCACGCAGTGAGTGATCCGCATGCTGCAGCTGATCCGCAAGTGCACCGCTTAGAAAACCAACCACCAGAAACGCTAGGCTATACACGCCAAACGCTTGCAGGGTTTCTGCGGCACTCAAACGAGTATGGGGTAACCATCCCCATACTTCTGCGAACCCGTAGAGCTGCACGTTGGTAAGAATTCCAAAGAGAATGATGCAGAGACTGGCGGTCAGCAACCCGACACGACGACGTGGGACCAGACTAGCGACAGTGACCGTGATGACGTAGAGCACGGCAAACGGGCTTTCGATTCCTCCCGTCCGAGCGATCAGAAGCGTTTCTAGCAGAAAGTCGACACCAACCTGAGCCCACGCGAACTGGACAAGGGCATCAGTACTCGTCAGTTTTCGAAGCACCAACGCATAGGGAATGGTGACCGCATAGGTGAAGATGATGAGCGCGTAGAACGTTTCTACTCGCTCGCCCTTGGTCACTTGAAATGTGAGAGAAAGCCCCAGTAGGAGGGTGACAACGACAACCCGCAGCCCCATCAACCAATGAATTCTTGCTTTAATGTTACCCACTCAGCCACACCCTGCTAGAGAAGGCTCTCTGGGTCCTGGCGTTATCTGCAGCCATCATGAGCAATTCAACTGACAACGCGAGATCAATTGGTTGGAGACGATACACAAAAAGACTCGGAGAACGGAGATGCAGTCTTTTTGTATGGAGCGAATCCACTCATTACCCAACCCATCTTGCGTAATGAGGTCACTTCGTCGTCTGCAGTCGCTTACCCAATGGCGGACGCCATCGAAAAGATGGGTAGATACATGGCAATAACGATAAATCCAATCGTGACCCCCAAGAAAACCATCATCATGGGTTCCAATAGTGCAGTGAGAGACGTCACGGCTTGGTCGACTTCTTCTTCATAAAAGTCTGCGATTTTCCCCAGCATGCTGTCGAGCGCGCCGGTCGACTCCCCCACGGCTATCATGTGGGTCACCATCTTTGGGAACGTTCCGCATTTTGCGAGTGGCTCAGAAATAGTTTTCCCGCCGCTAATGCTGATTCTCGCATCGAGTAAGGCACCTTCGACGACCTTGTTGCCCGATGTTTTTGCGCAAATTGTCAGAGCCTCAAGCAGCGGCACACCACTCGATAGCAGAGTACCCAATGTGCGAGTAAATTTCGCAACCGATGCTTTCCTGATGAGATCCCCCATAACTGGAACTTTCAGCAGAAACCTGTCAATGGCAAGTCTTCCTTGGGGAGTCGCATAATACTTTTTAATCCCAAAAACAACGGCAACGACCGCACCCACAATCAGGTACCAGTTCCCCTGAACAAAGTTGCTCATGTCAATCACGAGCTGGGTTGGGCCCGGCAACGCCATCTTTCCGTTAGACAGCTCCTTAAACATTTTTTCAAAAACGGGAATGACCCAAATCATGAGGACCGCGATCACGATAACAGCAATCCCAACAATAGCCGACGGGTAGACCATCGCGCTCTTAATCTGCGCCTTCAACTTCATAGCTTTTTCGATGTGCTTCGACAGGCGACTCAAAATTGTATCGAGCAACCCGCCGACTTCGCCGGCATGCACCATATTGATGTACAAATCGTCAAAGATCTTTGGATGCTTTCGAAGAGCATCCGAGAAAGTCGACCCTCCCTCCACCTGCCCCTTGACGGCACCAATCGCCTTTCTGAGGGCTGCATTTTCCGATTGTGTCGAGAGAATTTCGAGACACTGGATAAGCGGCAACCCGGCATTGATCATGGTCCCAAACTGACGGGTGAACACGACCAGATCCTTGTCGGTCATCCCTGTTCCCAGGCTAAACTGGAACCCTTCCTTTGCGGCTTTTTCCTCAAGACTCGTCACTACCACGCTTTGCTTGCGTAACTGCTCGACCGCTTCGTCGCGTGTCTTGGCGACGAGCTCACCCTTTTTAACTGATCCTGATTTACTCCGTCCGACGTAAGCAAATGTGGCCATTAGAATGTTTCGTCCTGTTGTGGCTCCCCGAGCCAGTTATGTGGCAAGACTACGACTGCAAGGCGAGTCTACTGGGGGTCCAAAAACCTGTCAAAACAATTGCATTATTTGCTCGTTGCCCACGCAGCGCATGAGCAGAAAGCATGGGAAGAGATGGACCTAGCTCAGCGGAGGAGCTGAATTAGAATGCCGATAGCCTCGGTAGAGATAGTGCAGACCGGAGGCGAGAGTGAACCCCACCATAATAGTTAAGAGCGGGGTCAGCACCGATAACCCAAGGCCACGCCACGTCAGGAGGACGACCAAGAGCACATAGCTCAACTGGAGCAATGTGGTCCCCTTTCCCCAAAACGTCGGGGAGATATTGATGGGCAAATTGGTCACATGCGCAACCGCGGTGCCCAACAGGAGAATGACGTCCCGGCTCACGACAAGAATCACCAGCCATGACGGCACCAGATGAAGCATCGAAAGAGAGATGAATCCAGAGGTCAGGAGCAGCTTATCCGCAAGCGGATCGAGAAATGTCCCCAGTCTCGTCCGTTGATTGAGCCTCCGCGCGATGGGACCATCGATCGCATCGGTGAGCCCAGCCAGAAGCAGAACGAACAACGCCAGTCCATACTGGCCATACGTCATGAATCCTATATAGACGGGAATCAGCAGGATGCGAAGAATCGTCAGGCTATTTGGAATGTTCATGGGACTGGCCAGGAAACCAAGCCTCAGATTTGGTAAGGGGAGGCATCATAGTTATCGGAGGACACCTTGTCAACGCGGTTGCAGTCGCCACGAAAGGCTCCTATAATTCCCTCCGTGTACGACATCCTGAGATTGTGGAGGAGTGAATGAGCACGCTGCCGCTGATGTTTAAGAAAGAAGGGTTAGTCGAGAAACACCAGATTGAGGGCGTGGACCCGAGCGATCGATATTTTAGCCGCGCCATCCTCGTCAATCGGACGGCATCCGGATACGCAGCCAAGGCCATGTATGAAGCCTTCACCGTTGAGAGCGGATCGCACTCGACCATCACCGCAGCCGTAAAGGAACTCGTGGAGAAACTTCAGGGGTTCGGATTCACTCGGATGAGGACGCGGGCCAACTTCAAAGGGACGCGCTATCTTGCCGAAAAAGAAACCTGGGGCGACTACGCCGACCAGCCTTAACGAACCGCCGCGAACTCCTGATACACCAGATCATGAATCACCGGACGAAACGCTCGAATCATCTCATTCTTCCTGCTCGGATAGACTCGATTAGATAGCAGCACCACCTCCAGCTCGCACACCGGATCAATCCAGATCGACGTTCCTGTATAGCCGAGATGTCCGAACGACTTGGGGGAAAAGTATCGCCCTGACGAAGACGGTGTTGATGGCGTATCCCACCCGAGTGCCCAACTGGATCCAGGCACATACTCCTGTCGTCGGGTGAATTCCTGGACGACATCGCAATCGAGAATCGATGTTTGCCGATGATACGCGCGCAGCCAATTTCCTGTGACGGCGAGAACTGCCTCGGCAGTCCCAAACAACCCCGCATGCCCAGCCACCCCACCAAGCGCCGCTGCGTTTTCGTCATGAACCTCGCCGCAGAGCAGACGGCCTCTCCACAAGTCATGTTCGGTCGGAGCGATTACGCCGACCATCGAACGCCTTGGGGAATGTTCGCCTCCCTCGCTTGGCAAATACCACAACGGGGGTTCGCCCAAGGGCTGAACAATGCGCTCGGCAACGAATCGATCCAAGGTGCTGTCACTCAGCCGTTCGATGATCAATCCAAGCAGTATGAATCCAAGATCACTATACAGACTCCTCTCGCCCCGTCCATAGAGTACGGCTTCGCTTTTGAACAATTGCAGCATTTGCTCGCCTGCAAGGCCCCTGGCTTGTCGTGACGAGGGCAGGACAGCATTCGGACTCAGCCGCTCGTAGAACCCGCGCCAGCCCGGCAGGCCAGAACTGTGCGTGAGCAAATGCCGGAGCGTCGCCGGCCCAACGGGCGCATCCCGTAACTCAGGCAACAGATCGTCAACACGATCGTCGAGTCGGCACTGACCTCTTTGGATCAACAATGCCAACGATGTGACTGTGGCTAATGGTTTGGTCAGAGAGGCGAGGTCATACATCGTCGATGCTGTGACGGGATCGCCCAGAGGCTCACTGGAGAGGCGGCCGGCAGACACGAGGCAGACCCGATTCCCTCTGTGGCGCACCGCAAGGACAGCGCCGGGAAAGACCCCGTCAGCGACAGCCTGGTCTAGCGCCGCGTGGAGTGAAGGAGGAACCTGCATGGTCGTGATGCACTCGCCCCGGTAAGCGTCCGCGCACGGGGAAAAACGTCCTTGCTGCTCAGCGGGCAGGACTCGACTCACCTTCCAGCTTGCCTTCGCGCACCACGCCACTGTCCTGGTAGGCTTCACTCACCTCAACATCCAGCATCCGCTCAAAGGTATGCACGGTCGCCCGCATCCGTTCGACCATGAGCAGCCGCTGTTTGAGGAGCATAGACAAATCCCGCTGGGTATCCGCCAGCTCAACCCGAGCCTGTCGGAACAACTCGCAGGCCTTCAGCTCCGCTTCTTTGACAATCAACTCAGCATCCCGCTGGGCGCTGCGCTTCACATCTTCAGCCAGCGACTGCGCCGCCACCAGCGTGTTTGACAGCGTCGTTTCCGTTCGCTTCAATTCCGCCACCTGTTGCTCAGTCAAGGCCACCCGCTCACGCAACGCCGCATTGTCACGGTTCAACGACTCGACGGTTTGCGCAACTTCTTCGAGGAAACGATTGACCTCTTCCCGATCATAGCCACGGAGCTTGATGCGAAAGACCATTTGTTGAATATCAAGGGGAGTGATTTTCATAGAACACCTCTTAATTAGATTCAGTGTGCATCCGTTTTGCCACCTCGAACAAGGACTGTACGAGCGCGTACTGCAGGAACACAATGATCAGAATCGCCACCAGCGGGGACAGGTCGATTCCCATTCGCCATCCGATCCAACGACGAATTGGGGCCAGCACCGGTTCAGTCGCCCGATCGAGAAATTGCACGATAGGATTCCATGGATCGGGGTTGACCCAGGAGATCAACGCACGCGCGATGATGACATACATATAAATGGTCAACGCCGAATTCATGACGTAGGCAAGGCCATCTAAAACGTTCGCGGCAATGAACATCAGCGTCCGAGCTCCTGTGATCGTTTGGTGGCCGCTTCGACCGCGTTAATCAACGTCGCCCGCAATCCACCCTGTTCCAATTGATGCAAGCCAGCAATCGTCGTTCCGCCTGGTGAGGTGACCTGATCTTTGAGGCGAGCTGGATGTTGGCCGGTTTCCAACACCATCCGCGCAGCGCCCAAGACAGTCTGCGCCGCGAGCAATCCAGCGGTTTCTCGTGGCAAACCCATCTTCACTCCACCATCCGCAAGGGCTTCAATCGCGAGAAAGACATAGGCCGGTCCGCTTCCACTGAGTCCAGTCACGGCATCCATGAGTCGTTCCTCGACCATCACGACCTTGCCGACTGACTCGAAGATCTGCTGCGCACAGGCCACGTCGTCCGCATCAACACCGGCTCCGATCGCCAAGGCCGTCATCCCCGCATGAACCATTGCCGGGGTATTAGGCATGGTCCGAATTACGCGTGTGGACTGGCCACAGGCTTCTGCGATTCGACGGATCGGCACACCCGCGACGACTGATACGACAAGCGCTTTGGCCAACTCACTGCCAATCTCCTGAAGTACCACATCGAGAACCTGCGGCTTCACCGCCAGTACCACGACATCGCCCCAGGCCACGGCCTCGCAATTCTGCCCGCCCACCTGAATCCCGTATTTCTTCTTGAGATGATCCAGCCGTCCTGTGGCTGTATCAGTTGCCCAGATTCGATCGGGCCCGCAGAGCTTGGCGGAGAGCACGCCCCCGATCAACGCCTCAGCCATGTGACCGCCACCGACAAATGCGATCTTTCGTGTAAGGCCTGGGCTAGGCATGACGCGCTCCAAAGATGGCGGTGCCGACGCGGACAAGGGTCGCCCCTTCTTCAACGGCGACTTCATAATCGCTCGACATGCCCATGGACAGTTCGTCCATCATCACGGATGGGAGGCTCATCTCGGCAATTCGCGTGGCCACGTCGCGGAGCTTCCGAAAGTATGGCCGAGCCATCTCAGCATCAGCAGTCGGTGGCGGAATGGCCATCAGTCCTTTGATTTGAATGTGAGAGAGTGCAGCCATCGTTAGCACCAACTGCACGATGTTATCAGGATGGAAACCCGTCTTCGTCGGCTCACTCCCAATATTCACTTCCAACAGAATGTCCTGGCAACTGCCGGCGTCGCCTGCGCGGCGATCAATTTCTTGGGCCAGTTCCAGGCTATCGACCGAATGGATCAAGTCAAACAAGCCCATCACCGACCGCACCTTGCGCCGCTGCAGTTGCCCTATGAAATGCCAGCGGACCGGCGCCTGCTTGAGGGCCGCGATCTTGGGGACCGCTTCCTGGACTCGATTCTCACCCACGATCGACAGTCCGGCTTCGATTCCTTCAAGAATACGATCGACCCCCACCGTCTTGGTAGCCGCCACGAGCCGGATGCTGCCGTGAGGCCGCCCGACTTTTTCTGCGGCACGACGAATCTTCGACAGCACCACCTGGACACGCGTGGCAATCGTCTCTCTGGCAGGCGGCTCCATTGTATGAATCGGGCCTCACATATCCTGGCCGCCACTCCCGGCGAACCGCACCTATTCTAACGGAAGGACCGGATAATTGTCAGAGGCGCTGCATCACCCGCGCGAAGGCGCCAGTCCAATGGCACTCACCATCGTGCCGATCACTTTTCCCTCTCGTCGATAGGAAAAGAACAAGTCTTCATGACACATGGTGCACAGATTGACGGCTGTGATGGACTCCGGACTCGCGCCAGCCGCCTGGGCTTGTTCTCTGATGAGCGTCTTCAGGTCGAGATGCGCCTTTCCGCTTCGATGATCTCGAACCACTCTCTCCCAATTAGGAAACTCCTGACGCAGCCTGTCCAAAACCGGTTCATCCACCTCGTAGCAACACACTCCCGCGGACGGTCCGATACTGACCCGCAGATGCTCAGGGGCTGAGCCGAAACGTGACTTCATCAGCGCGATCGTCTTCGGCACAATGCCTGCGACAGCCCCTCGCCAACCAGCATGTATGGCGGCCACGACCCGTCGTTTCGGATCGTGCACGAGAATGGGGACACAATCTGCCGTCCGTACCGCCACCATGATCCCAGGCTGATTGGTGACCAAGGCATCCCAGCCGCCATGGAAGCGGTCGGCGGGTGTCAGCGCACGATCCACCACGAGCGCAGCCGTCCCGTGAACCTGCTTCACAGAGAGCATCCACGAAGATCGTACGGCACCTCGCGCACCCTGAACAGGGATACCCAATTCAAAGGCGAGGCCCGTCGCATGCCGACGGGTTCCGAAAAAATGACGGACACCACTCCGAGCAGGCGCAAATGCCGGCACGGTAATGACAGGGGCGCTCACCATGACGTCATCCCTCGTGACTTCATCTCAATCGTAACACCCCGATCAGTCCACTTGTTTCCGGAGAAATGTCGGGACATCCCATTCGTCCTCTGCCACCAACGCGGCCCGGTCTATCGATTCCCGCGCATCACTCATCCGCCGCAAGAATGTCGGACGGTCGAGATCCTTCATGGGCCGATCTACTGCAACGGCAGCACCCACGCCAGCCAACACAGGCTGCGCTGGCTTGGGCGCACGGGCTGTTGCGCGTTCCGCACCAATCGTCATTGCCGCCGCATCTTCCTCTCGCTCAAACCCCGTCGCAATCACGGTGACGACCAGGTCCTCACCCATATCGGGATTGATCACCTGACCCACAATGATATTCGCTTCTGCATCAGCCGCCTGCTGGATGATGGAAGCTGCTTCCTCAATTTCATGCAGCGACATGCTGGGTCCGCCGGTAATGTTCAGCAGCACGCCGCGAGCACCTTCGACGCTGCCCTCTTCGAGCAGTGGACTGCAGATGGCTTTCTGCGCGGCTTCGATCGCCCGATTCGGCCCGCGCGAAATACCCATTCCCATGACCGCCCGACCCGTGTGCGACATGACCGTCCGAACATCGGCAAAGTCCACGTTCACATGGCCCGTCGTGGTAATGACGTCGGCGATCCCTTGGATGGCCTGCCGCAGCACATCATCCGCAACTTTGAACGCTTCGAGAAGCGGGGTGGCCCTGTCGACAATCCCCAACAGCCGCTGGTTCGGAATCACGAGCAGCGTGTCGACGTGCCGACTCAGATCGCGAATGCCTTCTTCCGCATGTTTGTGTCGTCGTTGGCCTTCATATTGGAACGGCTTCGTGACCACGCCCACCGTGAGAATCCCCATTTCACGGGCAATGCTGGCGACGACCGGAGCGGCTCCTGTGCCGGTCCCGCCGCCCATTCCTGCAGTCACAAACACCATATCCGCGCCTTCAAGACATTCACGGATGTGGTCTTTGCTTTCCAACGCCGCTTCCTTCCCGATTTCCGGCTTCGCTCCCGCACCCAACCCACGGGTCCGCTCGGGCCCCAATTGGATCTTGTACGGAGCCAGAGACCGATCGAGTGCCTGGAGATCCGTGTTGCCCGCAATAAAGTCGACCCGCGCCAGGCCGGACGCGATCATGGTATTCACCGCGTTGCATCCGGCGCCGCCGACTCCGATCACCTTGATACGGACCGGCAAGAGCACATCTTCCTGAAAAGAGAACATTGGGACACCTCCTCACATCTCCTCGCCTGGCGACCGCCGATCGCGCGCGAGGGCTCTGGTTAAAAGACCTCCAACACTCGCTTTGTCCATCCAAACATTTTGGCCCAGGTCCCTCCATTGCGAAGTCCGGCCGTTTCCAGTTCTTCGGCATGCCGTCGGGCATGCAGCAACAACCCCACCCCGGTCGCATGGCTGGGATGACCGACAATATCTCTGAGCCCGCCTACGCCGGATGGCACGCCCCGGCGGGCCGGCAAATTCAACGCCTTTTCTACCGCGTCCGGCATGCCTTCCAGCAGCGACGTTCCGCCGGTGATCACCACCCCGGCACCCAACATCCCTTCATACCCGGCTCGTGCAATTTCTCGACGCACGAGTTCAAACATTTCTTCGACACGCGGTTCGAGGATCTCTGCGATGTCCCGACGTGAAAACGTGCGCGCTGGACGATCTCCGATAGAGGGGACCTCGACGACTTGATGGCCAGTGACCAATTCTGTCAGCGCGATGCCATGCTGGGTCTTGATCTTCTCCGCCTCGGTTTGCGATGTGAGAAGGCCGATCGCCAGATCCTTCGTCAGATTCTGTCCGCCGATGGGCAGTACGGCGGAGTGACGGATGCTCCCATCGAGGAAAATGGCGAGGTCAGTGGTGCCCCCTCCAAGATCCACCATGACGACACCCAGGTCGCGTTCCTCCAGACTCAGCACCGCTTCACTCGACGCGAGCGGCTGGAGAATGATGTCCACGACATCAAGCCCGGCTCGATTGACGCTCTTAATAATGTTTTGCGCCGACGTGACGGCCCCCGTAATGACATGTACGTTCACTTCCAGGCGATTCCCGGACAGGCCTAACGGCTGGCGCACGCCCTCTTGTCCGTCCACCATGTACTCTCGCGGAAGCACGTGCAGAATCCGGCGCTCATGCGGGATGACGGCCAATGTGCGGGCGCTCTCGATCGCCCGATGGATATCTTCGCGCGTGACTTCCGCGCGCTTGAGCGCCACGACGCCCTTACAATTCTCCGCAGAGATGTGACTGCCTGCGATGCCGGTGTAGACCGAATTGATCTGCACAGCCGCCATCAGCTCCGCTTCTTCGACCGCCTTCTTGATCGATTCGACGGTACTCTCAATATCGACGACAACCCCCTTGCGCAGGCCGCGAGAGGGACTCGACCCGACACCGATCACGTTTAGCGCACCCACGTCCGTGATCTCCGCGACAATCGCGCAGATTTTCGTTGTCCCGATGTCCAATCCGACAAGGATTTGATCCCGTTTTGGCACCGCGATCACCCCCTTTCCCGTACGATGATACGGTTCTCGTACCGGAGATCCACTTCGTTCGCGCCCCGCCCGCGTCCATCGAAGCTCAGCGTCTTCAGGGTCGGTTTGACCCGTTGGAACCGCTCCCACTGGTCACCGACAGCCGACTCCCCGAACTGGAATTGAACGCCTCGGACGGAAGCCACAAGATTCGACGGATTCGCCGCATTCACTTGCAACCGTCCTTCATAGGTATGCCCCACAAGTTTCGCGAGCTCGATACCCGACACGATCGCCTGCCGCATGCCCCCATCGCCCCGCATCAGCTCTTTGGAATCGATGCCCGTCACCATGGGCAAGGTCTCATCGTCCGCTTGGCCGAGCCGGGCCAGCACATGGCCCCCTTCGTCACTGAGAAAGTTTTCAGCACCCGCCCGAACAATCGCGGCGGGCTTCCGCTCGATCACCGAGATCCGCAATTCATGAAACGGAACTCGGGTCACCACCGCTTCTTTCACCCAGGGATGGGACTCCACTTGCTCCTTGATCGCGGTCGTCACAATGTGATGGAGCGGGGTGCCGGGTTTCAGCTCAACGAGATCGATCACTTCCTGCTTATTCATATGGTGCACGCCTTCGACCGTCACCGCTTTAATTTCGAGCAGCCGTTTGAGCGCGGGCCCGGAATGTTTCACGCCCATCATGAGGATCCACCCCATCAGCACCGCACCCACCATCATTCCGCTCCACCGCATGAGGCGGGTCCATCTGGCCACAGTCTTGGCTCGCCTGGCCTCGGCATTCTGACTCATGACTTGGCCTGCACAGGGACCTCTCCACTGATTCTTTCGAGGCCCTGCGGGGCGCGCCCGCTTCCCCTTCAAGAACGATCGCATCATGCCGACTCCCTCTTCGCGGCTTGAGCGAATCGATGCGCACGATCAAGGGCCGACTGCAAAATCCACTCGACCAGGCTGTCGTAATCAATGCCCGCTTGCGCAGCCGCCATCGGCAGCAGACTCGTTTCGGTCATGCCCGGCACCGTATTGATTTCCAATACATACGAGCGTCCTTTCGGCGTAATCCGAAAATCGACACGGGCGGCCCCCTCACATCCCAAGACTTCGTACGTCCGCTGCCCCAGCGCTCCGATCTCTCGTAGAATCTTGGCCGGCAGCGGAGCGGGACAGAGATACCGGGTCTTGCCCTTCTGATACTTCGCGGAGAAATCATAAAACCCGTCGGGCGCGACAATCTCAACAGCCGGGAGTACTTTGGCAGATCCCGCTGACCCGCCAAGAATGGAAACCGTGACTTCGTGTCCAGCGATGTACGCTTCGACCATGGCATCGGGATCGTAACGATGGGCCAGGGCGAGCGCGTCCTTCCATTCTTTGACGTGACGAACGATCGTGACCCCGATCGTGGACCCTTGTGAAGCCGGTTTGACCACAACCGGCAATTTCAGCTTCGCCGATTTGAGAATTCTGGCCAGCGACGGCATGGCCCCACGCTGCACCACAGTCCCGGCAGGAACCGGAATAGCGTGCGCGGCCAGTACGGTTTTTGTGATCACCTTGTGCATTCCCACCGCACTCGCCTGCACGCCAGAGCCGGTATAGGGCATCCCGATCGTGTCGAGAAATCCTTGGATCGTCCCGTCCTCACCACCGGGGCCATGCAGAGAGAGAAACGCGACGGCAATCTTCTGGTCTTTCAAATCCTGATAGAGATGGTCAGTCACATCGATAGACACTGCGTCATAGCCTCGACGGACCAACGATTGATGCACGGCCTGCCCGGTGCGGAGCGACACCTCGCGCTCAGACGACCGTCCACCCATCAAGACCCCAATTCGTGCTGTAGTTAAACGAGCCGTCTGTCCCATAGTCCTCTCTCGTGATCAGTGATTAGTGATCGGTGATGGGTTGGTTGCTCTTTCTTCACGACCTGATCACGCATCACCCATCACTCTCCGTTACGCTTGGCCCACCAGTTTCAGTTCCAGTTCCAACTTCACGCCGGTCTTCCGAGCAACTTGCGCGCGGACCTTCCTGATGAGGGCCAAGACATCCTTGGCCGTGGCCTTCCCTTGGTTCACAATGAAGTTGGCATGCTTGTCCGACACCTGCGCATCGCCGACATGCGCGCCTTTGAGCCCGGCGGACTCAACCACCCGCCCCGCTGAATCGTTCGGCGGGTTCTTGAAAACACAGCCGGCGCTCGGCAACGTCAGCGGTTGCGTATCGCGACGATAGTGCAAGTAGTCTTTCACGACCTTCTCAATATCCGACCGCACGCCGGGCTTGAGTTGGAGCCAGACCCCCACCACAATTCCCGGTGGTAACTTCGCCCGCCGATAGCTGAACTCGATCTCCTCTGCCGGACATTCGATCAGTGCGCCTTTAGGGGTCACGATGCGGACGGCCTTCACGCTGTCCTTCATTTCGCCCAGCCTGGTTCCGGCGTTCATCACCACGCACCCCGCCACGGTGCCCGGAATGCCGGCCGCCCATTCCAATCCTGCCAACGACCGGCGGATGGCGTAGCCGATAAGCGTCGGCATGCCCACGCCGCCTTCGGCATAGAGCACCGATCCCGGTTCTTCTTTACTCGCGCGGAGCTTCGCCAGACTGACCACCACGCCTCTGATGCCCTTGTCCCGAATGAGGAGATTCGTGCCGCCCACCACAAAGATCGGGAGTTTCTCCACGTGCGCTTGCGTGACAAGTCGGACGACATCCTCCACATCAGCTGGTTCGACAAGCACATCGGCTGGGCCACCGATGCGAAAGGACGTGTACTCCTTGAGCGGCGCATTGAAGTGGACGGGCCCTCTGAGACCGGCCACCGCCGCCTGCAACTTGCGCTGAGTGCCGGTTCGACGTGTCTGCTTCGCATGCGTGTTACTCCGACGAGCCATGAGCTATGCGGTTGGCTCAAGCCGCGCAAGAATCCCCGTCCCTGCTTTCCAGATGTCTCCCGCGCCCAACGTCAGCACGAGGTCGCCGGGCTTCAGCTGCGGCAGCACCTGATCCGGCAAAGTTTCTTTCCGTTCAATGAACGTCACCGATGGATGACCAGCGGCCTTGATAGTCTCAGCCAGTTGTGCGCCGGACACGCCGGGTATCGGCTGCTCGCCGGCCGCATAGATTTCCGTCATGAACACAAGATCCGCTTGATCGAACGCATGCGCGAAATCCTCGATACAATCCCGTGTCCGGCTATACCGATGCGGCTGGAAGAGCACGACCAACCGGCGATCCCACCCTTGCTTGGCGGCCGCCAAGGTCGCTTTCACTTCCGTGGGATGGTGGCCATAGTCATCGACGACCATGATGCCGTTGGCTTCGCCCCGTAGATGGAATCGCCGTTCAACGCCGGTGAAGGCCGCCAGCCCTTTGCGAATCAAATCGACGGGGATATCCAGTTCGACCCCGATGGCAATCGCCGCGAGTGCATTCGACACGTTGTGAATGCCGGGGACGGCGAGACGGAACGGGCCAAGATTCTTTCCACGAAAATGCGCGCGAAACTCCGCCCCCCATTCTTTCAGGCTGACGTCGGTCGCTTTGAAGTCGGGCGCGAACCCTTCTCGCTCCTGGAGCCCGTAAGTGTGGTACCGCTTGACGATCCCCGGAAACAGCGCGCTGAGGCGTTCATTATCGGCGCACAGAACGGCCAATCCATAGAACGGAATCTTATTGATGAACTCCAGGAAACATTCGTTGATCCGCTCCATCGACCCATAGTGATCCAAATGCTCACGATCGAGATTGGTCACCGCCACAATGGTCGGCGAGAGACGGAGGAACGACCCATCGCTTTCATCCGCTTCGGCCACGAGCAGGTCCCCGCGGCCAAGTCGAGCATGACTGCCCAGTGCGTTCACCTTTCCCCCAATCACCATCGTGGGATCGAGCCCACCCTGCGCCAAGACATTCGCCACCATCGACGTCGTAGTCGTTTTGCCGTGCGCCCCGGCAATCGCCACACCGAACTTGAGCCGCATCAGCTCCGCGAGCATTTCAGCTCGCGGGATTACCGGAATCTGTTTGGCCTTCGCCACGACCACTTCGGGGTTGCTCGCGGCAACAGCCGAGGAGATCACCACCACCTGGGCTTCGCCGACATTTGATTCTTGATGGCCGATGAAAATCTTTCCACCCAGTTCTTCCAATCGGCGTGTCGTCTCCGACGCCTGAAGATCTGAGCCGGTGACTTTGTACCCCATGGTCAATAATACTTCGGCTATGCCGCTCATCCCGGCGCCACCGATTCCGACGAGATGAATGTGTTGTGTCTTGCGAAACATTGCCATGCGCGTTAACCCTTGTGATCCGGTTGATGCACGTGATCCATTCCCCCGCTCTCCAACACCGTTAGGCTCCCGCCGCTCCAATAGTCCCGTTGATGTCATGTGTCACCCCCATGAGTGCGTAGCATTCACGGACAATCACCTCAGCCGCGTCGGTTCTCCTCATCCCCCAACTCTTCTCTCTCATCGTCTGGATTCGCTGCGTGTCTTGCAGCAGGGCCACAATCGATTCACTGAGTCGCGCGCCGGTCAGCGCCCCCTGAGGAAGCACCACAGCCCCGCCCGCCGCCTCCATCGCTCGCGCATTCTTCATCTGGTGGTCATAGATCGCCGTCGGCAACGGAATGAGGATGGCCGGCTTCCCACAGGCGGTCAGCTCGGCAATCGTCATCGCCCCAGCACGAGCCACAACCAAATCAGCCAACCGTAGCGCCGTCGGCATGTTGTACAGAAACGGCACGACGTGCGCGTTGACTCCCAGCTTCCGGTACGCCTCGCTCACCCGCCCAAAATCCGCTTCGCCGGTCTGATGCGTAATCCTCAGATCAGGCAGGCGCGCAGCCAGTACAGACAATCCGTCGAGCACCGCGCTGTTGATGGCTTTGGCGCCCTGACTCCCGCCAAAAATCAGCACGTGCAGCCCGCGCCCAGCTGGTTCCTCCACAGGGCTCAGGCCGACCTGCGCCAGAAACTCTTGGCGAACCGGTGTGCCCACAACCCGAACCTTGCTTCGATCGAACAACGCTTCGGCCGATGCAAAGGCGAGGAACACCCGTTGCGCGAACGGCCCCACCACCTTGTTGGCCATACCCGGATAGGCATTCGGCTCCAGAATCACCCGGGCAATCCCTTTTAACGCTGCTGCGGCCAGCAGCGTAGGGCTCGTGTAACCTCCCACGCCAATCACCAAGTCCGCGTGACGTTCACGAAGAATCCGCAGCGACTGCCAAAGACCGAGTGGCACCGAGATCAGCCCTTGCACCACGTCCACAAGTCCCTTCCCCATCACAGGCTTGGCCGTAATGAGCTCCAACTCGAACCCCTCATGTGCCAGCACCTTCGACTCGATCCCGCGCGAGGTCCCGACGAATAGAATCCTCGTCGAGGGATCGCGGCGTAGAAATTCGCGAGCCAGCGCCACGGCCGGATAGAGATGGCCTCCAGTGCCTCCTGCTGCAATCACAATCGTCATCGATGACCCGACCCGCCACGACCAGCCCGATGCCCAGCGTCCTGCCTCCCCGCTTGTCGATCCCGCGAGATATTCAGCAAGATCCCCACCCCGACCAGGCTGATCACCAAGGAAGACCCGCCATAACTGACGAAAGGCAAGGTGAGCCCTTTGGTCGGCACCATGCCCGTGACAACACAGGCATTGACCAATGCTTGAATGCCGATGAGCAACGTGATGCCCATCCCGAGGTACCGGCCAAACGGTATCCGCGCCCGTGCCGCGATCTGAAATCCCCGCACGACGAACAGCGCGAAGAGCAGAATGATTGCGCCCGTCCCGACCAATCCGAGCTCCTCGCCCACCAACGCCAACACAAAGTCGGTGTGCGCTTCGGGTAGAAAGAAGAGTTTCTGTTTCCCCTCGCCGAGCCCCACTCCGAATGGACCGCCGCTGCCGAAGGCCAAGAAGGATTGCGTGATCTGAAATCCCGCGTCCGAGGCGTCTTTCCACGGCGCGAGAAACGTCATCAAACGCTGGCGACGATAGCTCGATCCGAGGACGAGCGCCAAAACGACCGGCACCGCACAGAGCCCGAGCGTCAGCAGATGCGAGATGCGCGCTCCGCCGAGGAACAGCAGACCCACCGTCACCAACCCGATCACCACCACGGTCCCGAGGTCCGGTTCCAGCAACACCAAGCCGCTCAGCAGGCCGACCACGATCAGCACTGGCAGCAGGCCACTCGAGAAGATCGTGATGCGGTCTTCCTTCTTCGTCAGATAGGCCGCGAGATAGATTACGGTGACGAGCTTCACCATTTCTGCTGGTTGCATCGAAATCGGCCCCAACCGCAACCATCGTCGAGCGCCCTTTGCAGCCACGCCGAGCGATGGAATGAGCACCATCACCAGCAGCACCATGATGAGACCGAGCAGGGGGATCGAGAGCCGCTTCCACCAGACATAGTCGATGCGGGAGGCCAGATGCAGGAGCAAGAAGCCGAACGTGAGCCACGCGAGTTGCCGCTTGAGGAAGTAGCCTGAGTCGTGGAAGCGATTGCCCGCCACCACAGCACTCGCACTGAAGACCATCACCAGACCCACCAGTGCCAGCGTGATCGTGACGATCAACAAGGTGTGATCCATCGCGACCCGCTTCGTCGCTCGCGGGCTGGCTGTGGGCCAGGGCAGTGCCAGGGTCCCTGTGGATCTCTGTGACATTCATCATCTCCTGATGCACCGTGATCGGTGATGAGTGATGTGTGATGAGATCTGGCGATGGGTCGTTTTCATAGATCACTCGTCACCCATCACTGCTCACGGTAATTCATTCACCAGGGCCTTAAACTGGCGGCCTCGATCCTGGTAATCCGCGAACATGTCGAAACTCGCGCAGGCCGGCGACATCAGAACCACCTCACCGGCTGCCGCGCCCGCAGCGGCGATCTCGACCGCTTCCCGCAACGTGCCTGCCCGATCGATTGCCTGATAGCCCTGCACCGCGTTTGCGATGAGCGGAGCGGCCTCTCCGATCAGAATGAGCCGCTTGACCCGCTGCCTGATTGCGGGAGCCAACCGGGAGAAATCCCCGCCCTTGTCGCGACCACCGGCAATGAGCCAGATGGGCTGGTCGATACTCTCCAGCGCCTTGAGTGTCGCATCGACATTGGTTCCCTTGGAGTCGTTGACGAAGCGGACGCTCCGTCGATCCTGAACGATCTCCAGTGCATGTTCCAATCCAGGGAACTCCCTGAGCACCTGACGAATCACGTCAAGAGAGCACCCGCTCAGTAGCGCATAGGTCACCGCCGCCATCACGTTGTCGATATTGTGATTGCCGATAATCCTGACCTCGCTGCGCCGGCAGACTTCTTGGAGTTGACCGGTCACAGTCGTCATGATCCGATCACGGTCGAGATAGGTCCCTCCGGCCACATCTGCCGGCAACGCCTGCGTCCTGGTGAAGCCCAACCGTCGCGCCTTCACTGCCCATCGAAGCGAGGCAACCCGCGCATCATCCAGATTGAAGAGCGCGTAATCGGACGGGGTTTGATTCTCGAAGATCCGGTTCTTGGCAGCGACATATTCATCGATCGAGTCATAGCGATCTTGGTGATCGACGGTGACGTTGAGAATCGCTGCGATCCACGGATGAAACTGTTCCACCGTTTCCAGTTGGAAACTGGACACTTCCACCACAAGAACATCGTACGGATTGGGCTGCCCCATCTTGGAGGCTTGCAAGGATCTTCCCGCAGCCTCACTGAGCGCTGTGCCTAGGTTCCCACCCACGAAGACCTGTTTCCCGCTTTGCTGCAGCATCTTCCCAATCAACGTCACCGTCGTGCTCTTGCCGTTGGTGCCGGTGAGGGCAAGAATCGGAGCGGAGAGAAATCGAGCAGCCAGTTCAAGTTCGCTGACCACTTTCACCCCTCGACGCCGAGCGCGTTCAAGCGCCTCCATGCGATAGGGCACCCCTGGGCTGATCACGACGAGATCGGCAGACTCCAGCGCAGCTTCATATCCGCTACCAACCGTGACGTTGACCTTCGATTGATCGAGATGCTCGAGCACAGCGGTGAGTTCAGTCCGATCCTTCCGATCGGCGACCGTCACGCATGCGCCAGCTTCCTGCAGCAATCGGGCAGCCGCGACCCCGCTTCGAGCAAGGCCCACAACCGTCACATTGGTTCCAGATAATTCCATGACGTCTTCGCTCACCATCCCATCACCGCAGCTTGAGGGTGCTCAGGCTCAGCAAGGCCAAGAGAATGGCAATGATCCACAAACGCACGACGACTTTCGGCTCTTCCCAGCCCTTCATCTCGAAGTGGTGGTGAATCGGGGCCATTAAGAAAATCCGCTTCCCTCTCGATTTGAACGACACCACCTGGAAAATGACCGATACGGCTTCGATCACAAACACGCCGCCGACCATGAGCAGCAGCAGCTCGTGCTTACTGATGACCGCCACGGTGCCGAGCGCCGCACCAAGCGGAAGCGAGCCCACGTCCCCCATGAACACCGAGGCCGGATAGGCGTTGAACCAGAGAAACCCCAGACTCGATCCCAGGATGGCGGCGGTAAAGACTGCAAGTTCTCCCGCGCCATCGATATGGGGAATGAGCAGATAGTCTGACATCAACCGGTGGCCCGTGACGTAGGCTACGACTGTGTAGGCCAACGCGGCGATCATGACCGGTCCGATGGCTAATCCATCGAGCCCATCCGTGAGATTGACGGCGTTGGAACTCCCCACAATGACGAGGATGGCAAAGACGATATAAAACCATCCGAGATCCGGCATGAAATTCTTGAAGAACGGCACGCTGAGCTTCGTGTTATAGCCCGGCAAGGAATACAGGACGAGCGCAATGGCCAGCGCCACACTCACTTGGGCAGCAAACTTTTGCGTTGCTGATAGCCCTTTCGACTGAGCCTTAATGAACTTGAGATAGTCGTCTGTAAAACCGATGGCGCCAAACCCCAGCGTCGCCGCGAGCACCAGCCAGACGAAGGGCTTTGAGATATCAGCCCACAGCAACGTCGAGAACGTGACCGCAAAGATAATGAGGATGCCGCCCATCGTTGGCGTGCCGCTCTTGGCCAGATGCCGTTTCGGTCCGTCGTCCCGAATCTGCTGCCCCAATTTGATTTCTTGGAGCTTTCGAATCACCCACGGCGCCAGAACAAAGGCGATCAGAAACGCGGTCACGGCGGCGTAAATAATGCGAAAGCTCTGATAGCGAAAGACGTTCAGGAAAGAGAATTCTGTGTGGAACGGATATAGCCAGTTATACAGCATAGTCTAATCGATACATCTTCCACTCAGCGCCCCATACGCTGAGACCGCCAAGACTCTCCCTACGAGGCCTTCTTCGCCGTACGCCTTGCCCCTTGGAGTGCATACACCACCCGTTCCAACTTCATGCCGCGCGAGGCTTTCACCAGCACGACATCTCCCGGCTTCACCATGCTCTTCACGTCAGCGGCCGCGGCAGTGGCATCGGGCAGTTCAAGAATGCGCGTTCGATCCAGCCCCGCCCGTCTCGCCCCGTCCGCAAGACTCCGCCCCAATGCGCCACAGACCACGAGTTGATCAATACCTTGATGCGCCACAAACGCGCCGACATCCTCATGCATCTGGACGGCACCAGATCCAAGCTCCAGCATGTCTCCCAGCACCGCGATCTTTTTCCGGTCCAACCCTGTTTGCGCCAATAACTGCACCGCCGCCTTCATCGACGCCGGATTGGCGTTGTAGCAGTCATTGATGATCTTGACGCCATGACTCACAAGGATCTGAGACCGCATCGCAGCGGGACGGAAGCGGGCCAGCCCCTGCGCAATGACCGCTCCAGGCAATCCCAGGACAGCTCCGACCGCCCCGGCCGCCAACGCGTTGGTGACGTTGTGCCCTCCTTGCACGCGAATGTGGACAATGGTGTGCCGCACCTTCCCTGGAAGCAGCAGACGGAAGATCGTCCCATCACGCCCATCGGCTTTCACATCCATCGCGCGCACATCGGCCTTTGAGGAAAAACCAAACGAGATGACGCGGCATCGAGCCCTTGCCGCAAGGTAGTCGTAGTAGGGATCGTCGGCATTCAAAACCGCCGTGCCGTCAGAAGGAAGGTGGTCGAGCAACTCCGCTTTGGCCTGGGCAGATCCTTCCATGCTCCCGAAAAACTCCAAATGGTCTGGTCCGATGTTCGTGATGATGCCGATCGTGGGCCGGGCCATTTCACACAGCCTGGTGGTCTGACCAATGTTGTCGACTCCCATCTCGATGACGGCCCCTTCATGGCGTCCATTTAGCCGAAGCAGTGTCTGCGGCACTCCGATACGGTTATTCAGATTGCCCTCTGTCTTCAGCACTTTCCACCGATGGGCCATCACACTGGCGACCATTTCCTTGGTCGTGGTCTTCCCGTTACTCCCAGTGACGGCCACGACAGGGATCTCAAACCGGCTTCGATGGTGTGTCGCGAGTTGTTGGTACGCAAACAATGGATCGCGGACACCCAAGATAAACGGCATCGAACGCTTCGACCCAGGCTTCAGAGCAAGAGAATCAATGTGATAGGAATCGTGCACAATCACGCCGACTGCACCGCGCGACAACGCAGTGGCCACGAAATCATGTCCGTCAAAACGATCTCCCTTCATGGCGATGAAGAGATCGCCGGGGCGAATCGATCGGGTATCGAGACTGATCTGACGGATACGCTGTTTGGTCCAACCGGGTCCCTCACCAGCCAACACCTTCACGCTGATGACTTCCCTCAGTTCTTCAACGGTAAACAGAGCCATCGGGGTCCTTGCCTGCGCCGACGAATGTTCGTCCGAGCTACGCACGGGTTCTGAGTTGTTCAATGGCTTCACGCGCCACTTCGCGATCGTCGAAATGAAACTTCTTCGTGCCGATGATCTGGTAATCTTCATGCCCCTTGCCGGCGATTAACACCATGTCTCCGGGACGCGCTTCCCGCACCGCTGCATGAATCGCTTCCCGCCGATCGGACACTTTTTGATACTGCACGTGTGGTCGCTGATGAAGCGCTTTCGTCACGCCGACCTCCACGTCCTGGAGAATCGACTGAGGTTCTTCGGTCCGAGGATTGTCCGAGGTCAGGATCACGACATCGCTGTACTGCACCGCCGCCTGACCCATCTTGGGTCTCTTCCCGCGGTCACGATCCCCTCCGCACCCAAAGACTGTAATGATGCGACCCGCCTTCAGTGCCTGAGCGGCGGCGAGCAAACGCACCAACGCATCTTCCGTGTGGGCATAGTCCACCACCACGGTGAACCGTTGCCCCGCGATCACTCGCTCAAATCGTCCGGGCACGTTGGTTACCTGTGTGACGGCCTGACGAACCTGCTCCGGCGTCGCGCCTTCATGCAGCGCGACACCAATAGCGGCAAGGAGGTTATAGACGTTGTGCTCCCCGACAAGATGGCTCTCGACGGGAAACGATCCCGCCGGCGATGCCACTGTAAAGGTCGTGCCGTCGAGCGAGAGGCGTACGTCCTCAGCTCGCAGGTCTGCCTTGGCTTTCAACGCGTAGGTCCAAACTGGCGCCGGGCAGAGCTGCTTGATACGGTTGCCGCTAGGATCATCGATGTTGACGATCGCGCGCTTATTGAGTTTTTGCGGGCCCGTCAATCCGGTGAAGAGACGTAATTTTGCTTGGAAGTACTCTTCCATCGTCTTGTGAAAGTCGAGATGATCCTGCGTCAGATTCGAAAACACCGCGACGTCGTACTCACAGCCGCTGGTGCGATCTTGCGCCAGCGCGTGGGACGAGACTTCCATCACCGCCGTGGTGCAACCAGTGGCGATCATCTTGGCGAGAAGCTGTTGCAACTCCAACGCGCCAGGCGTGGTATGTGAAGCCGGAATCGTTTCCTTGCCGATCTGGTACGCGACAGTCCCAATCAATCCCACCTGCCGGCCCAACGCTTCCAGCAACGTTTTGCACACATAGGTCGTAGTGGTTTTCCCATTCGTCCCGGTGACGCCGATCATTCGAATTCGAGACGAAGGCTCTCCATAGAAGCGGCTCCCAAGCAGACCTACTGCCTTCCGAGAATCCTCCACACGCGCGAATGGAATGGACAAGTCCGCTACGGGCTGTTGCATCACCAGAGCAGTCATGCCAGCCTTCATCGCAGCCGGAATGAATTGATGCCCATCCACCTGTTCCCCTTTTACGGCCACGAACAAACTCCCCGGACGAACGGCTCGAGAATCGTCGGTAATGGCGGTCACCGGCACATCGGGGTTGCCATGAGTCTCAAGGATCTTCACTTGTCCCTGTAGCGCCTGAAGCATCATTGCCAACGTCATCGTCATCCCACTAGAGTCAGATCATCGTCCTTCAGACGCCATTGCGAGTTTGACTGGTTCATTCGACGACACACCCAGATAGTTCAGCACCTGCTCACCCACGCGCCGAAACACCGGTGCGGCCACGGTCCCGCCCCAGGCTTCTCCCTGCGGCTCATCGATCACGACAATCATAGCCAACCGTGGATTATCTGCCGGCGCGAAGCCGACGAAAGAGCCGACAAACTGCGTTGCCGAGTAGGCCCCGGTGCGTGCGTCAATCTTTTGCGCCGTCCCGGTTTTCCCGGCCACTCGGAACCCAGGGATCGCCGCTTTCCCCCCGGTTCCGTCGGTGACGACTCCTTCAAGAATCGTGGTGACGGTTCGAGCGGTCTCCGGAGACACAACCCGGCGCTTCACTTGAGGAAACGTCTGTTTCAGCACCCGTCCTTGAGCATCCCGGATCTCCGAGACGACGTAGGGCTTCATCAGCACGCCCCCGTTCGCAATCGCTCCAATGGCCGACACCATTTGAATCGGTGTCACGCCGATTTCCTGACCCATCGAAATCGAGGCAACGGATCGGCGACCCCAGTCACGCGGATTCTTGACCAACCCGCCCGCCTCTCCAGGCAAATCAATTTCCGTGCGCTGCCCGAACCCGAAGCCTTGCAGATACCGATAGAGCCGCTGATCCCCCAAAGCCATGCCGGTTTTCGCTGCGCCGATGTTGCTGGACTTTTGAATGACCTGAGCAAACGTGACCCACCCGAGCTTTTCGTGGTCATGGATCACGGTGTTGGCAATGGCCATGCGCCCATTTTCACCAAAGACCATCGTAGTCGGCGTCATCACTCGTTCCTCAATCGCTGCGGCAGCCACAAACGCCTTCATGGTAGAACCGGGCTCATAGGCATCCGTCAACGCGCGGTTTCTCCAGCGATCGGGCCCCAATGCGGCGACGGCGTTGGGATCGAATCGTGGGCTGATCGCCAACGCCAACAGCGCACCAGTCTGGGGATCCAGCACAATCATCGTTCCCGATTTGGCGTGCGCACGAGTGACCGCTTCTTCAAGTTCCTTTTCCGTGATGTACTGAATCACCTCATCGATCGTGAGTACGAGGCTATGTCCAGGCGCAGGATTCTGCTCCGCAAGCCCTTTTGGGAACACCGTTCGCCCCAAGGCATCGCGCTGCAAAACCGTCACCCGCTTTTCCCCATGCAGGTGCGATTCATAGCGACGTTCGACCCCCTCCAAGCCCTCTCCATCCATTCCCGCGAAACCCAAGACGTGCGAGAGAAGCGGGCCCTTGGGATAGAATCGACGGCCCTCCATGACCACGCCAATCCCATCCATCGGCATACGCTCAAGCCGACGCCCCTGCTCGGGATCCATTTTCCGCGCCAGCCATACAAATCCACGATCTTGCCGCAGCTTCCGCTCAAGCTCGCCAGTGCTCACATGGAGGACCGGCGAGAGATATCGTGCGGTCTTGGCCGGACTATCGAGCGCAGTCGGCACGCCAAACACCGACGGCACTTCCATGTTCATCGCCAACATTTTTCCATGACGATCAATAATCGTCCCTCGTGCGCCTTCGAGAGAGACAGTTTTCTGATGCTGCCGATCCGCTTTAACGGTTAATTCTGCCGCCTGAAGTACTTGCAAGGTGACCAGCCGAAACAGCACGACTCCGAAGCCGCACAACAACAGCAACAGGACGACATACCGACGACCACGCGAGAGAGGACCTGCCACTATCTCCTCCCACCAGGAAGATCGTTTTTCGCTACCCGCACTTCACCCGGAGCGACTTGAGGTCCCGGCCCACCATCAGGCCTAGATTGGACCATGATCACCTGCCCCTGTTGCGGCAAGCCCATGCCGAGTTTTTCCGACGCCACTTTGGCGATCCGGTCAGGCGCACTCAGCGCGGAGAACTTGACCTGAAGCTCATCTCGCTCACGTTGAAGCATGACCCTATCGTGCTTCAGTCGTTCGATCTGATACCCCACCCGAACCATATCCACTCGCTCCCACACGAACATGAAGACCAGGCACAGCCCCACAAATACAGCGAGTATTCTCATCAGGCCATCCCTTCCGGTAGACGTTCAGCTACCCGCAGCTTGGCACTCCGTGCCCTCGGATTCGCTCGACACTCTTCTTCAGTGGGAACGACGGGCTTCTTAGTGAGGATCGCGAGTCTTGCTCCAGGCCCTTGAGCAAGAGATCGAAAGGTGTGCTTTACGATGCGATCCTCGAGAGAATGAAAAGAGATCGCACAGATTCTTCCGCCTGGAGCCAACACATCGACCACATCCCGAAGTGACGGCTCCAAACTTTCAAGCTCGCGATTGACGGCAATGCGAAGCGCCTGAAATGTCCTCGTTGCACAATGTAGACGTCCATGCCGATATGACGATGGCACCGACCCTGCAATGACGGAAGCCAGAGCACCCGTCGTCTCGATCGGGCGGCGCTCCCGCTCTCGCACAATCGCACGCGCGATCCTCCGAGAATACCGCTCTTCCCCATGCTGAAAAATGATGTCCGCGAGTTCGCCCTCTGGATAGGTGTTCACAAGCTCTGCAGCCGTTGGGCCAGTCGTTTGATCCATGCGCATATCGAGCGGCCCTTCCTGCTGAAAACTGAATCCTCGCGCAGGATCGTCAAGCTGAGGAGACGACACACCAAAATCAAAGATCACCCCGTCAACCTTTGAGATCCCTACACCGGCCAGATGACGTTTCAAATCCTGATGATTGCCCTGCAGCAGCACCACCCGCTCTCCAAATCGCACCAGCCGCTCTTTAGAGAAAGCAAGCGCCTGGGAATCTCGATCCAACCCTATGAGCCTGGTGCCAGGAGCACTAGCCTCCAGTATCAAATCAGCATGCCCACCATATCCCACCGTACAATCAAGAACTGTCATTGGCCGTTGAAAACTAAGCCAAAAGCAAATTTCTTTGCCTAGTACAGGAACATGTCTTGATTCATCAACAATATGAATTCCCCACTCATTACCACTTTTACCCACTAATGGGCGGAGTATACTCCCGCAGTTTTTGTTGTCAATAGGGATTTCATGGACTTAGATTGTTTCTTGGGAATTCCTAAAATAGATCTCCGGACAGCACGCTATCACTCAGAATATCCCTCCTCAAATCGGGTTGAATCCCCCCGTGTCATGAGTTTTCACTTCATCTGCGATGAAGCGTCCTTTCTTGTTCTAAAGAAAATTCCTGCAGGGCCTAAGAAAGCTGTGCGCCCTTGCAAGGAATGATTCTGTTGGCCCGACGCGTGAAATGTTTTCCTCTCGTTGACATGTCTTTGATTGGGGGCGACAATGTTTTTATGATATTGAAGGCTGTAGATTCAGTAGGGCACAATTCCAGGAGGGCGTGCAGAGCCATCCCCTTGTTGATGGCACTATTCTTTCCTGCAGGTATTACTTGGGCCGCTCCTCCTGTTGAATTCTGCGAGAACCGCACTCCAGACCAGCAATTGGGCGCAGCCAAAGGGGACTCCTCAGCGAATAACCGCGGGAAATGTATTCCTCTAGTAGAGAAAAGAGAAAAAACCTCCGGCGACGAGGGCAGCGCTGGTGAGAAAACTCGTGAATTGAAGATCGAGAATCTTCAAACCGAAGTCACGGCATTTCTTCAGAAGTACAATCAGTTTCTGGAGTGCTGTAAGACGGACATCGCCGAACTGCAAACAGTGGAAGAGCTTGGCGACGAAGTCGGCGAATTGCTTGCACTGGCACAAACTGGCCTCTTCAGCGAGCATATGAAACTCCGCGGCTGGACGCTACGTGAATTACTCCCCCCTGTCGCCAAGACGCGCGCTGACCTGAAGACGTTGCGCGAAAAACTCGAGTACGTTGGCACAAGCCGAGAGAAGCTTGGCGAGCTTGATTACGAGGAGTCAGCGCGAGAAGCGGCGCGGCTTCGTGAAGTGGAAGACTCCATCGATAAGGACATTCGATCACAGGCCTTACCTACAGGTCCGAAAACCGGAACGAGCATTGGGGCCAATTCTAGCGTGGGCGGTGCGATTGGAAAAACCCCGAGGACTGGGACGCAGATTGGGGCCGAAGGCGCCGTCGGCGCAGATCTCGGCGCCAACCCCAAAGCGGGCAGGGACATTGGCGCGACGGGCCCGACCGGTTTTGAAATCGGCGCGACAGGCCGAGCCGGCGCAGACATCGGCGAGTCTCGTTTGAATTCAGATCAATCCGCAGTGGGGTCGAGCTTGCAGCAGTCGACGGTCGGATCGAGCATTTCAGATACGACCGTGGGATCAAGTCTCGGACGATCGACCATCGGCTCCAACTTGAGTGACACCTCTATCGGTTCGACGCTCGGGGGATCGTCGGTCGGATCCAGCCTGCAGAATCGCGGCACCAGCCGGTAGTCTTCTTCTCACTTCAGCGAACGCTGCGAATCAATTGCTGACATACAGAGCCGGCATCGGCGTCCAGGTATTACCGGCGTCTTGACTGTGATACAGCCCGCTTCCATTGGTGCCTGCGTAAAAGATTTTCGGATCAGTTGCGCTCTGCGCAATCGTTCGCACGTTCGTGGTCGTGAACCCGCTATTGATTGATTTCCAGCTTCCGCCGCCATCTTCACTCCGATGCACGCCCTCGCGACCGACAATGTAGATCACGCCTTTCCTGGCTCGATCGAGAATCATCGAAATAATCATCTGATCTTGGAGTGAGTCCCCGATCCGTTTCCACGACTTGGCGGCATCAGTCGTCTTGTAGAGCCCGGCCAATGTCGCAGCATAGACCGTATCGGGCTCGTAGGGATCGACCAGAATCGATGTGACATTCAAGGCACGCGACGTCTTCACCATGTCGGGTGGCACTAACCCGTTGTTTACCTGTTCCCAATGGCCCGCCTGATCAATCGACTTGTACACCCCGCCGCTCGTCCCCGCGTAGAGAATCGATGGTCGCGTCGGGTCCATCCCCAAGGTCACCACCATCAGCACTTCCTTCATACCGTCCATCTTCTTCGACCAATTCTCACCGCCATTTTTGGTCTCAAACACACCCATCGTCGTGGCCAGAAAGATATGATTGCTGTCGGCCGGGTCGAACACGAACTGATTCACCACCGACGAAATCGTCACATCATCCAGCCCCGAGCGCATCGATCTCCAGACTTGGCCACCATCATGACTCTTAAACACCGCGTCGCCTTTTGTCCCCACATACACAGTGGCGGGGTAGGCCAGATCGATCGCCATCGTAATGACCCGCGAATGGCTCATGCCTTTCGAAAGATTCGCCCAGGTCTGCCCGCCGTCGCGCGTCTTATAGATGTAGTCGTTCGTCGCCACGTAGATGATGTCCGGATTCTTGGGGTGAAGCTGGAGAACAACGATGGGATCGCTGCGATTGCAGCCTGTAAGTGCGGCAGCGAGAAGAAGGCGCGCGAGAAATATATTCATGAACCCTACAAGCGGTGCAAACCAACCTTACCTATAGTTGGTGAACTGCAGTTCAATGCTGAAATCTTTGCTTTTCAGAAATGCCATCGCCGCTTGCAACTCATCCTTGCTCTTGCCCAGCACGCGGACCTGCTCGCCTTGAATCTGCGCTTGTACTTTCAATTTCGATTCCTTCACCGCTTTCGTAATCTCTTTGGCTTTTTCGATCGCAATACCGCTTTGAATCTTGGCGGTCTGCCGCACCGTCCCGCTCAGCGCCGGCTCGATAGCGCCATAATCGAACGCCTTCAGCGACACCCCGCGCTTCGTACACTTCGTCTTGATAATGTCGATCACCGCGTTCAACTTGTACTCGTCATCCGACACGATCACGAGTTCCTTTTCTTTCTCCTTCAGCGTGATCTCCGTCTTCGTGTCCTTGAAGTCGAAGCGCTGCTTCACTTCCTTCGTCGCCTGATCGACCACGTTCCGCAGTTCCTGCATGTTCACTTCTGATACGACATCGAATGAAAATTGATCAGCCACGATTTCCTCCTTTTTCCTCTTTGCCTATCCAAGGGGCGGCCTGGTCGATCCTCAAATGCGCGCATAGAACGAGCATATCGTTCACCACAGTGTCATACAATGAGCAGATATGCGCGTTCCGCGAGCAAGAGGACGACCAGGCCGCCCTTCTCTCCCACTAACAACACCCGCCGCCGTGCGGCAGCTTAAAACTCTTCTCATCATGTTGGTGTATCGCCGTCTGCATGCGCCCAGCCGAACCACCGCCCGCCATCACGATTACTTCACTGCTCGTAAAGGGCCTCTTCAACACCACATATCCGTACCATTGCCGCATACTGTCGCTCAAGACGATCAATCCGAGAATCGCCACCACCGCCACGAGCGCCGCATCCAGATACAGGGCAAAGGCCCCTCCCGCCGCCAGCGCCGCCGCCTTCTTCAGGAACATCCCGAACATTTCATAGGACCCAGTCAGCGTGATCGCGCCCACGAACAGCATCGGCACCGCCGTCACCCAGAGATAGGACGACTTCCACATCTTGATCAACACCGTCGTCCCGATACAGAGCGCCAGTGTTCCCAGCAGCTGATTCGCCGCGCCGAACATCGGCCAGATCGTCGAGATACTCCCCGTGCCAATCAAATAGGCCCAGGATCCGACCACAACGCCACTGCTCAGCAGCACCCCGGGCCACCAGTTCATCCAGCGAAACGGCGCATACACCCGCCCCGCCATTTCCTGGATGAGATAGCGCCCCACGCGCGTCCCCGTATCGATCGTCGTCAGGATGAACAGCGCCTCGAACACCAGCGCGAACTGATACCAATAGGCCATCAGCCCCGCCATCCCCGGCAGCGCCGCAAAGATCGAGGCCATTCCGACTGCGAGCGATACCGCCCCGCCCGGCCGCCCAGCCACATCCACCTCGACCAGCTGTGACAGTTCTGCAATCCGCGCAGGCGCAAAACCCATGGCCGTAAGCGTCTCCGCCGAGAGGTTCGTATTGATCGCCAGATAGTCGCCCGGAATCAGCACCGACGCGGCAATCAACGCCATCACGCCAACGAAACTTTCCAGCAGCATCGCCGCATACCCCACCACCGCCTGCGACTCCTGCTCGATCATCTTCGGCGTCGTGCCGGACGACACCAATGAGTGGAACCCCGACACCGCCCCGCAGGCAATCGTAATAAAGAGGAAGGGGAAGAGGGTGCCGGGGATAATCGGGCCGCCGCCATGGGCGAACGCCGTGACGCGCGGCATCTCGATCGTCGGCGCCATGAGCACGACGCCGAAGCCGAGCAAAAACACCACGCCGAGTTTCATAAAGGTGGAGAGATAGCCCCGCGGCACCAGCAACATCCAGCCTGGCAGCACCGAGGCCAGAAACCCATAGCCGGCCAGCATCCACACGAGCGTCGGTCGGTCGAACTCAAAGAGCCAGGCATAGGACGACTGCCCCACCACACGCCCAAACAGCACCGCCGCAATCAAGAGCACCACCCCGATCACCGACACTTCCGCCACCGCGCCAGGGCGAAACTTCTGGAGATAGAAGCCCATGATGAAGCCGATCGGAATCGTCATCGCAATCGTGAAGGTGCCCCAGGCATTCTGGTAGAGCGCATTCACCACCGCAAAGCCCAGCCCAGCCAATGCCACCACCACAATAAACAGCACTGCCACAGCCGTCGCGGTGCCGGTGACGGAACCGAGTTCATCGTGAGCAATTTCAGGCAACGAGCGGCCATTCCGCCGCATCGAAGCCACGAGGATGATGAAGTCCTGCACCGCCCCCGCCAGCACCGCGCCGATCACCAGCCAGAGAAAGCCGGGGAGAAAGCCGAACTGCGCCGCCAGCACCGGACCCAGCAGCGGTCCTGCACCGGCGATGGCCGCGAAGTGATGACCGAAGAGGACGACTTTATTCGTGGGATGAAAATTCACGCCGTCGTTCATCCGAACGGCGGGAGTGACTCGCTGATTGTTCAGCTCAACGACTTGCCTGGCCAGCCAGCGACCATAGAAGCGATAGGCCAACACATAGATGCAGGACGCCGCGACGACGAGCCAGAGGCCGTTTACTTTTTCAGTGGGATTGATAACGCCAACCACATGGGCCAGCGCCACAGCACCAAGGACGGAGAGCAGGCCCCATATGAGATGTACAAAGTGTCGCACGCGGGGCATCCTAACAACCCGCCGGTCGCTTGTAAATCAAGGGCCCCCGGGTTGCTTCCGGTCCGGAATGTGATTACAATGTATCCTCAATAGGAGATTCCCATGAAAGCCCAAATCGTTCGAATCGGTAACTCCAGAGGCATCCGTCTCCCGAAAACGCTCCTTCAGGAAGCTCAGCTTGGAAACGAAGTTGAACTCCATGCCGAACCAGGAAGAATTCTGATTTCAAAGTCGGCAAAACCACGAGCCGGTTGGAGCGAAGCTGCTCAACGCATGCGCGAGCGTGAAGAAGATCGTCTTATCGACCCATCGACACCAACTCAATTCGACAAAGACGAGTGGAAGTGGCGGTAGAGCGCACAGAGCCGACGCGCGGCGATGTCTATCTGATTGCACTCGACCCCACCCGAGGCAGTGAAATCCGAAAAACAAGGCCCTGTCTGGTCGTTTCTCCCGATGAGCTCAATCAACATCTGCGGACGGTCATTATCGCGCCATTGACCACCGGAGGACACGCCTATCCCTGGCGCGTTCGATGCCGGTTTCGTGAGAAGGCAGGGTTTGTCGCACTGGACCAACTGCGGACAGTGGATAGTGAGCGCCTCGTCAAGCACCTTGGGCGAATCTCCCCTGGAATACTCACAGCGGTTCTTTCAACATTGCAGGAAATGTTCACGCCATAATCAGCCTGACCTGCTGAAGATGTCGCCGGCATCGGATG
>JAHFES010000076.1 GCA_023248355.1 Nitrospiraceae bacterium
TGGGCGTGATGACCGAGGAGGCCGGCCCGATCGTGGCGGCGGCGGGCATGGCGGACGGGATCATTAACCTAGAGTGTTACGATAGATGACTGAAATGGGGCTGCTTCCACTGGGAGCAGCCCTTCTCATTTTTGAGTGCTCGATTTTCTTGGACGGACCAGGTGTCTCTTGGTACAAGGGGGGAGGCCTTAAGAAGCTAGGGGAAACCCTGGTCAACCGAGATTCGGTATGTGCGTTGGGAGAACCAAGGGCAGCAACCTTTTCTCTTAATCAAGGAGGCAACGATGAAGCAGATGTTGTTGGCAATCAGCGCGGTGATGGTGATGACGGGAATGGCCTATGCGCAGGCGGAGACGCCGGTGATCGATCAGCGGCAGGCCAATCAAGAAAAGCGGATTGATCAGGGGATTGCCAGTGGACAACTGAATCAGCGAGAGGCCAACCGCCTGGAGCGGGAGCAAAACCGGATCAATCGTATGGAAGATCGTGCGAAAGCTGACGGGGTCGTGACAGATAAGGAGCGGGCCAAAATTGGGCATGCACAGAATCGCTCGTCCCGCCACATTGCCCGTGAGAAGCACGACGCGCAGGGCAATCGGCATCGCTAAACGTCCGGTGCAAGACAATAGAAAAACGGCGCCAGCACATCCGTCCTGACGCCGTTTTCTTATTGATGTGGAACGAGGCTTATCGTCCGCGTCCACCGCGATCAGCCCGACGATCAGCCTGCCTGTCCTGTTGTCGGTCCGCCTGCCGGTCTTGCTGGCGGTCCATCTGCCGATCCTGCTGCCGATCCATTTGTCGATCCTGCTGCCGATCGTTTTGCCGGTCCTGCTGTCTATCCTCGCGGCGATCGGCTTGCCGGTCTTGCTGCCGATCTGCCCGCCGATCTTCCTGCCGCACATCAGCCTGAGCGAACACCACGTTTGGCATCACGGCTGGGGCTGCCACAGCCATGACCAGGCTGGCAATCATTCCGGCTTTCAACATGCCGTTCTTCATGATACGTCCTCCTTCTGTGTGAGAGAGCGGGTGGTGAGTGCAAGTCGCGGTTGTTGTTGGACGGTGCCGATCCGGCTCTCTCATCTGGTGGCCCCTCCAATCAACCTGTTACCCATAAGACGAAGGCTGCGCGAAAAGGTAAACGACGCATTTCGCCTCTACCCAGACCCTGCTAGAATGCCTGCATGGACGTGATTGCCACGCACAGCAATGCGGATTTCGATGGACTGGCTTCGATGGTCGCGGCCCGAAAGCTCTTTCCGGAGGCAAAACTGGTCCTTCCTGCCGGCGGGCAGGAGACGGTCCGCCACTTTCTCGACGTGTACGACCTTGGCCTCAGCAAGCTGAAAGAGCTCGATCTTACCCAGGTAACCAGGGTCGTGTTGGTCGATACCCAGGAGCCCGGTCGGATTGGAGCGCTCAAAGCCTGTGTGGACAATCCTTCAGTCGAGGTCGTGGTCTTTGACCACCATGTTGAAGAGGCGTCGGAGTGCTCCGGCCGTTCGCCGAGATCGGTGGTTCAATCGGTGGGAGCGACCACGACGATTTTGGTGGAACAGCTCCGTCAGCAGCACCTTGCGTTGACCCCGTTCGAAGCCACGGTGCTGGCGTTGGGACTCTATGAGGAAACCGGGTCGTTCGCCTTTGCCTCAACGACCAGTCGAGATCTGGAGGCCGGTGCATTTCTGGTCGGGGCCGGTGCGGATCTCAATCTGGTGGCGGAGACGTTGCGCCGTCCACTTGATCCGGACGCCATTGCCCTCCTGAATGATCTCCTGGAGCATAGCGACGTGCATTACCTGGAAGGCCGAAAAGTGCTTGTCGCGGCGAGCACGATCGAGCGCTGCCGCGGGGAAGCGGCCGGGGTTGTGCACATGCTGGCCGAATTGCAGGGGGTCGATGCCGTCGTTGTGGCGGTGACGATGGAGGATCGAGTGGAAGTGATCGGGAGAAGCCGGAGACCGGAGATCGATGTCGGATGGATCGCGCGGGAGTTCGGAGGCGGAGGTCATGCGGTGGCGGCTGCGGCCAGCGTCAAAGGGCAGACGCTGGCGGAAGTGAAAGAGCGGCTTGTCCGGCTCCTGACGACGCAGTATCGGCCTACCTTGCTGGCTCACGATGTCATGACGCAGCCGGTGAAAACGATTGGTGTCGACACCACGATCACCGAGGCCGGTCAGCGAATGACGACGTATGGCGTGAACGTCTTCCCCATTCTGGATGAGAAAGATCGCTATGTCGGGCTCGTCAGTCGGGAGTTAATTCAGAAAGCCTTGTTCCATCGGCTTGGCAAGATGGCGGTGAAGGACATCGTGCAAGCCGATGCCTATGCCGCCAAGCCTGAGACGCCGTTCCATGACATCGAAGCGACCATGATTGAGCGGAACCAGCGGTTTGTTCCTGTCGTCAGGGGAACCAAGGTGATTGGAGTCATCACTAGGACGGACTTGTTGAGGACGTTACACGATGATGTCCTGAAGACAGCCCGACTGCGGTCTCTGTATCCTGACAAACCCGAGGGCGCCGTTGGTGGGCCCCATCGGAACGTCAAGGGGCTCTTGCGCGGTCGGTTGCCCCGCCAACTCGTTGTGTTGCTGGAAGAGGCCGGCCAGTTGGCGGATCGGTGCGAAGTCTCGCTCTACGTCGTTGGTGGCTGTGTCCGGGATCTCCTGCTGGGCATCCAGAATCTTGATCTGGATCTTGTCGTGGAAGGCGACGGGATCGCCTTCGCGCGGAAGTTGGGGGAGATGACGCACGCGCGGGTCAAAGCCCATGAGCGCTTTGGGACCGCGATCGTGCTCTTACCCGATGGGTTCAAGCTCGATGTGGCGACCGCGCGAACGGAATATTACGAGTATCCCACGGCGTTGCCGACGGTCGAGCAAAGTTCCATCAAGAAGGATCTGTCCCGCAGGGATTTTACGATCAATGCACTAGCGGTCCGTCTGAACAGCAAGGGGTTCGGGGACGTGCTGGATTTCTACGGCGGACAGCGGGATCTGAACGACAAGGTCGTGCGTGTCCTGCACGGCCTGAGTTTTGTCGAAGATCCCACCCGGGTGTTCCGGGCCATTCGATTCGAAACCCGGTTTGGGTTCCATTTGGGCCGGGATACCGCGGCGCTGATCGATGGGGCTGTAAAAATGAACTTGTTCCATCGACTGTCCGGGCACCGGCTGTTGGAGGAGTTAAAATTGCTGCTTGGTGAACGTGAGTCCAAACAGGCGGTGAAACGATTGGCGGATCATGACTTGCTCCGGTTCATCCACCCCAAGCTCGAATGGTCGAATCGACTGCACACACTGCTGGGGGCTATCGAACAGGCCGTGGATTGGTATCGACTGCTGTATCTCGATCGGAAGATGGATATGTGGCTGGTCTATATGATGGGCCTGCTGGAAGTCTTGCCGGAGCGAGCGGTGCTGGATGTGCTCAAGCGGTTCCCCTTTTCAGAACCGGAAGCCACCAAGCTCAAAGCGGCCCGCACGGGTTGTCATGCAGTGATCCGGCAGCTTGGGAAGCGGCCACCGCTCAAACCGGCGGAAACGTATCGGCTGCTCTCCGGGTTGTCCGACGAGACGCTCTTGGGCCTGATGGCCAAGAGTAAAGGGGACTCGGTGAAGCGGCAGGTTTCGGCGTTCCTTACGACGTATCAGCACATCAAGCCCGTCGTGACCGGCGTCGATCTGAAAGCGATGGGGCTCAAGCCGGGACCATCATTCAAAAAGATTCTCGATCGCCTGCTCGATGCGCGTCTGAACGGAGAGGTGAAGACTGAGTCGGAGGAGAGGGAGCTTGTGAGCCGGCTCGCGGCACAGGCGACGTGAATGCCTTGTCAATTCATAGGAATGATCGACGTTGAGACTTCGTTGGGCAGCAGTAAGGTCACCATCGCGCGGTTCTGTTCGTCCGGTTGAATCAACGCAAAGAGCGGCACCGGCTGAGGCACTGCTCCAGGCGGCAGGGCCAGCATCGCCGGGAAATCGATCAACGGCGAGAGCGTTGTCATACTCGACAGCCGGAGCCGAAAAGCCATCAGCACATCGCGCAAACGATCCGCCTTGTCCTCCTCCGACAGCGCCTGATTCGGCGCAATGCCGACGTCCCACAAGGGGCGCGTCACAGTCACCGGAAATGTCAGTCCGAGTTTCTGCGCGTCCGGGGTGACGTCGATCAAGACCCCTGCGTCAATCGCTTCTTGCCGATTGGTCATGAATCTTTTGACTGTCTCGTCCGTTTCCTGAGGGGGCATTTCGACAGCGTCTGTCACATGAGTGTCGTGGGCCAAGTTCGTTGTGGTTGGCAGTGCAATCTCGTGCACGGTCGAACTTTCCTGGGCCTGCACCTCTGAAGATGCCAGAACAACCTGTTTCTCGACTCCCTCCGGTAACGCTCGGGTAAGCCCTTCGTAGACGACCTTGGCTGATTGTGACCAGGCTGTATTGAACGGTCGACCAGCGAAGGCCGCTTCAGCCGCTTTTTGCTCATCGTGAGTCAGTGCCCGTGGGGTTCGTTTTGTATCCATACGTGATTAGGTAAGGCGGGTGGATCCGAAGTCAAGGACGGGAGAGTCTGCTGAAAAGAGCGGCCTAATCGGGCAGGCGCTGTCCCTTCGTTTCCGGGGCAAAGAAAAGAACTGCCAAGCCAACCAGATAGATCAAGGCGACCGTGCTGGCTGCGCGACCAAACGTTCCGAGGGTGGTGACGAGCCAGCCGGTGAGAAAGGGGGCGGCGGAGGCCAGGATCCGTCCCGCGTTAAAGCAAAATCCCGCGCCGGTGGCTCGCAGTTGTGTGGGATACAGTTCGGGCAAGTAGATCGGGAAGCCGCTGAAGATGCCGTTGTTAAAGAAGCCCAGGATGGGCAGCAGCATGAGCACGCCGCTGTAGCTGCTCGGCGCTAAATAGGTCACCGGCAGCATGACGAAGCTGCCCAGGCACATGAAGGCGAAGACAGGCCGGCGACCGAACCGATCGGCAAGGGGGCCGAACCCCAGATAGCCAAAGATCGCGCCGGCATTCAGCGCCATGATGGAATAGCTGACGTATTTTGTGAGGGTGGCAGGATCGCTGCCTTTGAGATCCGGTAACTCGCGCACAAGCGTTGGCGCCCAGTTCGTCGAACCCCAGAGGCCAAATACGGCGACAAAGGCGAGCGCTGAACCCACCACTGTGGATCGTCGCAGTTTGCCTTCGAAAATGGCAGAGAGGGGCAGAGCCGGTTGCTGGTGCGCGTGCGTCCAGCGCTCCGGTTCCTTCACCCACCAGCGGACCAGCAGCGCCACGAAGGCCGGCAGGATGCCGATGAGGAAGAGTCCCCGCCAGCCATACGTCTCTTTCAGCGTGAGATTGAACAAGGCGGCTAAGAAGAAGCCGACGGCCCAAGCAGACTGAAGAATGCCTGCGGCCTTGGCCCGTTTTTCTTCCGGCCAGGTTTCAGCCACGATGGCCGCGCCGGCCGCCCACTCGCCACCGATTCCGAGCGCGGTGAGAAATCGGTAGATGGCCAGGTGCCACCAGGTTTCTGCGAGAGCCGCTGCTCCCGTGAAGACGGCGTAGATGATAATGGTGGCGATCAGGACTTTGGTTCGGCCAAAGCGATCGGCCAGGATGCCGAACGTGATGCCGCCGATGGCCCAGCCGATGAGGAAGATAGAAAAAATGATTCCGCCGTACCAACCGATCTGCTCGGGCGAGACCGGTGTAGACGGTGAGGTTTGGAGCAACTCATGCAAGGCCGGATGGAGGACGATCGCATAGATCGTGGCGTCCATTGCGTCAAAGACCCACCCGAGCCACGCGACGAACAGCACGAGCCACTGATAGCGCGTGACGCCATGGTGCCAAGGTTGTCCGTTCTGTCCGAGTGACGAGTGACGAGTGACGAGTGACGGCATGCTGGCGTCAGGCTAAGGGGCCTCGCACGAAGAGTCAAGGTGAAGCGAACGGAAACGCCGTGCTATAGTCCTCCGCCATGGCGCGAATGGATTACTATCGAGTGCTTGGGATTTCACGCGAGGCCTCCGACGAGGAGATCAAGAAGGCCTACCGGAAGCTCGTCTTTCAGCACCACCCGGATCGCAACCCCGACAGCACAGGCGCCGAAGCCAAAATTCGGGAGATCAATGCGGCCTACGAGATCGTCGGCGATGCGGAGAAGCGCCGGAGCTATGACCGGCTCTTCTGGGGGGATGAGCCGCGCGCTGAAACGGTTGATCCGGGCGTCATTCTCGACGAGATGGAAAAGAAGCTCTTCGATGAAGGGCGGAAAGAGCTGTTTGCCATCTTGCTGAAAGATGTGACGCGAGTGAAGGCTGAGCTGAAAATTATTCGCGAGCGAACGGTGGCGGAGCAGGGCTACGATTCGTTCCTGGAGAAAGTGGTTGCGGCACGCGCCTCAGAAATCATGGATGACTTTGTGACGGACGAGATGGACGGGCGGAGGCAGCGGCTGGTTGAAGTTGCGACCGAGATGATGGTGTCCCAGGGAGTGGCGAAGCGAGGCGACGAAGGCGGCATCCGATCACTCCGCAACCGGCTCGAAGCCGCATTCCGGAAGGGGCGTGTCCACGGGGTCGCGTCGGCGCTGGAGTTGTTTTACGAAAGACGTTAGACGTGAAACGTAAAAGGGAAAACGTAACCATCCTACGATGGTTCAGGCTTCTACCTTTCACCTCTCACGTTTAACGTTTCACATCTTTGAAAGAGGTCCCGCCACAAACCGCCCGGCTTGCATGACGCCCAGGATTCGGCTGTGGTCGCGCAGGAGTTCGATGCGCCTGAGCGGATTCCCTTCGACGACCACCAGATCAGCCTGCATCCCCTTCGTGAGCGTTCCCACGGAATCCTGAATCCCGATCAGTCGTGCAGCGGCTGAAGTTGAGGTGAGAATAGCCTCCATCGGCGTCATGCCGAGCGCCACCATGCGGTCAAGTTCCTGCGCATTATCTCCGTGGTAGTTGAACGGCGTGCCGGCGTCGGTGCCCATGGCGATCAAGATGCCGCGACGATGAGCCTGTTTGAAGCTGGCTTGATGGCGCTTCGTCATGGATTTCGCCTTGTCCAAGGCGCTTTCGGGTATGCCGCAGCCAGGCCGACCGGCGGCGGTGGTGGCGAGCGCGGACAACGTCGGCACCATATAAACCCCGTGGCGCTTCATCAATTCGCCGGCGTCGTCGTCCAGCAGCGTGGCGTGCTCGATTGAATGCACGCCGGCCCGGATCGCATTCTTCATGCCCGACGCTCCGTGCGCGTGCGCCGCGACTTTCTTGTGTGTGCGTCGGGCTGCGGTCACAGCCGCGGTGAGTTCCTCCACCGTCATTTGAGCTTGATCCGGTGACGTACCCGGCGTGAGTACGCCGCCGGATGCGATGACTTTGATCACCTCCGCACCGGCGGCGACTTGAGCTTCGACCGCTTGCCGGACGTCCTCCGCTCCTTCGACTTCTTGCCCGATGAATCGCGCGTGGCCGCCGATCATGCAGATCGCCAGGCCTGCGCCAACGATGCGCGGACCAGGCATGACCCCGGCCTCGATCGCTCGCTTGAGCGTGAAGATGGAGTGATCGCGCGAGCCGACGTCACGCACGGTGGTGATCCCGGCTTCAACGGTCATCTCGGCATGCCGCGCAGATTTCAGCAGCGTATAGGATGGGTGCTCAGATTCCACTGTGGCGACGACATCCGGTTCTCCTCCAAGACACAGATGCACATGGCAATCGATGAGGCCCGGCATGATAGTGAGTCCGCGGCCATCGATGCGGGTCGAGCCTTTTGGAATGGCGACGGTCCGACTGGGGCCGGCGGCCGCGATTTTGGATCCGCGCACGAGCACGGTGGCTTGATCGAGGACGGATCCGGTCCCATCGATGAGGCGGGTGTGATGAATCGCGATGGTCACGAGCTATTCTCCGACTGGGAAGGTGATGACGATGCCGCCGAGGACTTCATTGAGTTTGAAGTCGCGGCGCGGGCTGTTTGGATGGCTATTGTGGCAGTCAATACAGGCTTGGGAGACCGCACGGTCGGCATAGATTGTTTGAAACAAGCGGGTGCCATCTTTCGTGACGAACCCATAGTGTGGACGGCTCGGATCTTTCTGGACGGCGGCTAACCCCTGGCGCTCCAGATCACTATTGGGACCATTCCAGACGTAGATCGGGGAGAGGCTGGCAAGCCGAAACGAGAATTTGAGATCTTTGAGTGCGACCAGGCGTCCGGACTCCATCAGAAATTGGGCCGGCAACGGGACGCCGCGTTCGTTCTTCCAATGTTCGTGGGCCTCGATTCCCTCGCGCTGCAATTTGACGACGATGTTATCGGTGTAGTTGTTCCGATTCGCTTCCAGGAGCGCGTGGATGAAGGAGGCCACTTTCTCAGGGGAGACCATGTCGGTCTTCATGCGATCATGCAGTGTGAGCTTGAAGATCCAGAAAAAAACGACGGCGAGAAAGGCGAATGTTGCTGCTCCGAGCACGACCATCAGTGGGCGATTCATCGTTTCGTATTCCTCCACCTAATGAATCCGGCTGTACGTACGGGCGGCCGCCTGCAGGGCGACGCCCGGCGTCGACACCCACCCGGATCGGATGCCAATTTCTTCGAGCGCGTTCAACAGGGTCAGGACATTGGCCTCGGCGCAGGATTCTCCCATGAGACCGATGCGCCAAACCTTCCCCTTCAATGGGCCTAAGCCTCCGCCGATTTCGATCCCGAACGTGTGGAGTAACTGACTCCGCACGGCGGCTTCGTCGATGTGCGTGGGAACAGTGACACAGGTCAGCATCGGCAGTCGATGACCGACTGGAGGCAGTGGCGCCAAGCCGAGGGCCATGAGCCCAGCTACGAGTGCGGCGCTATTCAGCTGATGGCGCGCAAAGCGGGCCGAGAGTCCTTCTTCTTCGACGAGGCGGAGCGCCTCCCGCAGGGCATAGAGCATCGAGATCGGTGCGGTGTGGTGATAGGCGCGGGAGCCTTCTGCCCAATAGTCGGCGATGAGCCCCATATCCAAGTACCAACTCTGGCAGGGGGTGCGTCGTTGCTTGATGGTGGCCAGCGCACGCTCGCTCATCGTGAACGGCGCTAGCCCTGGGGGGCAGCTCAAACATTTCTGCGTGCCACTGTAACAGACATCAATCCCCCACTCATCGACTTCGACGGGGACGCCGCCGAGTGAGGTGACCGCATCGACAATGAAGAGGGCGTTGTGGTTGCGGCAGAACCTGCCAATCGCGTCAATCGGTTGCCACGCGCCGGTCGATGTTTCGGCATGCACGAGGGCGACGGCTTTCACGGGTCCCGATCGTTGGAGGGCGGCCTCAATCGCGTCCGGCTCGATGATCTGGCCCCAGGGGGCTTCAACCCTGATCGCTTTACCGCCGCAGCGTTCAACTACCGTGGCGAGACGTGTGCCGAAGACCCCGTTGACGCCGACGACGACAGCATCGCCAGGCTCCACGAGATTCACGATCGATGCTTCCATGCCGGCAGACCCGGTGCCGGAGATTGCGATGGTGAACCGATTTGTCGTCGCAAAGACCTGGCGTAAGAGAGTTTGAATATCGTTCATCACGGCGAGGAATGCCGGGTCGAGGTGACCGAGAAGCGGCACTGACATGGCTTGCAGCACCCGCGGGTGCACCATGCTGGGGCCTGGGCCCAGCAGCAGCCGTTGTGGAGGAACAAATTCATGCATGGCTGGTATCTCGGGGACGTAGTATAGGCCAAGTCAGGGGCCAGAGGCCATGCGATAATCGTGAGAAACTGCGTGAAGCTCTAGTCATTTTGAGGGGTATGGAGGGCGAAACACCCCATGTTATAGTCACCCCTATGAATCAAGATGCGATGCTAACGGGCCGGCCACAAGGGTTTGCCGAGCCTGTCCCCGCGCCGGCGCCTCTACGATCGAACGAACCGTTTCGGTCTCCCTTGTCCCTCACCGTCAGTGCCTTGTCGGCGGTGGTGCTGGTCGCCGCGCTCGGCGCGATTCTGTGGTTCTCTGCAACTCTGCCAAAGCTTGAACGGTTGGAAGAGCCGGATCGCGCACTTGAGCTGATGGTTAGCCGCACAATGGAGGCCCAAGATGGACTCCGTCAGTCGCCTAAATGGCAACAATGGCTGACCGGGTGGACCGCTGGGAGCCAGGAGGCAGAGCGCGCCCAGGCGATCCAGTGGTATCAAGAACTGGTGCAGGCGACGGGCGTGCCACTCTCCCGGCTGCGCTTGGCCATTCTACAGGGGGAATCCGGGCACGAGCAGGATGCGCTGGCGGCGGCGCTGGCGTGGCGGGCGTTAGACGAGCCGATGCCTCTGTATGCCCAGTTGATCGAAGAGGCCTATGGTGGAGCGTCGTTGGAAAAGACCCGCGAGATCGAGTTGCAAGCTGTGCTGGCGGAAGTGCTCCCGGCCGGATGGTTCTACAATCATCTCGCGGCCAGATTGGCCCAGCGGGCGAGCGATCATGAAATTCTGGCGTCGGTCCAGCGGCAAATCTCGGCGCGGGGCGAACAGCTTCAAGGGTGGGCACGGCTGTTGATCCTGTTTGAATTGGTTTGCCTGATCATCGGGTCGGTGATGCTGCTTGGAGTTGTTCGGCTCAAAGGCCAGCGAGTGGATATCTTGCGCCTACATCTGCCGGGAGTCCCGCCGCCCTGGCCAGGCGGAATCGGCACGGCGGTCCTGCTGCGCGGGGGCGCTCTCGGTGCGGTGCTCACACTGGCGTTTCTCTCGTTTGCTCCGGCGGAGCACGTGTCGTTGCGAGCGTTGGCAATCCCTCTCGCAAATCTGCCGTTGGTCGCGCTGGCCTATGTGCATCTGCTCAAACCGGCCGGGCTCAATTTTTGGGATGGGTTTGGTTTGCAGATCGAGCGGGCACAACTGGGACGACTGGTAGGGATCGTGCTGGCTGTGGTGGCGGCCGGGCTGTGGGGCGAGTGGGTGATGGGACGAGTGGCGGAGGGGCTGAACCTGACCAATCATTGGACGGAATGGTTTGATCCAGATCTTGTGTGGGCGTCGGGATCGGCGTTGAGCATCAGTCTGCTGGAATATGTCGTCTTCGCGCCGATCTTCGAAGAAATTGCTTTTCGTGGACTCCTCTATGCCGTCCTTCGTCGTCGTCTTAGTTTCATGCCGGCCGCGTTACTGAGCGCCAGCATCTTCGCCCTTGCCCATGGCTATGGGTGGATTGGCTTCATCAGCGTGCTCTGGAGCGGTCTTCTCTGGGCCTGGATCTATGAAAAGACGGGAAGCCTTATCCCTGGCATGATCGCCCATGCCCTGAACAATTTGCTGGTGTGTCTGACCGTCATGGCGCTGCTGCGTTAACAGGCTTGTGAAAACGGCCCCCAACTTCGTTCTCGGCTCGAAACGGTCCTCAACGTACCCCGGAGGGTACGCCTGCGGTCCTTTCTCGCCTGCGGCCTCGTTCGATGGCCGTTTTGACAAGCCTGCGGGAGTGAAACGAACTCATTCCTTTTCCAGCTGTACTACCTCAGTGTACAAGTCAGGATGGCGAATGATAGGACCTAGCGCGTCTTTGAGCTTTCCGGTGGAAATTCGTTTTCCTGTCTGCTGGTCTGCATTCGCTGTTGTGGCAGTGAGGCCGGATGATGGCTCGATATGATCGTATATCTCTCTCCACGTTCGCGGGGTGCCGTCGCTGACGTTGTAGGTTTCGCCCGGTTTTCCATGCTGGAGTGCGGACAAGCAAATGGTTGCTAAGTCGTCCACATGAATCAGGTTCACGTATTTCCGCGACGGGCCGACGCGGCCTGTTTTGATCCAGTCGATGGGATTGCGATTCGGTCCGTAGATGCCGGCCACACGGAGCACGATCGCGCCGCAGTGGTGACGCAAGAACTCTTCGCCCTGCACCCGTGGCTTGGCCAGATCGATCGGCGCGGTTTCATCGATCCAGGTCGGCGGGTATTCGGTCGAATGGCCGATGTCGTAGGCTGACGTGCTGCCGAGGACAAGGATTCGACGGGTTGGCGGATCTAACGTGGCGGAAAACTTTTGGACGAGATCGAGCGGCGCGGCAGGAAAGCACCAGAGGAGGTCGGCCTGCTCAGGAATGGTCTTCCAGGTGTCCGGTCGTTCCAAGTCAAATCGGATGCGCTGGTCTATTGGCACATCAGGGAGGTTTTTCCCCGGTTGTCGGCTGGTGGCGAGGACGTGGGTATAGAAGCGTGAGGCGAGGGGCAAGAGGTGCCGCGC
>JAHFES010000150.1 GCA_023248355.1 Nitrospiraceae bacterium
TAGGGTCGTCAATCGAGCGGGACCGTAATGGTCACCTCATTGCCGCGATCGTTGTACGCGAGGTCCGGGAAGAACGATTGCGCGAGAAAGATGCCACGGCCGTTGACATCTTCCGAACGACAGACGTCCTGTGAGCGGCTGAGGATGCTTCTCCACTTGAACCCTTTGCCCTCGTCGACGATGCGATACCGCAATGTTTTCTCAGTCTTGTCGTACAGGACGTGGATGGTGACGAGGCGATCCTTCAGTCGGGATTGGGTGAGTCGTTGCTTGATCAACTCTTCATATCGGTCCTCCGCAAGGGCTTGTTGCTTCTCCTGGTAGAAAATTTCCAAATTGCCATGTTCCACGGCGTTGAAGAGCAGTTCCTGCAGGGTGCCTCGCAAGTGTAAGCGTTGGGTTTCCGGCAGCGTGGAGGCGGTGGTCTTGATCAGCCAGGACACGATCCCAGGAATATGCGACGGGTTGGAATCGGCGGTCAGCTGATATTCGGATCGACGGACTCCGGGTGTCTTTGCGAGGTCAGCCGGAAGCATGTGTCGCGCACGTTGGAGCGCATGGGCCAGTTCTTCTTCGGCGATAGGCTTATGGAGATAGTCGACAGCGCCTGCGCGAAGGGCGTGCACCACAGCTGGTTCTGCCACGTCTTTCGCCATCACAATCACCGGACAAGGCTCATGACGAGCCCGAAGGGTCTTCGTGAGCGTGAGGCCGGCTCCCTCAGGGAGAAAGAGATCTGTAATCACCACGTCGGGAGCAGTCAGATCGATGGTGGCTAAGGCGGACGCCGGATCAGGCGCGGTAATGATGGAGAAGCCCCTCCCCTGGACATGTTCGAGAATGCGCGCCTGGGTCTCTGGACAGGAGTCGATGACGAGCAGCGTGCAGGACGGATCTGTGGCAATCATGATGGAATTCCTTTTTCTAGCAGTTGGCGAAGCGTTGCGAGGAGCCGGAGGAGCTCGGTTTCCAGTTTGGCGCACACGGCGGCCGCGGATTCCAGGTTGCCTGCCTTCCCCAGTTCCTCAAGCTCCTTCGTGGCTTCGAAGACAGACGGGGCGCAGAATTGTAAAATGGCTCCCTTCAGACGATGGGCTGAACGAGCGAGCGCCGGCGCATCATGCGCGGCCAGGGCGGCCTGCGTTTCCGCAAGGTCTTTGGGTCCTTGGTCGACAAAGAGTTCGACCATCATGTGGAAAATTTCCGTATCATGGTCGACGCGGGCCAGAGCGTCATCAAGGCTAAAGATCGTGTCTTGATTCATCGAACCCACTCCTTTACTGACAGATGTCAGGCAATGTTCAGACGTCAACTTCCAATCCCATTACCGCGACATCGTCCGGAAAAAGATCCTGCTCCTGCCACCGGATGGCTTCCGCAATGACCGCGGGAATGACATCTTCCAATGGGGCTTGGCCCAGTCGATGCACCGCCTCTTCAAGTCGATCCTGTCCCCAGCGCTCACCTGTGGGGCTTGGCGCTTCGTAGAGTCCATCGCTCAGGAAAAAAAGACGATCGCCTGGCTCGATGATTGTTTCCGCTGCGCTATAAATGTTTGTGATGTCGAAACCTAGCGGAAGTCCGGGCTGCGTGAGCCGCGTGATCGTTCCAGACTGGCGATGGATAAAGGCGCCGCCATGACCGGCAGTGGCATACGAGAGTCGGTGGGAGTCGAGGTCCAAGCGTGCGAAGATGATCGTAAAGTAGTTTCCGTCTTCCGTAAGGGGGAATCGTTTGTTGGCTTCCGTCAGAATGACGCCGGGATCGTTCGAACCCACCTGATGCAGCAAGCTATCTCCTCGGAGAAATGTCGAGAGCGATGCCGAACGTAATGCCGGAGACACGCCGTGGCCTGAGGCGTCGAGCAGATACAACCCCATCAGACGATCTCCCCAGGGCACCACGTTGAAAAGGTCTCCGCCAAGCGCGAGCGATGGCCGATAGGCGTGGACCACACGCACGCCCGGCAGCACGTGGCCCTGTAGAGGCAGCAGCGATTCGACATATTCGGCGGCAGATTGGAGCTCTCGTTCGAGCGCTTCTTGTTTGCGCTGGATCTCATCCCGTGCCTGTTCGAGCGTGCGAAGAAGCTTGGCTGTTCGCATGCCGGCCTGGACGCGCGCGGTGATTTCTTGTTTGCTGGCAGATTTACTCAGAAAGTCGTCTGCGCCGCGGGCCAATCCTTCGGCAATCTGGTCCGGTTGGTCATGACCGGTCATCAAAATGATCTGGCTGGACTGCAGCTCAGGATCCTGCCGCACCTGCTCGCAGAACGTGGGGCCATCCATTCCGGGCATCATCCAATCGAGGATCGTGAGATCCGGCCGTTCGCGGCGGAGCAGATCAAGCCCGACCCGTCCATCGCTCGCCTCGATGACATGATAGCCGAGTCGTTTCAGACGTGCCGAGAGACTCAGGCGGACGACCGGCTCATCGTCCACCACCAAGACGGTTTGGGGAATGGCGTGATCGGCCTCGGCTTGGGTATGCGATGGGATTGGCGTCGGAGGCATCGCGAATCCTTACGCCGCTTGTTGATGGCCTGCCAGCGCATCCTGCTCGTTGTCGTACACAGGAATAAGTTTTGGGATGTTTGCGAGGCTCATGATCTCACGAACATAACTCTGTGGCTTCAACATGCTGACCTTCCCCTGGTTCAGTTTGAAGTTCTGCGAGACGAGGGCTAACAGGCCCAAGCCGGAGCTGTCGACAAATCGTACGCCGGCCATATTCAGAATCAGATGGCGGCATCCCTTTTGGCGAATGGCTTCCACCGCTGTTTTAAAATGTTCGCGATTGGCATAGGTGAGATCGCCGGTCATTTCGAGGATCACACCGTTCGGGACCGGGCGTTCTTTCAGTTGCATCGACATGACAGTCTCCTTTGTGAGTTCAAACAGTGAGTAATGGGCGCCGTTACGCTGCCTTGGCGCCTGCCGCAGCATCTTCAGACGGAAACACCGGGATCATTTTATGAATGTTGGCCAGTTCCAAGATCTGCTTGACCGTGCCTTGTGGGGATACAAGACTTAACGTCCGATTGCCGGCTTTGAACTGGTGTGCCGCGAGGGCCAGCAGGCCGATGGCGGCGCTATCCACGAAGGTGACGTGCTTGAAGTTGAGGATGAGATGGCGGCAGCCGGCCTGCTGGACCTTCTCCATCGCAGCTTTGAAATCCTTCCTGCCTCCGTAGGTAAACTCATCGGCGATTTCGAGGACAACGGCCTCACGAAAGGTGCGTTGCGTCATTTGCATGGTGTTCTCCTTGGTTCATCGGGTTATCGGCTCACGTGGGCTAACACGGCGCTCGGAATATCGGACAAGGCCAGAATCTTCTCGGCTCCCCCCAACTTGATGGCCTCTTTCGGCATTCCAAACACCACACAGCTGGCTTCGTCTTGGGCGATCGTAAAGGCGCCGGCTTGTTTCATCGCCAACAGGCCTTTCGCGCCGTCGCCGCCCATGCCCGTAAGGATGACGCCGACTGCATTGCCTCCGGCATACTGGGCGACAGAATGAAACATGACGTCCACCGATGGGCGATGCCGGTTGACCGGCTCGTCCTGATTGATCTTCACCGAGTAGCGGGCTCCGCTCCGCATGAGGGTCATATGGCAGTTCCCTGGTGCGATCAACGCGTGACCGGGCAGCACGCTGGCCCCCTGCTCCGCTTCCTTTACCGAGATACGGCAAAGGCTGTTCAGCCGGTCGGCAAACGCCTTGGTGAATCGATCAGGCATATGTTGCGTGATGATGATCGGGGGGGTGTTCGGAGGAAGAGCCTTCAATACTTCACGCAGCGCCTCCGTGCCGCCGGTGGACGCGCCGATGGCGATGATGGTGTCGGTGGTTTTGAACATGGCTTCCTGAGGGGC
>JAHFES010000151.1 GCA_023248355.1 Nitrospiraceae bacterium
CTTCCACATAATATTGATAGACCTCGCCCAGCCCGGTGCTGACAGGGGCCATCACGGGATCAAGCCCTTCCGGCAATCGCTCTTTCGCCGCCATCATCCGTTCGAGGACTAACTGGCGGGCAAAATAGATATCGACGTCGTCATTGAACACCACCGTGATCTGAGACAGGGCGAATTTGGAAAGGGATCGGATCTCCGCTAAACCGGGCAGGCCGGTCATCTGGAGCTCAAGCGGATAGGTGATGAATCGCTCGACTTCCACCGGCGAGAGACCCGGCGCGTCGGTCAGCACCTGCACTTGGATGTTCGTGACGTCGGGGTAGGCGTCGATCGGGATAGATTGAAAAGCGAACAGACCGGCGACAGAGAGCAGACAGGCCAGGCCAAGGACCAGGATCCGTTGGCGCAGCGAGAATTCCAGGAGAGACGCGATCATGGTGTCGGCTCGATCTTGTGCCGTTCCAGTTCAGACTTGAGCACGAAGGAGCCTTTCGTCACGACCTGCTCGCCGGCGCTCACTCCGTCCAACACCGTGACTACTTCTCCCTGCTCGTCCCCTAATTTGACCGTCCGCACGTCGAATTCGTTCGCCCCTCGCTGAACAAAGAGCATCTTGCCGGACGGCCCGTTTTGGACGGCCGCGAGCGGTACGGTCAGGGCATCCGGGGTCGGCGCCGCATAGACGCGGACGGTGGCGAACATTTCCGGCTTCAGTAACCGATCGGGGTTGGGCACCGTCACGCGCAGTCGCATCGTGCGGGTGGCCGGATCCAGCACATCGCCGATGTAGGTAATCGTTCCCGGAAAGATGGCATGGGGATAGGCGGACACAATGACATCGACCCTCCGGTCCTTGCGGATGAATTGCACGTCCTTCTCCGGCACATTGCCGACAACCCACACATCTGAAAGGTCCGCGACGGTGAAGAGCTTCTGGTGCGTCTCGACGACTTCGCCCCGCGTGATATTGCGCATGATGACCCGGCCATCGAACGGGGCGCGCATAGGCACGTCGGCCTTGATCGTATGCTCACGATCCAACCGTTCGAGTTCCTGCCGAGGCACGCCAAGCAGCTCCAAACGGTTCTGTGTTTCGCGAGCCTCGGCCCGCGCCGTTTTCATTTCAGCCTCGCGGCGCTGCAACTCAGCCAGGCTCACCGCCTTGTGTTCGTGCAGGTCCCTGGCCCGCTCGTAGGCGAGTTCGGCTTCGTTCAGCTTGGCTTTGGCCTTGAGGTAGGCCCCTTCCGCCACGCCGAGGTCCGTACTGTGAAGCAGCGCCAGCAGCGCGTCTTTCTTCACATCCTGCCCCACGTCCACATGGACCTTCACCACCCGGCCCCGAATGAGTGTGCTCACCTCGGCAAGTTCATTTTCGTTAGATTGGACTGTGGCGGGGAATTCCCGAGGCACGTGGGATTGCCCACGGACGACCGGTGTGACCTCGATGGCCGTCCGCGCGAGTTCTTCCGGCGTGAGACGGAGCAGTCCGGGCGTCTCAGCCACAACCGCCTTCTTGGCCTCAGGTGCTTGATCGGGAGTTTTCTCGCAGGCGACGAGACCGGCGAGCACAAAGGCGACGAGGAGAACGACCCCACGTCGTTCGTGAAACGTGAAACGCGAAACGTCCGAATCCGGAAACGAGATACGCTTCACGAACGACGATCCACGCTTCCCGAATGTCGAGAGCGCGGCGAGAACGAAGCTGGCGGACTTTTTCAGCATCCTGCTAGAAACTCTTGGCCTCATGGTCATAACACTCCACTAAGGAACCAGCATGAGATATGCCGCGGGAAATCCGCGATTCTACGAGGGAAGAATAGACGATCTAGGAGCCTTTTGCTACGTTGCCGAGGGAGGACCGTGGTGAAATGCGACAGCAACCAGGAAAGAGCTGAAGAGGATCAGCGAGAAACGGGATTCGCGTTGGCTTTGGGAAGTGTGGACAGCGCGAACGCAATACACATGGTCAGGAGCGACCCGGCAAAAGCCGCCGCCATGTCATGTTGCGCGTCCCACTCATCCCCCTGCGTTCCGAGATAGATACTCCCCAATTCAGGGCTCACGATCACCGCGACGATTGCTTCTATCACTTCGAATAAGCCGCTCTGCGCCAGAATGGCACTCACTGGCAGATAATAGGACCACAGCCCCTTCACGCCGGCCAGGCGCACGAGCAGTTCACGAAGGGGATAGACCAACAGCCCCCCGTAGGCGAAATGCGCGATTCGATCGAACGGGTTGCGACTCAATGCCCATACGTCCTTGAGCCAGAACCCGAATGGGACTTCCGCGTACGTGTAGTGGGCGCCAAACGCGTGGAGCGTCAGGAACAAGGCAATCAGACAGTACGAGGTGACGGAAAACTCGAACCGTCTATAGGTCAGGACCAACAGGGGGATCAGTGTCAGGACCAGTAGATTCTCAAGAAGCCAATCTCTCCGATTGATCGGCTCGATCGCCAACCAGATCCAGAATAGCCCATACGAAAGCAGCAACCCCAGCAACAGGCGTCGGTGTCCGGATTCCGCTCCGTTCTGGTCTGTGATCCCAGCGTTCATACCGGGAAGATTATTCTGCAGCCTCGGTCTGAAGCACCGACTGGGCCCCTCGCAGCGCACGCACAACCAAGAGCATCGTCACGCAGAGCAAGGCTCCATAGAGCGCGGCGGCCATGTCTTTCTGGGCATCCCAGATATCCCCCTGCGAACCCAAATAGGTGATGCCCAGCTCCGGATGGACGGCGCTCGCCACCCACGATTCGATAATTTCCCAGAGTCCGCTCAACCCAAGGACGGTCATGACGGGGAGATAATACACCACCCACCCCTGCACACTCGCGCTCAGGCGAAACAGCTCTTCTATGGGATAGGCCAGCAAGAAGCCGAAACTGAAGTGCACGATCCGGTCGAAGTGATTGCGCCCGAGATGCAGCACTTGGTCCATCCACAAACCGACCGGCACTTCAGCGTAGGTATAGTGGACGCCGATGGTATGCAGCGTGAGAAAGGCGGTGATAAGACCATAGGAGGTATGAGACAACGGAAGGACCCGATAGGTGGCGATCAGCAAGACGACGAAGACGGCCGGCAGAATGCTCGCGATCAACCAGAACTGAGGATCGGCCGGAGCTTGTGCCATCCAGGCCGATACCACGACGTACCACACCAGCAGTCCGACCGAGACGAGTTTGTTGCGAATCACTGTCGTCTCTCCTTGTGAGTGGTTAAACCGAGCTGAGACTCATCGATGCGGAGCGAGGCGTCACGGATGCATACTCTACCGGCTGGTTGTTCCTGCCGCAACCGCCCCTCCAAGGTGGGACAATACGCTGCGACTTCGCCACTTACCTCACTTCCCCAGATCCCCCAGCCCCCGCATTTCATCCAACCAATCGTCCCGCTGCCGTTCGGTGAGTCCCTCGATGGAACCGATAAGAGTTGATCTAATCGGCCCAATGCCGCAAAACCAGAGAGTGTTGCGCTTGAGACTCTTGAGGCTATGGGCAAAGAAGACCCAGCGATAGATGAATGCCGGCATCCCCATCGTGACGACGATGCGCGCGGACTTTCCGGTGAGCAGTTTCTTCGCCATCCCACCGGATTGCTGATACTCGAAGGCAAAGCCGGGACGAAAGACCTGTTCGAGAAAGGCTTTCAAAAGCGCAGGCATCGACCCAAGCCAGAGGGGATAGAGGATCACCAGATGGTCGGCCCATTTAATGGCATCCTGAGCCTGTTTGATAGAATCCTGAGGCAAGCCCTTCTCGAAGTCTTCTTTCGTTCTGAGAAGGGGAAAGTCCAGCTGCGCAACTTCGATGCGTCTCACCTCATGGCCGCCATCCTCACACCCCTTCGCAT
>JAHFES010000077.1 GCA_023248355.1 Nitrospiraceae bacterium
GTTGGTGTCGACGAGTCAGGGCCGTGGTTTTTCTCAGGGGATCGTACCGTTGAGGCGAAGGGAGCATGGCGGCCAGCCAGGCCGCTTCGTCTGGGGTGAGTTCGGAGGCGGATTTTCCAAAGTGATGACGCGCAGCTGCCTCGGCGCCGTATACCCCCCGACCCCATTCGGCGACGTTCAAATACAGTTCGAGGATCCGCTCCTTTGTCAGCCGATGTTCGAGGGACCTGGCAATCAAGGCCTCCCGGGCCTTCCGCAACAGCGACCGTTCTGAGGAGAGATAGAGATTTTTGGCCAGTTGTTGCGTGATGGTGCTGCCGCCCCGCTTCATTTCTCCCGCTTCGAGATTGTGGATCGCGGCATCCCGGATTCCTTCCCAATCGAATCCTTCGTGGATGAAAAACGAGGCGTCTTCCGCAACGATGACGGCCCGTTGCAGATGGGGAGAGATCCGTGACAGAGTGACCCACGTCCATTGCCTCGGGGTGGCGCGCCCGCGTTCAGCGGCCTTGGCCTGACGACCGTCCATCAAGGCCGTCGATGTGGGATTGGTTTTCGCCAGGATGGACACATCCGGAAGTGTGACCAGCCACGTGAGGGCGAGGAGGCCAAGCGGAAGTCCAACGACCAGCGAGCTCCAGAAGAGCATCCGCGCGAATGTCCGACGCTTGGTTGACTTAGCCATAGAGGGATGTTACTGGGACTATGCGCGCGCTCCAGCAATCCGAGCGAGTGTGCACGAGAGCGCGGCCAATGATGTTGGGATAGCCATGAAAATTTTCGCTGCTGAGTTTATCAGAAGTTGTGTCTCTCCAGAGCAGTTTCCTTCCGGCGATCTTCCTGAGATTGCGTTCGTGGGGCGTTCCAATGTGGGCAAGTCCTCGCTCATCAACTCACTCCTGAATCGGCGGGACCTGGCGAAGGTCAGCCGCACGCCGGGGAAAACCAGGGCGGTGAATCTGTTTCTGATCTCGACGTCCGATCCCGATCTGTCACAATTCTATCTCGTGGACTTGCCTGGCTATGGGTTTGCCAAAGTCTCCAAGTCGATCCGTGCAGAATGGGGGCCCTTGATCGAGTCGTATCTCAGCGATCGAGCCTCGCTGCTGGGTGTCGTCCTGCTGGTGGAGAGCCGGGTTGTGACCGACCAGGATCGGCAAACTTTCGCTTGGTTCCGCTCGATTGGCCGCAATCCTCTGGTGGTGGCCACCAAGGCAGACAAGCTCAAGGCCAGTGAACGAGTGCGCACCCTCCGACAAACACATCTGGACCTGGGACTGATGGAAGGGGAGATGTTGATTCCCTATTCCTCGGTGACTGGAGACGGCCGGGATCGGGTGTGGGGGGCCTTGCGGGATCTGGCTAAAACTTGATTTCGATGTAGGCTTTATTTTTCAGATCGACCAGCCACGATTGAAACACGTCCTCACTTTTCTGCTGAAAGACCAGCCCTTGGATCTCGAATTTCACCTCTTCGAACGGGCGGAACTGCTTGGGTTTCTTCTCATCCACCCGAATGATGTGCAACCCCTCTGAGCTCTCGATAATGTCGGAGATGCCGCCGGGAACGAGGGGGGCAATCGCCCGTTCGATCGCCGGCAGGAGTTCGCCTTGCCGCACCAAGCCGAGTCGTCCGCCACGCGAGGCATTGGGCCCGTCGGAATATTGAAGCGCCAAGTCCTCAAACTTCTCCCCCTGCTTCAACTCGGCCATGACCCGGCGTGCTTTGGCCAGTGCGTCGGCGGTCCCATCCGCCGATCGAGGCTGAATGAGGATTTGGCTCAGCGTGTACTCTTCCGGTAGGGCGAATCGGTCGCGGTGTTCCTGATAATACCGTTTCATGTCGGAGTCCCCGACCATGACACCGCTGCGCACTTCGCGATCCACCACTTTCAGAAGCGTCAGCTGATCCCGAACGTTTCGCGCGTTGAGCGGGTCTGACACGTCGAGGGTTTCGCCCTGCCGCTTCATCTGTTCGACGGCTTGCTTGACTTCTTGGTCGGAGACATCGACTCCGCGAGCCTTGGCTTCCTGAAGCTGTAGCCTCCGTTCGATCATCTTCGTGAGCGCCATGTACTCCGCCATCTTCAATCGTTGCGCGAGTGCTTCTCCCTGGTGTTGTTGGGAAATGCGTTTCTGCTCCGGTTCGAGCTCACGCTTGACGTCCGACAGCATGATGAGGTCGGAATTCACGACGGCGACGATGCGATCTTCGAGATGAGCGGCGAAGAGGGCCGGAGGAAGCGCCAAGAGTCCGACCAGGGCTAGTGCGGCCTTGAGCTGTGTGAGCCGATCACGCGTCAGCAAAACGGGTTCCATGAATCCCCCAACATCCCTTCCACTTCGAATGAGAACCGGGAACCGGAGGATTGTACACGAAACGAAGAGGGCTTGGGGAGCAAGGCCGGCGGGCTAGGGCTTGCCGGTGTCTTCGGTAATGTAGCGGGAGGCGCCGGCGAGACGGATCGTCGCGTTGGTACGAATATCTGCGATGACCTCTTCAAACCGCTTCCGGCGCTTGTCGGCCAGCAGTTCCTGGCGCAGTCGTTCGTGGGTGGCCAAATCGGCCTGGATGATTTCCTTGTCGAGAGGCGTGATCATGACCAGGTAGTACCCGTTGTCCGTCTTGATCGGGGCACTCACCATGCCTGGTTTGAGAGTATGGATGACGTCATCGACCTCAGGGATGACCAGGTCCTTTCGGTAGGGGCCGAGATCGCCTCCCTTCGCTTTCGTTTTGTCGTCGATCGAATAGCGCTGTGCAAACTTGGCGAAGTCTCCTCCCCGGTTAATCTGCATCTCCAGATCTTTCGCCGCCGGAAAGCTGGAGAGCAGCATCAGGGAGACCTGAACTTTCAGCGGGGCCAAGAGTTCGCGCGCATGTTTCTCGTAGTAGGCATCGAGTTCGGCCTGTGTCAGTTCGACTTTGGTCCGGAGCTTGTCCTTCAAGAGTTCGTCGAGAATCAGCTGTTCTTTATACCGTTGGGCTTTGTCGCGAATGCCGTCGTTCTGATCCAGCCCCTGTCGCCGGGCTTCCTGCATCAGCAGTTCACGCGTGATGAGTTCGTCGAGAAACCGCCGCCTGCCGCCTTCCTTGTCATACCGGGATCGGGTTGACTCGGACAGCTCGCTCCACCGCTGGTCGAACTCAATCTGTGTGATGGTTCGGCCATTGACCATCGCAACCACGGGTTCTTCTTGCTGGGGGGTGCAGCTCGACAGCGCCAACCCTAGACCGGCCAGGGTGCCGGCGAGGAACAGAGACATGCGGATGGTGCCACGATCAGCGATGAGGGAGCGGAAGGGTGTCATTGGCCGTTGTCTATGCGGGTCTTGCTCACGAGCGTGTCGCATCCTTTCCAGTTGTGTTGGTATCACAGAGGCCGAGGCTTTGCAAGGTTGAGTTGAGTTCCGAGAAGATCGACGGCCAGTCCTCATGCGGCATCTGAATCTCGAACGAGAGGGGGCTCAGAAACCGTAAGCGTTTTTTGAGTCGGTCCATCAACCGGTGGACCGCGTTGTCCGGAATGGCGGCGTGTGGTCTCAGCGTGATGGTGACCGACTGATGATGGACCTCGACCGAGGCCAGGCGTAGCCGTTTCGCGTGAATCCGGAGGTGCATCACCTCGAGCAACCGTTCAACCGGCTCCGGAGGGAGCCCGTAGCGATCCTGGATTTCTCCGTGCAACAGCGCCAGCTCGCCGACTTGCGTGCAGGCGGTGAGCCGTTTGTAGAGGGACAGGCGTTGATGGGGATCGACCACAAAATGCTCGGGGATGAACGCCGAGATCGGGAGTTGGAGGGTGGGGTCTGGTTCCTCCTCCACGAGGTGGCCTTTCAACCGTTGGACCGCTTGTTCGACCATCTGCATGTAGAGATCGAGCCCGATGGCGGCGATGTGGCCGGACTGTTGTTTCCCGAGCAGATTGCCGGCTCCGCGGATCTCAAGATCCGCCGCGGCGATGCGGAAGCCGGATCCCAGTTCGGTGAATTGTTGGATCGCCATCAGTCGTTTCTGAGCCTCGCCCGTGAGTGTGCCTTCATCAGGAATCAGGAAGTAGGCGTAGGCCTGCTCGCCGCCGCGGCCCACGCGACCACGCAGTTGATACAGCTGCGCAAGACCGAACATATCGGCACGATGCACGATGATCGTGTTGGCGTTCGGGACATCGAGCCCTGATTGGATGATAGCCGAGGCGATCAAGACATCCGCGTCGTGCTTCACAAACTTCAGCATCACGGCTTCCAGCAGTTTGCCATCCATCTGGCCATGGGCCATGACCATGCGGGCTTCCGGGACCAACTGATGAAGCCAAGCCCCGATCCGTTCCATGGTTTCGACGCGGTTGTGGACAAAATAGATTTGTCCCCCGCGACCCAGCTCGCGCAGGATCGCGTCCCGCACCGCCTTGTCGCTCGAGCGCATGACCTCTGTTTTGATCGCCAACCGGCCGGCCGGCGGCGTGTCGATGATCGAGAGATCACGGACGCTCGACATGGCCATCTGCAGGGTGCGAGGGATGGGCGTGGCGGTCAAGGTCAGCACATCCACTTGGGCGCGCAATTGCTTGAGCCGCTCCTTGTGCTTCACGCCGAACCATTGCTCCTCGTCGATAATGACCAGTCCGAGATTGCGGAACGTCACATCTTTCTGGAGCAGACGGTGTGTGCCGATTACGACATCAATGGTCCCGGCTGCGACATCCTTGAGAATCGCCTTCGCCTCTTTGGGCGATTGGAAGCGGGAGAGCAGGGCGACGCGGGTGGGGAAGGGAGCAAATCGTTCGGCGAAATTGTCGTAATGCTGGTGCGCCAGTAAGGTGGTGGGGACCAGCACGGCGACCTGGCGATCGTGTTCCACCGCCTTGAAGGCCGCGCGCATCGCCACTTCGGTCTTGCCATAGCCTACGTCTCCACAGACGAGTCGGTCCATCGGCTTGGTGGACTCCAAGTCGCGGGCAATGTCCTCGATGGCTTTCAGCTGATCCGGCGTCTCCTCATATTCGAAGGCGGCCTCGAACTCGTGATAGAGCGTGCTGGCTGCTCCATAGGCGTTCCGCTGCACGAGCTCGCGGTTCGCGTAGAGATCGATCAATTCCTGGGCCATCTCTTCGATGTCCTTCTTCACCCGTGCCGTCGTCTTGGCCCAGCTGGTGCCGCCCAGGCGATCGAGCCGAGGCACGTGGCTCTCCGCTCCGCTGTAGCGCTGGACTTGATGCAGGCGATCGAGCGGGACATAGAGCGTGTCTCCGCCGGCAAATTCCAGAATCAGATAGTCGCTCTCGAAATCCTGAACCGAGAGGCGTTTGAGCCCACGGTACTTGGCGATCCCGTGCTGGACGTGGACCACATAATCGCCCACATTGAGGTCTTCCAATGAGGAGAGGAATGTTGCCGTTCTGCTTTTGGGCTGGGGCTTGTGGCGCGCGCCTTTGGCGAAGAGTTCTTCTTCCGTCAGGAGGGCGAGGCGAAGCTCGCTGGAGAGAAACCCTGCCGACAGATCGCCGTGTAAGACATAGAAGGGGAGCTTGCCCGCACCGCGGCGTGACCAGACCGAGGGTTTCCATTCGTCGGCGGGAAGGTCATGCTCTCGAAGGAGGGCCAGCAGGCGGTCAACCTGTCCACGGCTTCGTGCCACCAGCACCACGCGATATTCTTCCCGGAGGCGCTCCAGCAGGCTGAGGGTTTGGGTAAAGGGCGTGCCCCTGATACCGAGTCCGATACTAGCCGGCGTCTGTCCTGGAAAAGACAGCGCCGGGGTCCAGGAGGCATCCGGTGACGCCAAGGGTTCCAGCGCCAACATCGGCCACGCGCTTGCCTGTTGCAGCATGGCGTCCCAGGTCAGAAAGAGTCGTTCTGGAGATGGATAGGGTTGCGCGGCGTCACGGTCGACATGACGGAGATAGCCGTCATCGATCTTCTCCCAGGCAGCCGTACACGCCCCCTTCAACGCGTGTGGCTGGTCCAGGACCAGGCAGGGAGGGGCCGTGAGATAGTCGAAGAGCGTATCCATCTGGGGATAGAGGTCGGGGCTGCGCCACTCGGCATCCAGAGGAATCGGCGCCAGCGCATCGGTGGCATCAGCGGGGCGGAGGTATTCCCGCGCAGGCAAGACCCACCCCTCGTGCAATTTCTGAATCGATGTTTGCGTCGAGGGATCAAACAGGCGAATTGATTCGACCGTGTCCCCGAGAAATTCGACACGGACTGGATTGGCGTAGGCCGTGGAGAAGATGTCGACGATGCCCCCGCGGATACTGAACTCACCGGGGATCTCCACCACCGAGACGCGCCGGTATCCCAAACGAAGCAGGCCGGTCGTGAGCGGTTCCCGCTCGCAGGTTCCGCCCGTCTCGAATCGAAGCAGGGCTTGCTCAAACGTCCTGTGCGGGATGAGGCGATGCATGGCGGCGGCGACGGAGGTGACCAGCACTCCGGGTGGGTTGGTGCGCAGTTGGTGGAGCGTCGTCATCCGGTGCGCGATTAACCCCACATGAGGTGCGGTTCCCTCATAGGGCAGCGTTTCCCATTCTGGAAACCAGGCGATGCGGTCAACCGGCAGGCCCATGAGTTCATGAAAGAAACGCAGATCGTTAAAGATCCGTTCGGCGGATTCGTCGGTGATCGTCATGACGATCACCGGGCGGGACTGGTCCGGCGTGGTCTTCTGGGCCTGGGCGAGCAGCGTGAGGGCGCAGGCCGGCGTCGATCCGTGCAATCCCATCAGGCAGGCACGGGCCTGGCCCTGACTGAGCGCCACACGTAGGGGAGCGAGCCAGGGGGTTGATTGGACGCTGGTCTCAGACACGGATCACTTCGTGGTTGACCGGATGCGGTGAAGCAGAGCGGTGGTGGACAGGCTGGGAACGAGCGGGATGGTTTGAACCAGGCCGCCGCGGGCTTCGACGACGTCCCGGCCGACGATCTTGTCTCGAGCCCAGTCGCCCCCTTTTACCAACACGTCCGGCTGAATAGCGGCAATGAGGCGGCCGGGATCGGGCTCTGCAAACAGCGCCACAAAATCGACGCAGCCTAACGCTGCCAGCACCTCTGCTCGTTGCGCCTCCGGCACGATGGGCCGGTCCGGAGCCTTTTCGAGGCTGCGTACCGACGCGTCAGAATTCACGCCCACGACCAGCAGATCGCCCAGCGATTTTGCGGCTTGGAGATACCGCGTATGGCCGATGTGCATGAGGTCGAAGCAGCCATTGGTAAACACGATACGCTTGCCCTTGGCGCGTTCCTGAGCGATCACGGAGACTAGCTGCTCTTGCGAGAGCACCTTCGTAGACATGGCCCCATCATACCTGGCTGCTCTTTCCATGGAAAGGGCAGCCAGGGGTGAATCGTGTTCCCCTGCAGAAAGGCTCCCTGCACCTCGTTTTCTCGGTGGGGTCCAGCTCCTTCCTTCCCTCAAGTCGAGAAAATAACGGACCGATACAGACCGTAATGGAACTCTGGGCAAAGTGTGTCCAGGGGGCGACGGTGCTTGACGAAGCCGTGCCTCACAAGTAAGCGAGGACGATGGAGACTGTGCCACGCTCTGGTGCACAACAACGGTCTCATGGGCAGCAGATGACCTACCGTCGCCAACTGGCGTTGATCGGGTTGATTACTGCCGTGACGCTCTGCGCGGGTTGGCTCGGTCTTGTCGTCCTTGAGCGCCGCCTCGTCGTGGCCTCCGGTGAGACCATTTCGGCCCTCGCGATGGACGTTGCATCGAAGATCGATCTCCTCTTGGATGAACGGTATCGCGACATCCAAACCCTAGCCGAGATCGCGGCTTCCCCGCAGACTGCGCGTGGGACGATCCACGCCTTTCAGCAGACCCATCCTTCTTATCTTTGGATCGGACTCACGGATACGACGGGCCACGTTCGTCAGGCCACTGATTCGGAGACGGTTGGTCTCGATGTCCATCGCAGTGACTGGTATCTGGCCGTTCTGGGAACCTCGGCTGTCTATGTCGGTGATGTCCAGCCGGATGAAACGATCCACGGGCTTGAGGCGATCACCTATGCGGCTCCGATCCGTTCGACTAGGGTGAACAACGGGTTGGGGTCCTGGGGAGGAGTGGTCTCGACCAGACTGGGATTGCTGAGCGTAGAGGGACTCCTGACAGAAACCATCCAGATCTTTCAGCAACGCGTGGGACTCTTCAGCGCGGTGGAGTATCAAGTCGTGCGGGATAACGGCGACGTCTTCATCGATTCAGCGCGCCTGCATCAAGGAAATGTGAATTTGAAAGAGATGGGGTTGCGCTCGCTCCTGCTCGCGGCCTCAGGCACTCCCGGATTCATCGAAGAGCAACACCTGCGGCGCAATGTGCCGGTGGTGACCGGCTACGCGCGCATGACCGGGCGTGCGCCGCGTGCTGGGTTGGGGTGGACCGTTCTCCTGCGCGTGGACCGGTCGGATGTGCTCGCACCGATCAAGATTGTCCTGTGGACCGTTTCAATTGCAGTGGCACTGGTCGCGGGGCCTCTGATCGTGATGTTGGTAGTGGCGACCAGAAAGGCGCAGCGCGAATGGATCGAAGCCGAAGACGAACGCAGTCGTTCCCGCGACAACGAACGACGTCTTCAAATGATTCTCGAAGTGGATCCGGAGGGGGTGCTGGTGCTTGACCGCGATCGCCACATTCTGCAGATCAATCCAGCTGGATGCACCCTGTTCGCGGCCGGATTCCCTGAGGAAGTGATGGGGAAAGATATGACGCAGTTTATCCACCCTGACGATCGTCTCGATTTTGAACGGCTCCATGAAACGGCGTTGCAGGGGCGCGGTGTGGTGTCCAAGGGGCGGCTGGCCGGCCTGTCCGAACAGCTGCGGTGGGTCGAGATGACGTTGGTGTTGCTGCCGGACGAGGGCGGCCAGTTGCCGTCAGTTCTCGGCGTGATCCGAGATGTCACAGAACAGCGGCGAGGCGATCGACGCCAGGCGCTCCAACATGCGGTCGCCAAGGTCCTTGCAGAATCCAGTTCCGTCGAGCAAGCCGTGCCGGATCTGCTGCGCGCCGTGACCACGGTGCTGGAATGGCACGTGGGGTTGTTCTGGCGAGTGCGTGAGGATGATCGGGTGCTGATCTGTGCCCAGGAGTGGGCGAGCAGCTCCGCAGCCGTGCAGGATTTTCTCGGGGTGAGTCACCGGCACACCTTTACGTCGGGCTTTGGGTTGCCGGGGCGCTGTTGGGCGCGCGGCGAGCCGCTGTGGATCGCGGACGTCTTGAAAGACTCCGGTTTTTCTCGCGGGCCGGCCGCGGCGATGAATGCATTGCATGCCGCCTGCGCCGTTCCTGTCTGGCTCCGTACGAATGTGTATGGCGTTATGGAATTCTTTAGCCGTGAGGTCTCTCCGCCCGATGCGGATCTGCTCCGCACGTTGGGGATCATTGGCAGTCAGATCGGGTTGTTCATTGAGCGTACGGAAGTCGAAGCCGCGCTCCGTGAAAATGAGAGCCGGACGCGACTGATCATCGATACGGCGATGGATGCCGTGATCGCCATGGACACGAACGGACTCATCACCGAGTGGAACTCGCAGGCGGAGACGATGTTCGGGTGGACGCACCACGAGGCGGTGGGCAGGGATCTCGCCGAGACCATCATCCCGCCGGTCTATCGGATAGCGCATCGGGAAGGGCTGGCGCAATATTGTGCGACCGGGAAAGCCACCGTCTTGAACAGGCTGATCGAAATCACCGCACTACGGCGAGACGGCAGTGAATTTCCCATCGAGCTGGCGATCGCTCCGCTCCGCGTTGAAGACACCGTTATCTTTAGCGCGTTCATTCGGGATATCACAGCTCGGAAGGAGGCCGAGCGAGCGCTCACGGACTACGCCCAGCAGCTGGAGCGGATCAATCATCAACTGGACGCGGCCCTGACGGAGGCCAAGGCGGCGACCGAAGCCAAGTCGTCCTTCTTGGCGACCATGAGCCACGAAATCCGCACCCCCATGAACGGGGTCATCGGAATGACGGGTTTGCTCCTTGACACGAATCTCACCAGTGAACAACGGGAGTATGCCGAGACGGTCCGGCACTGCGGAGACCACCTCCTGACTCTCATCAACGACATTCTCGATTTCTCCAAAATCGAAGCGGGGAAGCTGACGTTGGAGGTGATCGAGTTCGATCTCCGCATCGCGATCGAAGAATCATTGGATTTACTGGCCGAACGGGCTTCGTCCAAGGGCCTCAATCTGGCCTGCCTCTTTCATGCCGACGTGCCGCGCGGCCTCCTGGGTGATCCCGGGCGGTTGCGCCAGATTGTGATGAACCTCGCAGGCAATGCCATCAAGTTTACCGAACGGGGAGAGGTAGCGATTCAGGTGACCGTCGATGCTCAGTCGGAACAGGAGGCCACCATTCGCATTGCGATTACGGATACCGGGATCGGGATTTCCGAGGAAGCCCAGCAGCGCTTGTTCCAATCATTCAGCCAAGCCGACGGGTCCACGACGAGAAAGTATGGCGGCACCGGGTTGGGCCTCGTTATTTGTAAACGGCTTGTCGAGATGATGGGCGGGACGATCGGGGTCACCAGCCAGCCTGGGCAAGGGAGCTGCTTCTGGTTTACGGTCCGCTTAGGCACACACACGAGCCGCCTCTCCAGTCCGGAACCCCTGGCCGGGGGGCTCATCGGTCTTCGCGTGCTGATCGTGGACGATAAGGCGACCAACCGGAGAATTCTGGAACAACTGACGAAGAAATGGGGCATGGCGCCGACACTGCTCGATGGGGGGGCTGCGGTCGTGGCACTCGTGGAGCATCATCAAGGGCCGCCGCCGTTTGATGTGGCGCTGTTGGATCTCGACATGGGGGCCATGGACGGCCTTGAGTTGGCACGCACCCTCAAGGGACGAGCGGACTGGGCAGGCCTGCCGCTGGTGTTGCTCACGTCGCATGGTCGGCGTGGGGACGCCAAGGCCGCCAGAGACGCCGGGTTGGCCGCGTACCTGACCAAACCGATTCGAGAATCTCAACTCCATGACGGTCTCGTCGCAGTAATGAAGCGTCCGCCGGAGACCGATCGACCCGCGTCGTCAGAGTCCGCTCCTGCGCCGTTGATCACACGCTATAGCGTGGCGGAAGCGAAGGCCAAAGCTGCGCTGCGGATTCTGCTGGCGGAAGACAACATCATCAACCAAAAAGTCGCCGTTCGTTTGCTCGAACGGATGGGCTATCGAGTGGACGTGGTCGCGAACGGATTGGAAGCGGTCGAAGCCCTCTCGCGAATTTCTTACGGCTTGGTGTTCATGGATTGTCAGATGCCCGAGATGGATGGATTCGAAGCAACGGCGGAAATCCGCAAGCGGGACGCGGGCGTTCGTCATACCGTCATTGTGGCGATGACGGCCAATGCCATGCAGGGAGACCGGGAACAGTGCCTGGCTGCGGGGATGGATGACTATCTGTCAAAGCCCATCACAACCGAAGCGCTGGCTGGCGTGCTTGAGCGCAGAGCCCCAGCGGCGGCGCCCGCCGAACCTCACGGTGGCCAGGGAGTCCTTCGAGAAGATGGGGCCATCGATCCGCTGATCTTCAACGGGCTCCGTGAATTAGCAGGGGAAGAGGCGCCCGATTTTCTGCAGACGCTGGTGGGTCATTTCTTGAAAGATGTTCCTGAGTCGTTGGGGCAGATGCGAGAGGCCCTGATCAGAGGAGACCTCCATGAACTGGCTCGTCTGGCCCATCGTCTGAAAGGCGGCGCGAGCAATCTGGGGGCGCTTGGGATGGCGCGGTTGTGCGAGCGGATCCATGCGGCAGCCGAAGCGAGCAGCGCCACGAATCGAACGCCCTTGTTGGCCGAGCTCGAACACGAATTCGAACGCGTTCAGGCCACCCTGGTTGCGGCGACGGAAGGGCCGCGTCATGATCGTCAGTAGCCGAGAGCGGTCACGCTTCATCTGGTGTCGTGGACTTACCAGACCACAGGTCGCGGGGTCGATTGTCCTGGCCCTGTACGTGATCGAACGAGAGCTGGTTTGGGCGGGTGTGAATGAGCTTGCGAAGCTTTTTC
>JAHFES010000078.1:0-1451 GCA_023248355.1 Nitrospiraceae bacterium
CGCGTCAAAGACAACCGCACCCATGCCGCGAAAGAGCTTGGCATCAGTATTCGAACCTTACGGAACAAGCTCCGTGAGTATCGCGACACGGGACAACCTGTAGCCATGCTCGGACACTAGCAGGTGGAAATAGAAGCCGATCGGTCATCGACGACTAGGCAAGAAATGCCGGTGCCTTGCGCACAACAGGATCAGCCGAATGAGATGAACATGTGGGCCGCGGCATCGAGGTTGCAGAACGAACTAGGAATCTCCCTGTTAGGGGAAAGGAGAACGAGGCCATGACGATCTTCGATCGCACGATGCACTTACTGCAGCGGAACTTAGACCTCCGGAGCGCACGGCAACGTGTCATCTCCTCGAACCTGGCCAACGAAGAAACGCCGGGGTATCGGGCCTCCGAGCTCACGTTTATGGATCAGCTGCAATCGGCCCATAAAGGCCGTCTGCCGGTTGTTCTGGCGGTGACCCAATCCAGTCACATCGGCCCCCGAGGTCCCCAGGGAGTTCAGGCTGTGACAGGGAAGCTAAATGAGGTGCCGGCTGGTGATCTTCCGCTCGATGCCAATTCAGTGAATTTGGAACTGGAGATGGCGAAATTATCGGATAACGCCATGCAGTACAACGCGGCGGCATCGATCACGGCCATACGATTTCGGCAATTGCTCAGCGCAATTCGGGATGCGAGATAACGATGCTGGCGAGAGGCCCGTGGTAAGGGGCCGGAGTGGACCCTTCCGATCCTCTCGCCTCTTGCCCCTAGCCTGGAGGAACGACAATGGATATGACCGATAGCTTGGCAGTATCAGTCTCCGGTCTGGATGCACAACGGCGACGGCTCAACGTCATTGCCAGCAATCTCGCCAATGCGCAGTCGACGAGAACGCCCGGTGGCGGTCCCTACAAACGTCGGGATGTTGTTTTCCGATCGACTCCGGTTCCTAGTGCGTTCCAACGAGCCTTTCGACAAGTGGCCGTGGGTCCAACGGCACACGCGTTGGAGGGCGTCTCCGTGACGAAAGTCGTCGAAGACGCGAAGCCGGGCCAACAGATCTATGATCCGCATCACCCCGACGCCGATCCAAAAGGATTTGTGCGGCTCCCCAATGTGAACGTGATGGAGGAGATGGTCAACATGATGGGGGCCTCGCGGGCCTACGAAGCCAACGTCCAAGCCATCAATGCGACGCGCGCCATGTGGAACAAAGCGCTGGAGATCGGGAGGTAATGATGAATCCGATACAAGCCATCTCACAGGTTGTTTCTACCATTGCTGACAAAGCCCCTGGGGCGGCGGCCGAATCAGGCGGATTCTTGGATTCCCTCAAATCCGCCATTGGCAAGGCCAACGACGTTCAGGTCCAAGCCGGTCAATCCGTCGACGCCCTCATGACCGGCCAAACCCAGGACCTGCATCGCACCATGGTTGCCCTGCAAGAGGCCGACGTGTC
>JAHFES010000078.1:1551-11852 GCA_023248355.1 Nitrospiraceae bacterium
ACGAATCTCAACGGGGAAGACGCGGCGGCGATTATCGACAAGCTCAAGGAAACGAAAGTGCCGTACGAGATGACAGGGGGAGGCTCGACCGTGCTTGTCCCCAGCGCCCAGGTCCATGATCTGCGGCTCCAACTGGCGACGCAAGGATTGCCACACGGCGGAGGAGTCGGGTACGAAATTTTCGACCATACGTCAATCGGCATGTCCGAGTTCGTCCAGAAGCTGAATTATCGACGCGCCCTTCAAGGCGAGCTGGCCAGAACGATCGCGCAGATGCCCGAAGTGGAGCGGGTACGCGTCCATCTCGCCATCCCTGAACGACGACTCTTTGCCAATGAACAGGACAAGGCCAGAGCGTCTATCATTGTGTCCTTGCGTAATGGACAAGGCCTAACGAAGGCGCAGGTGCAGGGCGTCATTCATCTTGTGGCCAGCAGTGTCGAGGGGTTGCAGGCTCGTGACGTCACTGTCGTCGATGGCCATGGACACCTGCTCTCGTCTACGGTCACGGACGAGACAGCCGGACTGACCAACACACAGCTCGAATATCAACGCAACATCGAGAAAGACATCGAGACGCGGATTCAAACGATGCTCGAACGGATCGTCGGCGTGAATAAAGCCGTCGTGCGCGTATCCACCGTGGTTGATTTCCGTAAAATAGAAACGACGGAGGAACGGTATGATCCGAATGGCCAGGTCGTGAGAAGCGAGCAGCGCGGGCAAGAAAAGTCGAACGGCGTCAATGGGGTTTCCGGCGGTGTCCCCGGCGTGCAATCGAACGTCCCGCCGGGAACAGACTTGGAACCAGCGCAGACCAGTGCGAGTAACAGCCAAACGAAGAATGAAACGGTGAACTATGAGATCAGCCGAACCGTTTCAAAAATTATAGAGCCGGTCGGGGCCATTAAGAAACTCTCCGTTGCGGTGTTGGTCGATGGGATCTATGACGCTCCCAAAGCCGGTGCAGGAGAGTCTGCGGACAAGGCCGCTGCTGAATCGGCCAGGAAGTATACCCCACGTTCGGAAGAAAACATGAAGCAGATCGAAGACATCGTCAAAAAAGCGATGGGCTACTCCGCGGAACGTCAGGACCAGATCCAGGTCGTCAACGTCCAATTCGGCTTTGGACCGGACGAGCCGCAAACGTCTCCGGTTGAAGCCGTGGCCGAAGCGCCAAAACCATGGCTGCCTTATCTGCGCTACGGCGTAGGCGGGCTCTTGTTCCTGATCATTCTGTTCTTTGTCGTGCGTCCGTTGATTGCTATGCTGGGTGCAACCGCCACAATGGCAGGAGCCGAGGCGGGCGCCCCAGCGTTGCCGGCCTCCGTCGGCGCCGTCGAAGCATCCCTCGCTACGGTGCCGGATCGCGCGCAGATTATCGATATGGCGAGAAGGAATCCGGACACGACGGCGGTCGTCGTCAAGCAGTGGCTCAAGAGTAACGCATAGGACGCTTCACCATGGCGAAGCAACTCACGGGCGAACAGAAATCAGCCATTCTCCTCCGCGCGATCGGCGAAGATGCGGCCGCGCAGGTCATGAAACAACTCGATCCCAAAGATATCAAGAAGTTGGGAACCTTCATGAACGAAACGGCGCAAATCTCCAAGGAAGAAGAAGACTCGGTTATTACTGACTTTAAAGCGTCAAGCGCTTCAGGGGATGTGCAATTCAAAGGAAAGGACTTCATCAAAAGCATTCTGATCAAGGCATTGGGTCCTGAGAAGGCGGCGCGCATCATCGAATCGATGACGCGCAAAAGTTATCCGGGATTGGAGGCGCTCAAGTGGGTCGATGTGAAATCGATCTCTCAAATGCTGAAGATTGAACACCCGCAAACGGTCGCGGTCATTCTTGCCCATCTCGAAAGTGAACAAGCCGGGCAGGTGCTGGCTGCGTTGCCGGAAGCGATGCGGGGTGATGTGGCGTTGCGCCTTGCGACCATGGAGGACGTGCAGCCGGATGTCCTGGAGGAACTCAGCCAGAGTCTTCAAGAGGCACTCTTGGCCAGTACCGGCTTGGGCGCGCAAAGCATCGGTGGCACCGAAGTCATGGCCGATATTCTCACCCGCATGGATAAGGCGAATGAGGGTGGGATCATGGCCAAGATCGCCGAAAAGAGCCAACCCTTGGCCGATGCCATCCGCGCCCTGATGTTTGTCTTTGACGACTTGATCAAACTTGACGACCGGGGCATGCAGGAGCTGATGAAGGAAATCAGTAAAGAGGATCTCCCGCTGGCTCTCCGCGGCGCCAATTCTGATATCAAAGATAAATTCTTCAAGAACATGTCGAGCCGCGCCGCAGAGATGTTGAAAGACGACATGGAATCCAAAGGTCCCGTCAAGATTTCCGACGTTGAAAAGGCTCAGCAGAATATTCTGAAAGTCTGCCGCAAGCTGGAAGAAGAAGGCCGGATCGTGGTGGCCGGAGCAGGGGAGGAGATGCTCTAAATGGCGGCAGGGACGACCGTGCAGGCATTCAGCAGGACGCAGCCACGGGCCCCACGTATGCAGGGCTCCATTCTCGTTGTCGATGATGACGAGATGATCCGCAACCTGTTTCTCGAACTGTTTCGTCCAGAAGGTCTCTCTCTCCGATTTGCTGCCTCAGGGCAGGAAGCCATTGCCATGTTGAAGCAGTCCGCTCCCTCGCTATTGCTCGTGGATGTCACGCTCCCGGATCGAGACGGTATCACCGTCCTTGAAGAAGCTCAGAAGATCGACAATCGGATCATCGGGGTGGTGATGACGGGAGCACCGACGGTCGAACTGGCCGTGCGCGCGATGAAGGCCGGCGCCACCGACTTCTTGATGAAACCGATTCAGAATGATGTGGTGCTGATGACCGCACGACGTCTGCTCGAACTCCATCAGTTGCGGGCCGAGAACACGGTCTTGAAGCATGCCGCCGTGCGTTCCGGCGCTGTGCGACTCTACAGTCTTCCGCTTCAAACATTTGGAGAAGATGGATCTCTGCGAGGACAAGATGGGCTCACAGAATTTGAGCGGGGCCTGGCGGAAGGGGAGCAACGTGCGGAAGAACGTCGCCGGCAGGAGCGCACCCTCTTTGCCAATGCCGTGCACAAGCTCGATGAACTTCGGTCATCCCTGCAGCAGACCATCGAAGATGACGTCGTGACGCTGGCCTTTCAGATTGCCTCCAAGATACTTCATGAGGCGGCGACCGAGTGTAAAGACCAGATCGTCACGCAAGCCAAGTCCGGATTAGCCACTATTCGAGAATCCGGCGTGGTCGTCATACAGGTGCATCCGGCCGATGTGTCCGCGCTTGAATCCGTACGAGCAGAATTAGTGGGGCAACGAGATGTGGCCATCACGGTGAAGATCGAGCCCGTGCCATCGTTGCCGCAGGGCAGCTGTCTTATTCACACAGTCAATCGGTTGATCGATGCTTCGTTGGATACACAACTGCTTCGCTTGGGCGACGCGTTGAAGAAACGGAACAGTCGTGAATCTCGGTAACCTGCTCGAAAGCGTTGACCCCTTGGCGATCTCCGGGCGTGTGGCTCAGGCCGTTGGAATCGTCATTGAAGGCTATGGCCCCATGACGACAGTAGGGGAACTCTGCCAGATCACCCGCGCAGATGGAGGGGGGGCGATTCCCGCTGAAGTCGTGGGATTCCGAGGCGACCGTGTCTTGTTGATGCCGCTGGGGGATATGCAGGGGATCGGGCCAGATAGCCGGATTACCATGACCGGGCAGGTCGCCAATCTGCCAGTCGGACCAGGTTTGTTAGGACGTGTGCTCGATGGACTCGGCAATCCACTTGACGACAAGGGTGCTATGACGACCACGGTGCGGTATCCACTCCATGCCAGTCCGCCCAACCCGCTGCAGCGAGCACGCATTCGGACCCCCTTGGACCTGGGGATTCGCGCCATTAATGGGTTTCTGACCTGCGGCCAGGGACAGAAAATGGGAATCTTTGCAGGATCCGGGGTGGGGAAAAGCGTCTTGCTCGGGATGATCAGCCGCTACACACAGGCTGATGTCAACGTGATCGCACTCATCGGCGAACGAGGCCGCGAAGTGAAAGAGTTCTTGGAACGAGATCTTGGGCCCGCGGCACTGCAGCGATCCGTGGTGATCGTGGCCACCTCCGATCAAGCCCCGCTCATCCGCCTCCGCGCCGCGTTGGTCGCGACGACGATCGCAGAGTATTTTCGCGATATGGGCAAGCAGGTCCTCCTTCTGATGGACTCTCTGACCCGATTGGCCTACAGCCAGCGAGAAGTGGGCCTCGCGATCGGAGAACCGCCAACTACCAAGGGGTACACCCCATCCGTGTTTGCCATGTTGCCGAAACTCGTGGAGCGTGTTGGGACAGGACCGGGGATTGGCACCATTACCGGTCTGTACACCGTACTGGTCGATGGCGACGATCTCACCGATCCGATCGCTGATACCGTGCGGTCGATTCTGGACGGCCACATCGTCTTGTCCCGAACCCTCGCAGCGCGCAATCATTTCCCCGCGATCGACCTTCTCCAAAGTACGAGCAGGGTGATGCGCGACATCGTCGGACGCGAGCACGATGGAGCGGCCAGAAGCATTCTCGAGTTGATCGCCCGCTATCGGCAATCCGAAGACCTGATCCTCCTTGGCGCGTACAAGCAGGGCATGAATAAGACACTCGATCGAGCCGTGCAGGCCCAAGAGGCGATCAATTCCTACTTGAGGCAAGACATTGACCACGCAGCGCCGTTGACGTCGTCCGTTCAGAGTCTCGGAGCACTGGCCAAGCAGGCGATATGAGTCTGGAGTCGCTTCGGACATTGCGTGCACAGATTGAGGAAGCCATCACGATGGAACTGGCGCAGATTACGCAGGAACTTGTTCACATGGAGCAACGCTGTCACACACTGGCTGTCCAGATTCAGTCAGAGGCCGCGATGTACCGATTGCAGACTGAACAGGGTATCGCGATCGAATATATGCTTGAATGGCATGCCCGAATGGATTCGCAGCAAGCCGCGCTGAAGGAAGCCCATCAGGCTGTGAGCGCCTTAACCGAGGTCTGGAACCAAACCCAGGCGCGTCTGGTCGAGGCCAGCCAGGAGCGCAAGATTCTTGAGCGATTAGTGGATCGTCAGCAGCAGGCGTCTCTGAGCGAGGCTCGACGTCGCGAGCAACTCGCGACAGATGAGGCCGCGCATCGTCAGCGCTTCTCTGCGGGAGAGAGGCTCTCATGAAGACACGCGCACAGGGCCACACGGAAGATTGCATCCTCCTGAGCAGCACCGGGCGCGCCAAGGCGGCGCGGCCGCAGTCACAGCGACGCTCGTATCTCTGGACGATCGCAGGAGGTGTGCTGGGCTCTACGATTCTGTTCTGGGTGATGGTGCAATTAGGACAAGCTTCTTCTGAGCCAAAGAGCAAGGCGACACGAAGCTCCGCATCTTCAACGGAGCAGACGGCACGACAGCCAGCGATTCCCCCGGAGGTGCCAGTGGCAGAACCTGCCGATGCGGAGCAGGCACTCGCCCCACCCGCTTCTGCCACGCAGGGGCCGGGATTAGATACGCCACGAGAAATCATCGACATGTTAGATCTTCGGAAACACGATCTTGACCGTCGTGAGGAAGCGATTCGGCAGAACGAAGAGCGGCTATTGATGGTCAAAGCCGAGATCGAGCAACTCCTCTCAAAAAATGAGTCGATCGAGAAACGCCTTCAAGCCGACCGCGCGAAACAAGCCCAACAGGCAAATAACGAAAAGACCCAGCAGACCAAATCGCTGATGGATCGTGAGCGGCAAGCTCAGGAACAGAAGCATCAGCACCAGGCACAGCTCGCTAAGATGTACGAATCCATGCCCGCAGAAGAAGCCGCTGCGCGCCTTGAGCGGATGCCGGACCGGAAAGCAATCGAGATTCTTCGCCTGGTGAAGGGGAAGACGGCCGGGGCTATCCTCGCACAAGTGAAAGTGGACCGGGCCGCAAAGCTCACTGAGCAGTTGCTTGCACAGGCGCCATGAGCGTCTGATACGACCGGTCCAGATCGTTTTTGCCCACCACCCCAGCAGAGTTTTCCTCTTTCACACACTTTTCAATTCCATTGTCCTCATAGTTTCGCTTTTCTCAGCGGTTTTCCATGGGGCTTACGTGGCACGGGGCTTGTATTCCCTCTCTGCGTGCGACCCAGTTAGTCTGGACAGGACAGCATCTGAACATGGACATGAACCTCATCGCTTCACAGATCAAGACTCCGACTTCTTCTTCTCCTTCTGATGGTACGGCGAGTCTTGCCTCGACGGCTCAATCACCAAACTCGGCCAATACACGTAAAAGCTTCTCATCAGTTCTCCATCGCGCCTACCAAGAGAAGAGCAGACTGAAAGCACAGAAGTCCAACGGTACGCAATCACAGGACGGGCCCAACACTGAAACACGCAAGACTCACACGAGCGACGTGGAGAGTCACTCATCTCAGCCTGAAGACTCACAGCCCCGCTCTACCGAGACGTCGACAGGACGAACTCAGGACAATCAGAAAGACGAGTCGACCAGACCCGTCAGCGATGACCGCGACACGTCGCTGATCGAGTTCGGCAACGACAGCGTATCCCAAGAACAGCTGCTCGCGCTCATGCAGACCCCGACTCCCGGTACGGTTATCACACAGCCGGCGTTTCTGGAACCTGTGAAGACAAACGAGGAAGTGGTTACGACATCAGAAGATGGTCAAGCAACCGCTCAGACCGTGATACCCATGTTTGTGTCGATTCCGACGACGGAGAACCCCGATGTAGCTGTGCCGGCAAACCAAAGGGACCTTTCGTCGAGTGATACGACCACGCCAGCCACACAATACAGTGAACAGCCTTCACCCGAGGAAGCACTTTCTGATTCCAGGAACCAACTCAGCCAGGGCCCTGAGCTAGAGCCTCCAACACATCCTGATGTTTCACTTCACAGGACAATGGCTACTCGTGGGGAGACCATTCAAGCGGTTGAGCAGCACGAACCGGCAACAGAGGAGTCAAATCATCTTTACGATCAAACGTCCCAGCTACACCCGGAGCAGTCTCTACGGGACACAATCGCGAGTCCTCTCACAAGCCGCGCTGACCGTAGTCTTGAGGAAGTACAGGTTCAGCGTCCAGCTCCGTCTCAGGCGGAAACTACAGTGCGCTCCCTCCCTGAGAACGAAGCGAGCAATTCGAAGCCAGCGCCTGAACTGCCGCACAGTTGGCAATCGTTTTCTGACTTGGAACAGCAATCTGACATGCAGTGGTTTGCCCGAGAGGACAAGCAGCACGAACGTGGTGAGACCTCGCTTCCACAAGGCGCGTCCATCCAGAACCGCCGGCTACATGAAAGTAATTCACCAGCGGCCTCGGCCTTGACTGTCGGAACTGTCGCTCAGCCGATGCCACGCTCGCTTGATATCCATGCAGTACCACCGGTCACGCCGGCCCAGCCGATGACGGCAACTCATGATGTGTCCGATATGCCCATGCCCGCCATGACACGCTCGGTGGTCTTGGAAGTCGAGCAGCCGGACCTCGGCCGTATCAATGTCCGTGTTTCCATGACGAATGAGCAGGTCCACACCCACTTCTCATCAGATCGATCTGAAGTGGGTCAGCTTCTCATCAACGGGCAGGATCGACTTCAATCGGCATTACAAGCCAATGGGCTGGATATGGGTCAGTTCCGTGTCGACATCGATCGGCAGAGCGCGGGCCGTTCATTTCAGCAAGGGCAGCCCCAGGAACAGGGGCGCACTTGGTATCAGAACCCAGGTCATCCACAGGGTGACGCTCCCGCGGATGCTCATGACGTCAGGCTGACACGACCTCACGGTATGTTGAATCTCGTCGCGTAAACAGAAGAGGAGTTCTGCAATGGCCGACATTTCTGCAATCAGCTCTGCCACAGCCACACCAAAGTCTGAGCTGTCCGGTAATCAACAGTTGGGCCAGGGGGATTTCCTTAAATTGCTGGTTACGCAGCTCAAGAATCAGGACCCGCTCAACCCGACGGATAACACCGCATTCGTGGCCCAATTAGCCCAATTTAGCCAGTTGGACCAAAGTGCCAAACAGGCGCAACTCCTCCAACAGAGTCTCGATGCCCAGACCGCCTCGCTCCAATTTACCCTCCTCCCCATGGTCGGGCGGACCATCACCGTTGATCGCCCTCTCATTCAATTGGGGAATAGTCCGGCTCCCATCAACTATACGCTCGAAAAGAATGCCGCAACGGTGAGCGTCAACATCATAGACCAGCAGGGCACAACCGTCCGCACTCTGGAATATCGCAATCGCTCTGCTGGGCAGAACCTGTCTGAGTGGGATGGGAGGGATCAGAATGGGACGCTCATGCCTGCGGGCATCTATCGATATGTCCTGTCTGCCGTGGACACACAAGGCACATCGGTGATCTCACAAAGCCGGGCACAACTGATCGTCTCTGGTGTGCGGATGGAAGAGGGCAAAGCGAAGCTGCTCGCCGGCGATCTGACCGTCGAGCCATCCGCAATCATTGAACTTCGATAAGAATTAGTCACTACAAGAAGGAGGGTTTGATCCATGGGAATTTTATCGTCGCTCTTTGCTGGCGTCAGCGGACTCAATGCCAACGGCACAGCGCTCTCCGTAATCGGAAACAACATTGCTAATCTCAGCACGGTAGGCTTCAAAGGAAGCAAAGCCTCGTTTGCGGACCTTATTAGTTCCTCCATTTCCGGCGGCTCCGGGTCAGTTCAAACCGGAATTGGCGTGGCCCTCACTTCAGTTCAAGGCAATTTTTCTCAAGGGTCACTGGCGACCTCGTCCAATGTGCTGGACTTGGCGATCGACGGCAACGGTTTCTTCGTCGTGAAAGACGCTCAAGGCGGGACATTCTATTCGCGCGCGGGACTGTTTCGATTGGACAAGAACAATAACGTCGTCGATCCGACTGGTTTCAAACTACAGGGATTCTTGGCGGATACGACCGGCACAATCACGGGGACGATCGGTGATATTGCATTGCCCTCGACCACAGCCTCTCCACGGGCGACGACCACGGCCTTGGTCGCAGCCAACCTGAATTCGGCCACGGCTCAAAGTGGGGTTCGTGGCAACGTTGTGAGCTCCTCTGCATCGGTGACGACGACGGCAGCCGGAAATAACTCGTTCACCATCAATCTGAACGGCGACGGAGCACAGACCATCACGGTGGCAAACGGTTTGACCGGCTCAGCCTTGGCCACGGCCATACAAAACGCCGTCAGGGCGCTCACTCCCACCGACCCGTTCAAAGCCGCGGCGTACTCCGGGTTCACAGCCGGCGTCAACTCCTCGAACCTCTTCACGTTCACTTCGGGGATCACCGGCACAACGAATAACTCCACAACGGGCACGGGCACGATCGTCGTCGCAGCAAACGGAGCCAATACGCTCGCGGCGAACCTGAACATGACTGCTCCTGTCTCGACAACCGGAACGGATTTCCTCTTATCCAATCCGACCGCCACGTCTGATTTTGCCACCTCGATGACCGTCTTCGATTCGCTCGGCAATAGCCATCTCCTCACCACCTATTTTACAAAGATCGGCGCCAATAGCTGGAACTACAACGTCGTCGCTGCTTCAAGTGATATCGTGACGGCCAACTACAACACGAGTAACATTGATACGACCCTCGGAATCGTGAAAGTCGGATCCGGAACATTGACTTTCGGCACCAACGGCACACTCGATCGAGAAAGTCCCGTCATTCGCTACGATACGGGCACAGCAGCCGGTGCGGCTGGCGCCACGCCCGGCCAGCTCCAGATCGATTTCAATGGAGCGACGCTGGATCAACAGCTCGTCATGAACTATGGAACCAGCGTGACGACGGATGGCGGAGCAGGATTGGACGGCACCACACAATTCGGGTCCACGTCAGCCTTGGTCCAACAGACGCAAGACGGCTTCGCAGCCGGCGCGCTTCAGGCCTTCTCGGTGGACGCGAATGGAACCATCAGCGGCCGATTCTCGAACGGCCAGCTCCGGGCATTGGCCCAGGTCGTCTTGGCGCGCTTTCCCGATCCGATCGGTCTCACTAGGACCGGGAAGAACACCTTCACGCAATCCGGCAACTCAGGTCAGCCTGTGACGGGTACTCCCGACAGCGCCGGACTTGGGCGAGTCCTCTCGAACTCCCTGGAGTTGTCCAACGTGGATCTTGGTGAAAGCTTCATCGATATGATCCAAGCGCAACGTGGATTCCAAGCCAATTCACGAGTCATTACAACATCAGACGAAATCCTCCAGGAATTAGTCAATCTGAAACGATAGT
>JAHFES010000152.1 GCA_023248355.1 Nitrospiraceae bacterium
TGCCGGTTGGCCGATTCTTCCAGACCCTGGAGCTCTATCGCAGGACGGCAGAGGGCTATGAGCGCAAAACCCTCACGCCCGTGCGGTTTGTCCCACTGGTCCGCGAGGGGCAACAAGAGTAGGCCATGCAGATGGAGAGAACTGAGCAAGATTCGTCCGCACTTCCCCGTCACATCGGCTGGTTTACAGCCAGCTGCGTCCTTGTCAGCAATGTCGTCGGCAGCGGCATCTTTACCACGACGGGATTCATGGCCCGCGACCTCGGCCGTCCTGGCTTGATCCTCTCCATTTGGTTTGTGGGGGCGCTGATCGCGCTCGCAGGAGCCCTCTCCTACAGTGAGTTGGGCGCGGCCTTGCCGGTCGCTGGCGGAGAATATGCCTACCTCCGCCGCGCCTATGGACCGTTTGTCGGATTCCTCAGCGGATGGACGTCCTTCACCATCGGCTTCAGCGCGGCCATTGCGGCGGGAGCCGTGAGCTTCGCCGCCTATCTCCTCCAGCTCTTTCCTCTTGACGACGAAGGAGGCATGTGGTCAACGGCCATTGCGTTAGCCCTCCTCTGGTCAGTCACAGGATTCCACTTGGCCGGCGTTGGAGCAGGCGGGGTTCTCCAACGGACGCTGACGGTGCTGAAGGTGGGAGCCATTCTCGCGCTGATCGCGGCGGGCCTGATCGTCGGGAACGGCGACTGGGCGCATCTCCGTCTCACGGATGCTCATCCTGCCCCCGGCATCGGACCATACATTGTGTCGTTGATCTTTGCCCTCTATGCCTACTCAGGCTGGAATGCCGCGGCCTATCTGGCTGGAGAGATCACCGATCCTGCCCGCACCATCCCCCGGACGATGATCGGCGGCACGCTCTTCGTCGCGCTGCTCTATCTTGTGCTGAACGGATTCTACTTCTACGCGCTGCCGGTGACGGAGCTGGCCAAGCCGCCGCTCCTGCCGGTTGCCGATAAAGTCGCACGAGCGCTCCTGGGCCTCGAGGCGGGCCGGTTCGTGACAGCCATGCTGTGCCTGTCGATCGCAGGAGCCGTGAGCGCGATGGTGTGGGCCGGGCCGCGCGTCTACTATGCCATGGCGCAAGACGGGTTGATTCCCTCCCTCTTCGCGAAAACCCCCGGCATGGAACGCACACCGATCAACGCCATCCTTCTGCAAAGCCTCTGGGCCTCAGTCCTGATTCTGTCGGGGAGCTTCGAACGACTGGTAATCTACAGCGGCACCGTGCTCATGATCTTCAGCGCCCTTGCAGTGGGCGCAGTACCGGTCCTGCGCCGGCAAGAGCCGAATCTTCCGCGTCCCTTTCGGACACCGCTCTATCCGTTTGTCCCGGGATTCTACATTGTTGTGGCAACCGTGATCGTCGGAAGCGCGCTCTATGAGCGACCGGTGGAAGGAGGCCTGGGAATTGCGACCGTCTTAGCCGGAACGCCGCTATACATACTGTGGCGGCGACTGAGTGGCGTCCGCAATTTCTGAAGCGTGGACGCAGTCAAGGCTGATGATTCCTTGCTACCCCTTGATGCAGACGAGCGGCGCGAGCCTTGCCACCTTCCGCGCCAGGTTCGCCTCATCCGCCGCATCGACCACCTCGCTGACATCCTTGTAAGCGCCGGGCGCTTCTTCGGCGACTCCGCGAAAGGACGGACTGCGAATCAGAATCCCGCGTGCGGCTAAGTCCTTCACGACGTCACGACCTTGCCACTGCCGAAGCGCCTGATGCCGGCTCATGCTGCGACCGGCTCCGTGACAGGCGGACCCGAACGCCAGCGACATGCTCTCCTTTGTGCCCACAAGCACATACGAAGCCGTTCCCATCGTGCCACCGATCAGCACCGGCTGCCCCACGGCTCGCAGAAACGGCGGCACGTCGGGATGCCCTGGGCCGAAGGCCCGCGTGGCCCCTTTGCGATGGACAAAGAGACGAGTGGGTGTCCCGTCGATGACATGCTCCTCAACTTTGCAGGTGTTATGCGAGACGTCGTACAGCAACGAGAGCGTGGCCTGTGGCAACAGGTTGGCGAACGCCTGTCTGACGAGATGTGTGATGATCTGACGGTTGGCGAGGGCGCAGTTGATCGCTGCGCGCATCGCGCCGAGATACTCTTGCCCGACTTCTGAATTGATCGGGGCAGACGCCAATTCCCGATCCGGCAGGTCGATGTGGTACCGGGCTGCGCTCACGGCCATGCGCTTGAGAAACTCGGTCCCGATCTGATGGCCGAGTCCACGCGAGCCGCAATGAATGCTGACGACAATATCTCCTTCGCGGAACCCGAAGATCGACGCCACTGCTGCATCGAAGACCTGCACGACCTGTTGCACTTCGAGGTAGTGGTTCCCGGAGCCGAGCGTCCCCATCTCATCTTGTTGGCGCTTCTTGGCATAGTCCGACACCCACTCCGGTTTGGCGCCGGCCATGCAGCCCTGTTCTTCGATGGATGCCAGATCTTCGTGCATCCCGTAGCCTTTGCCCACCGCCCACCGCGCACCGCCGGCAAGCATGGCGTCCATCTCGTGCCGATCCAAGTGCACCTTGCCCGTGCTCCCTACGCCGGCGGGAATGCGGTGAAACAAGGTCTCGGCCAATTGTTCCTTCACCGGCTGAAGATCCTCGACCGTGAGTCCCGTGCGAAGCGCTCGGACTCCACAGGAGATGTCGAAGCCTACACCGCCGGCAGACACCACCCCTCCGAGATCGGGATCGAACGCGGCAACCCCGCCGATGGGAAACCCGTAGCCCCAATGGGCATCGGGCATCGCATAGGAGGCTCGGACTATCCCCGGCAGCGTCGCGACGTTGGTAACTTGCTCATAGACCTTCTCGTCCATGTCGCGAATCAAGGATTCGGTGGCATAGATCACCCCCGGCACCCGCATCTTGCCGCGGGGAGAAATGTGCCATTCGTTACGCGCGCGTCGTTTCAACAGGTTGAGGTCCATCACCGCCCCATTGAGGAATGCGATCTACACGTCCACCACACACTGCGCAATCCAGCGCCCCTGTTCATCCCGCTTCACGGACAGCTCGGTGTAAGTCGCGCCTTTCACTTCGACGGCCGGTTGATGTCTCGCGACCTCGATCGGCTCTCCCCATGCTGTCGCGTGCAACGAATGGTCGTTGAAGCACACGGCAAAGCGGCTGAACAGCATCTTCCGCGTGGCCATTTCATAGACGAGCGCATTGAGCCAATCGACCAGCAGCAACTCATCATCAGGCGCCTCACAGACGATCGGCACCGATTGTGTCGGCGCGACAGACCCCGGGTCGGTGATCACGGCCGTCAAGGCATGCGCCGCGCTCTCAAACGCCACCTCCTTGGTCGAACCGATCCCTCGCACACCGATATCGGCCTGATGCGGGAAATGTTCCCAGCTTCCTTGCACGGTCTCGGAACGAGGGGGCTGCATGATTAATGGTCCTCGTACAAACTACAGCGATCCCAATGCCATTGTAAGAGGACCGCAAGCCGGCTCTCGAACGGCATGAAATTGCGGCCTTTCGGTCTGAGAGACTGCGATCTTTGTCTACAACTCTTCACGCGCGCCATGTAGCGGTTTTCCTCAAGCCACGAGAGTCCGGCAGAGGGCGCTGCTGCCTATTCCACTGTAATGATCCCCACCTGTCCCTCCACGTCCATGATGGTTCCGAAGGCCTTGCACTTGGCCTGCATGGTTCTGGTGAGGAACTGCCACTCCTGCTCATTGGCCCGCCTGACTCCGAGGTCCTCGATCC
>JAHFES010000014.1:0-2667 GCA_023248355.1 Nitrospiraceae bacterium
CATGATCACGAGTACACAGAGCCTAGGCAGCGCGAGCCCGACGGGCCTAGCTCTCCACCACTCGGGCGAGGAAAAATCATGAAGACATATGAAGACATCCAAACTATGGACCAACTATCGCAAGATGATTTTGAGGGGCACGGCAGCAATCTGACTACAACATTTGACATTTCTGCGGATGAGCTAACGGCCCAACAATGGGAGCTGTGGTCATGCTGCGCTTACAATGAGCCAAATTTGCACGTGCTCTATTTTCCGACGTGCGGCAGGGCTGGGGTGGTGCACGGAGGAGATGCTGCCTGGACGGACGCCGACTCAGTGCAGGACGCTATTGAGCGCTATTTTGGCGATGACGACAAAGAAATGAGTAATTAATGCTCCCCTCTCTCGTGCGCGCCCGACAGGGAGAGGGGTAATGTTCGGGCGAGGAGATGAACATGACGACCAATCAAGTGTCTAAATTTACCTGCTCCGATGGCTCCTACGGATTCCGCGCCCGCCACAATGGCGGGATTATGGATCTGTGGTGTTGCGGGATTACGCCGTTGCTGACCCCCGGAATTATCACGCAATCATCGCATACCCTGTGCTGCATGCATCGCACGAGAGATGAGGCGAGACGGTGCCTAGGGAAAATAGTGGTGTGGGGCGTGGCGTCACAAGAGCTGCGGAAGCTGGCGCGGAAATGACTGACTCTGACTGCTGAGCATCGAGTGATACGTCGCTTCAATGGGGCCGCGCCAGCAAAGGAATAATATGCCCGATACAACTATAATGCAAGTGCTCCCCCTCTCCCCCAACGACGCGATCAGGGAGGCCGTGAAACTCCTGCGGCTCTCCCGGCGCAATTTCAAATCTCGCCAAATTGAGCAGGCGCGGGCGCTGCTCGAAATGATATTGAGAGATGTACCGGAGCGACCGACGAAGCCATGATGCCTGCAGACCTCAAAAAACGACGTATCCAACTGGGACTCTCCCAGGCCAAACTCGCCGCGCTGATTGGCACCACCTCCACCACCGTCTATCGGTGGGAAACAGGCCGTAGTCCGATCTCTGAGCCGATTGCAAAATTGATTGCGATGCTCATGAGCCACACATGGGGACATAGGCCTGTTCGATAGACGCGCCACGCCCTCCCTGCACCTCGCCGAACCGATTCACGTAATACGCCAGATTCTCGCCATGCTCCTCCAGAAAATATGGCCGACTCCAAAATGTCGCCCCGTTCTGTGCCGTGCATCCCAGCTGCCAGGTCCGCCACAAATGTTTCGCCTCGTGTTTGTCGGTACAGACCCAGGATTGAATCTGATAATCCTGCGCCCCCACCCGCATGACGATTACCGGCTGCGCGTCGCACCCCACCATGAGGTTGAGAAATGATCCCGCCATCATCGAAATCATGTCCATGGTCCCCCCTCCATGGTTACATTCTTACGGCATGCCCACTGCTCACCATCACGTCTCCGATGGTATGCTGCGAGCCATCTGGCAGAAAATCCCCCAACACACGGCCGTATTTATCTAGGCTGTGACTCGTCAACACGCCTCTGGTATTCACGGGAATATATTGCGCAAGGAAGAGCCGCGCCGCTTGGCCTTCCGCAGTCGGCATTTCCGGGGCATTGATACCGGATACGCGCACGCTGGTTTTCATGCGCACGCGAAAGCCCAGGTCAATATCCATTTCAATGGTGTCGCCATCGATAATGCGAATCACCGTTGCGGGATACGTAAATTGCGTCATGTGGCCGATTCCTGCTTCTGGTCCGTGGCCAACGGCTTGGACTGCATGACCGCATGGCCGGCAGCGCCTGCTCCTGCTCCGACCGTGGCCGTGGCGCTAATCATGTCAGGAGACTGCCCGAGTAATGCCGCAGAGACGCCGCTGGTCACCATGCCGATAACGGTCGTCAGAAGTGGAGCCCACTTCGCGCCGGCCGCATCCATCAGCCACAAGGTCACTTTGGTGAGATAGCCGGAGAAGAATGCGCCCACGATCGGGAGCACTTGTTTGATCAGCATCAACAGAATGTCGCTCCACACAATCGGCGATGGGTCAGACTCGTCTGCCATGGCGAGCGGAGCCGCGCACAGAATCACGATAAGCATATATACGTAACGCATACGACCTCCTGGAGTTATCGAATTCGCTTCCTCAAACTGTCCGGCATATCCAACTTGTAGAGTTGCCGCTCCTTGTCCGTCTTGGTCAGAAGATACGTTTGCGCCTCCATCGCGTCGGCGATTTTGTCTTGTCCGTTCGACACACGGCTGATACTGCGCCGGATATCCTCCGCAATGGCTTCATGCTGCTTCATCTGATCCTGCGCATGTTTCTCCATCGATTCTTGGAGTATTTTCTGCGTCCCCGTCACCGACTCATTGAGCAAATAGCCCAACCAAATCAGCGAAGCCACGAGGAGCATGACCACCATGGTGTGGATACCCACTAAGGACACGGAATAATCTTTCCACCCGATGCGAACGTGATCAGGCTGCACAGCGCAACGCTCCGTCTCCTCACGCCTATCCAACCGTGCCTCATGAAATTCATTTTCCATGCACCGCACGCTCCTCTTTTTCTCGTTCCTGTCGATATGGACACTCGTACACGGCGTGATGGTTGGCAGCATCATGCGCATAGGTTGCCCCGCAACGCGGGCAGCG
>JAHFES010000014.1:2767-12765 GCA_023248355.1 Nitrospiraceae bacterium
CGCGCCACTGACCGATTGATCGCGATCGTCTCATCGAGCCGATTGCCGCACAGGAAGCAGGCCAAGAGCCGGAGTAATGGACGCCCCCGCCGACCGATGATCTGTTCCACGCGGCACAATCCGCCGCAACGTGAGCAGGTCACGGCGCCACGCCACCAGGCACCGGCGCATTGATCAACAGCGTGCTCGTGCGGATCGGACTCCCGTAGTTGGCCTGGTTGATCTGGACCTCAGGCGAGAGCATCGCCAGCGCCACGAACCCACCGAACGTGAACGCACCATGAATGGCGGCTGGTATCACGAGGTCTTTATAGCTGGCGGTCTGAACGCTTCCGCGATCCACGGCCAGCACAGCGTTTTTGTCGATCGTGTCGCCGCAGACCTTCTTTCCCCAGAACGTACTCCACTCCATTTGTTCCGATCGGCATTCGGTTTTCGACACGTCGCCAGGAATGCTCCAATCGCCAGGAATAAAGTGGCGCTCAATGATTTTGTTGCCTCTGTGAAAATGATCCAGGCGTTCCGCGCAGCCGGTCAGCAGCACCAGCGTGGCGGATAGACTCAACAGCACGAATCGAATCAACATAGGTCCTCCTTCAGGTCAGCCGATGGAGATTGCGAATCACGAGGTCCACATCGTGCGGTTTGCTCCGTAGCGTTGCAGGATTCCCGGCATTCCAGGTGAATAGAAATAACGCCCGATGCGTTTCCTTCTGGAGCTTGTCATTAAGAATCGACACGTCCGCTACCTGAATCATCCACGTGACGACCCCCTCAGCGGAGATCGTCACATCGTTCTGGTTGATGCAGTTTTGCGCGTTCCGATTGTTGAGGATTTGCATGGTCGCCGAATCCAGGCTGTACAGGGTCAGGGTGGCGCCCTGCAGGGATGCTGGCGATACCGCAGCCCCGTTCTCGTCTGTCAACGAGAACGAGTAAATTGCGGTTTGTTTCTCCTGGAGCACGAAGCTCTTACGTTCGGCCATACACTGCCTTTCCACTAGCTCAACTACCCGAGCGTCAGCAGGCTCGCGCCGAAATCAACCGTGACGGATTCACCGATCTGAAGCGTCACGGCCGATCCATAGTCGTACCAGCACACCAGCGGATCAGCTGGAGCCGTGGGCGTGTCATTGTAGATAACCGCATAGCGGAATGGCCCAATCGTTCCGCCGCTCGCGGTAATGACGACGTCCACCGCTGTGACGGTGAGAATCCCGCCGGATTCCGTCGCGTCGTTCTGGATATCCACTGGCGCCGTATAGCCGTTCTCGTTGGTAATTTCCGCGAGATCGGCCTTGGCGAGATCCAGCGCGGCATCCGGGGCGGCATTGGAGAGATAGACTTTCAGCATGTGCCCTGCGGCATGCAGTTGATGCACGCCTTTGGCCAGATCCTCGACAAATTGGTTGAACTTATTGAATGCTGCCATAGACTCCTCCTGTGATTAAACCAACGACTCTCCAGAGACCGTTGCCTGCGCGCACAGCTCTCCAGAGACCGTTGCCTGCGCGCACAGCTCTCCAGAGACCGTTGCCTGCGCGCACAGCTCTCCAGAGACCGTTGCCTGCGCGCACAGCGCCTTCGTCACGGACGAGACCTGCAGCACCTGCGCACTCACATCCAGCCGGCGAATGACATATCCGACAGAATAGATGAGTGACGCCGCCGTGCCGGTCATGACATAGGCTCCCGATCCCGCGCTCATCCGTCTCGCCAGCAACAGACTGGCACCGGTGCCTGTGACGAGGAACACACCAGGGTCCGCCGTGATCCGTTTCGCCAACGCCAGCAGTGCCGATTGGCCAGTGAGCGCACATCCTCCCGAGTCACCCGCAATCCGACGAGACAAGAGAATGGGCGTCGCGGCTCCTGCGAGTGCGAACGTGCCCGAGTTTGCCGCGACCCAGCGAGAAATTCTGATCGTGGCGACACTTCCCGTGACGACAAACGAGCCACTTTCGGCGGTGATGGTTTTATTATTGCTGATGCTGAATCCGGCATCCGTGCCGGTCAGCGCGAAGGCACCAGACTGCGCCTCAATCCGGCGCGCGATCTTCACGGCGGCGGCGGTTCCAGTCATGGCAATGGTGCCGGAGTCGGCCGCTATTTTTCGTGCAATGCGGAGCGTGGCCGTGGATCCTGTCAGCACATAGCTTCCGGAGTCCGCGATAATCTTGCGGGCCATCTTGAGGGCGGTCGCCGTGCCGGTCAGTGAATAGGCTCCTGTAGCCGCCTCAATCCGGCGCGCGCTGGCGAGTGACGCCGCCGTGCCGGTCACAATGAAGGATCCAGCGTCCGCGACCATCCGCCGCGTAATCAGGATCGTGGCATCAGTGCCGCTGAGCGTAAAGCTTCCAGACGCCGCCGCAATCTTATGGTCCGCCGTGATCGCGGCATCCGTTCCTGTCAGCACGAACGTGCCAGACTGAGCCTCAATGAGTCGCGCGCTGCCGTCAGGAGCAAGCACGCGGTAGACGACGGAACGGACCCTGAATCTCCAGGATGGCGAATAGGTTATTCTCGCAGTGATCGCCATTATACGTATCTTTCCTGTTGTATCGATTGCACGATAGGCATGATGGGCAGTTCAGGCGTCAACGCATAGGCCCACGATCCCGACGCCCCATTGGTCTGCGCCCACGTCAGCGCGCCAGTCACGCCTGGCAAGGCTTTTCCGGCGCTCGCATGGGAGATCGAGCAATTCGTTCCGGCCGTGGACAACACTTCCTGCCGTTCAGTCAGCGCGCCTGGACTGGTACTTGATTGCGACGACACGGCCAAGTCCGGACTGTTCGCGACGACGAGGACGACATATGCGCCTGATGTGGTCGTCGTGATTTGCGCTTGGGTTTCGTTCGCCGAGGCATTTTGTTCGCCGACGACCGCAGCATTTCCCAACGGATCGCCGTCGCCACGGACTCCACGATAGATCGTGACGATGGCCGCACAGGCGTTCGTCAGGCCTGAGCCGGTGACAGTTTCATTCGCATGATTCCCGGTGGCGCGTGACCAGAACGTCTTGCCGCTGAACGCCGAGGATGCGAACAATTGGTCGTGTTTTTTCGTGCAGGCCGGTCCTGCATAGGTTCCGCCCAACGTCGCATCCGCAGTACCTCTGTGCGCGTACTCAAGGATGATGATGTCATTGACTTGCGTCGCTGGCAGCGTGATCGAAAAGCTCGTCGAGCTGATCGTCCCACCGTTCGCGCCGTTGATGAAAGCGATCGCCATGACTACTCGTCCCAGTCGAAGTACAGATCGCAAATCTGTCCTGTGCCGGTCGGTACGATGATCCCGATCCCGTTCGCGGTGCCTGGCTGAATGAGAATACCATTTTCCCCGAACGTCCAAATGATGCCCGAGCCTACGGCGGCCCCGAGTGTGGCCTGCTTGAGAATTTGCCCGACCGCAGAGTCCGCCGTGTGCCCAGCGAAAATGGTGCAGGACGCAGGCGGCGCGTTTTCATCGTATTCACCTTCTGCCTGCCCCGCTCCTACACCTGTCGCGTTCGTTAACCTCGCGAGCGCGATTGCTAGCGCTGTCGAGGTCGTGTTGAATACGCCTACCTCACGCAATCGTCCGCCGATGCTGGCGACCGCGTACAGTGACATCATTGCTCTGAGATTGGTGCCTGCTATTGTTCCTCGCATTCCAAAGCCGTACCTCGGCATAAGATCCCCCTTCTTCTAAAACAGACCGATCCCTTTCGCGCCTCTGCCGAGACTGCCACTCCCACCCCCGCCCCCACCCGCCACATTGTTGGTGCAGGATTGATTCGTCAGCGTGCCGAGCTGAACTTGGAGCTCGTTGGACGCATTCACATTGGCCCCACGTTCATTCCCAGCCGCATCACGGATCTGGTTGTAAATCTCTCGGCGTGTGGAGCACCGCAGCGGCCGCACACTGTCTTCGGTGGTAGTACCTGGGGTGGTGTCGTCGAACTGGCAACCGGCCAGGGCTGCTTTGTTCACAGCCGCATCGCTGGCATGTACTACGTCGTCGATGAGTTGGAGCGAGGTCGTTTGGGTCTGCTGCTCGGCAAGCGTAGACGCCCCGGACGGCAATGCGGACGAGTCCACAATCACGTTGAGCGCTCCGGCCCCGTCCGTCACGGTCACTGTCGGCATGGTCAGAACATCGATTTGGAGCTCGCCGCTCGTATCGGTTTTGAGGATGCGCGCGTTGGTCCCGTCGGTGCCGGAAGCGGCCAGCCCCTTAGCAGGAATCGCGCTACCAGTCGTCGCCACCGCATCATCGAGGAGGGCTGCGGAGGTGGCGATATTGCCGGTATCCGCGTCGATGGTCGTCAGGATATTGGTCTGTGTGACCTGATTTGCGGCTGAGGCATCGCCTGCCCCACCACCAGAGCACCCCGATACGCACACAACTTTTTTGCCCCCGTTCACCTCATCCCATTCCGACACAATGGTGTCATTGCTCTGAATGATTTTCGGGCTTTGTGCTCCAAACGAATCATACTGCTGCCCGGCTATCGCGATATCAGCGCAAGCCAGAAAACATAACACCATCCAGAATCGCGTCATGGGCGGTTCTCCTTTGGTTGTTCAGATTTAATAGAGGTCGATTGCTCCAGTTTCGTCAGCCTGACATCAAGCGATGGAATCGATGCGACTCTCTCGCGCATTGCGCTCGATGTGGATTCAACGCTTTGCACGCGCTGCGCCAGCGGCGCGAGATCGGTCTGTATGGCCGCGTGCACGGCTTCCAGCGCGGCGAGCCGATCGATGATGCCCTGATATTCCTCGACGGTCAGCGAGACGGTGGTGACTGGCATAGCTCTCCTATTTCCGACACCGCAGTGTGATGGTGCGCTGCCCATTCCTCGCCGCGCCGGTACTCTTCGAGACGCCGCTCGGGCAATCAGCAAGGCGGTAGTCGAACGACAGCACGCCGTTGTTGTTGGTCAAATGGCTGAACACCTCCACCGGAGGAATCGGCGGTACAGGAATCGTTCCGACCTCGACGCTGTTGCAGGCCGCGCCGTCAGCGATCTCTGAGAGCCACGGCCCCACGGCCTCGCCGATCCGGCTGCGGGCATCGAGGCACATCCACCGGTCGGTGGCGGGCTCAGGCGGGAGCGGTGGAAACGCATGCCGGAAGCTGAGCGCGCGCGCCTCCTGGTCCGGCAGCGGTTGCCACTCTCCCTGCGCAAAACTCCGCCAGCGGAACTCATAGATGCCGCGCGGATCGGTGGGCACATCCCAGGTCGCAATGAATGATCCGTTTGGAACGGCAGCCTGCACCGACGCCGCGAGGAGGCTGCCGATCAGGAGCGAGCATCCCCATCCTGTGCGCATCATTGCACCCTCAAATTGGTCGGCTTGTTCGGCGGCAAAGGCGGGGGTGGAGGGGGTGGAGGGGGGGGAGGGGGTGGCGTGATGCTGCCACCGCTAGGAATGCTGATATGCAGATGGTCGAGGAAATGGCTCCAGTCAGAGGCCCGTGGCACGTTTTGCATATCGCCACTGCCGTCCCAGGTGTTGTTCCACTGCCACTCATTCTGGCCAGCAGGGTTCCAATTCGCGGTCGTATAGTTCCCGACAAGAACGCCATTGACCCACCACCTCCAGACCCCATCCCGAGATGTGGCGGTGGTGCTAGACTTAAAATAGACTTCGATCTTGTACCAATTCCCACGACACATACGAGCGGCATTCGGATTGACGTTCGGGTAGCAAACGAGGCTCCCAGCGCAAATATGATAATTGTCGTACTTGAGGGTATTGGTGCCCCAAATCAGTTGTTCGCAGCCACCATCGAGCGCGTCGGCACCAAACACGAAGACACCACCTGCTTCAGGCCCCAACATGAAAAACAGCTTATTGCCGACAGGACGGCCTCCAAATTCAGGATTCGTGCGCCAGGTGAGGCCGACAAAAACCTCCCGGTATGGGCCACCATAGTTTTTGACCAGTTGCATGCCGCCCTGAGTTGCTCCGGCAGGGAGCGTCCCGCGAATCACGCCACTAGGAGACATAGGAGCCGTGCCATCCGTATCAGAAATCCCGCTTCCGTACACATCTACTATGCCGCAGGCCCCCGGCGTGCTGCTGAAATTGCAATCCAGCGCGACCACCGATCCAGACGGTTCGTTCGTCCACGCACCAGCGGCCCATGTCGTCGGCGTGTAGACAGCCACACAGAGTAGTAGAAGCATTGAGGCAATCAAGAGTTCCTGAGATTCTCTCATAGCAGATCCTCCTCAAAATCGAATAGGAATGGACTCGCGACGGGCGCGCCTGGCGGTGGTGGCGGAGGAGGGGGAGGGGGAGGGGGCGCGGACGCGCAGACGGGATCGGTGAATCCGTTCGTGCCGCCCGTGTTGGTGGCCTCGATCCGGTAACAGTCGCCGGTTTGCGTGCCGATGTTATGCGGGTATGAGACAGTATTCGGCGGCAGGCAGGCGTTGAGATCGACCCAGTTCGGCAGACTCTGATCCGTCTGCCATTGGAGATGGAAACAGGTCTCGTTATCGCTATTGTCTGTCCAACTGATGACGCGCTGTGTGCCTGGTGTGGTACCGCCGCCGCCCCCGCCGCCGACCGGTTTGATCGGGAACGCCAGCACGGCCCACTGCGGCGTGCCGATGATGGTCCAGGCCATGACGGTTGAGGGCGTACCAGACAGATAGCTGCTCGCGCCATGCGTGCTGCCGCCAATATCGAAATCGCTCCAGTTTGATGTCTGGCCAGACGCGGGCGCTGGCGCACCACCGACAGCGATTGACCCCAGACAGTCGAGCACGATCTCGCCGCTGTTGCTGGAGACCGTCACGCTCGCAGGGGAGCCGCTCCCTATGGCTGGCACGGTGGTCCCGACGGGCGCAGTCGGGTCAACTCCCGTGAATGAGATCGTGCCGACGATGGAGGCGTTCGGCGTGCTGGCAAATGCGATGGAGGTGTTGGCTGTCGCCGCGGGCGGATTGGCCAGGTAATACAGGGCCGCGTTGCAGCGATCACCGCAGCTCGGATTGCTGGCCGTCCCGAGAAGTGTGAGCGGAAGACCATTCCATGTCGCGGCGGTGATGGACGGGGTGCTGAGGTAATGCCACCAGGTCACGCAGACGGCGAGAAACGGATCGGTCCCCGCGACGGTGTGCGAGTCGGTGCAGGGATTCGCCGCGCATTTGGTGTAGGTGGCGCTGTTGCGCGAGATGGCGGCATCAACTGGCCCGGCCAACCAGGCCGTCATGATCAGGGCGATGAGACATAGCCTGAGCATCAGTGTTTCCACACCTCCGCTGCGAGCGTGCCGGATGCGAGATCGACGGTCCCCCCGGTCCAGTTGTCGCCAAGGCAGGTGACGGTATCGGCGGCCGTGACTTGTGCGCGCAGATTCCAGCCAGCCGTGCCGCCGTTCAGCGCTCCCGTAAATCCGCAGTCGGCCATATCGCCCATTGCGGCACCGGTAACCGTCACGGTGGTTGACCAGGTAGCCGAATCGCCGGTGCTTGGCGGATCGTAGGTCTTGCTGCCGAACAGATGTTTCGCAATCGGTGTGCCGATGGTGTCAGATCCAGAGACGGTCCCACGGTTCTGCATGAACGCAACAGAAGTGAGCCCAGTCGTGTTCTGCCAATCGGCGGTATTGGCGTTGGTGCCGATGTTGCCGCTCACGGTGCTGTTGTCGAGCTTCTGCGTGTTGAAGGTATAATTGGTCGTGCGCGATCCCCCGGATCTTGTATCGCCTCCGAGATTTCCGAGAAAGCTCACGCGCTGTGAATTGGGTGGCGTGCTGCCGGTTGTCGCTGCGGTGATGAATTTGTAGCCGGTGCGATTGTCTCCCGTGAGGCCGTTGTCCCAGGACTGATTCCCCTGGATCGTGGCGTCTTGGAGCGAGCGGAAGGTAAACCCATCACCCTGGTTGCGGTGCGCCTGGTTCCCCTGGATGACGCAGCGCACGCAGCCGATCACATAGCCGTCGTCGCCTGAGCCTTCCGAGTAGTTGTTCGCGATCGTGATTTCTTCAATGCCGCCGATGGTCGAGAAGGAGGAATAATCGTCAAGCTGTGCCGAGAGGTTATCAAGGGCATTGTCTTTGAGGATGTTATCGGCAATGAGCACTCGCCGCGCATAGCCCCACTTGCCGGCCGTGTCGCCCGTATTGGTCGAGTTGTAGCGCAGCTTGATCCCGCGTCCGCTGTTGCCATAGACGTTCGCGCCGAGGATTTGGATGCGCTCGCCTGAGAACTCGCCATCAATGCCAGCCGTCGCATTGGAATAGAAATAGCCGCCGAGGATCGCCGCATCTCTGGTGTGAGATTCAAAGAGCACGCCTTGACCAGCCGTGCTGCCGTGCGCCCGCACGTTCTGTAGGGTGGCGCGCGTCACCTGCGGATTGTTCACCGTCGCCCCGGCGAATCCTAAATAGATGCCGTATCCACACCCAGACGCATCGACGTTGGCAATCGTCACGTCGATCGCATTGTTGCCCGCCCAAATGCAGGCATAGGGCCCGTCAATAAGTAACGAACTCACGCGCGCATTGGTCGCGCCATCGAGGAGCACCCCTGCCGTGCGGATGGTGGTCTGCACCAAGCTCGGCCCGGTGATGCGGCCGCCGACGACGCGTTGCCTGGTGCCGGTCAGTCGGATCGCGGCAAGGACATCGCCTGAGCCGTGGATGTTGCTGTGGCCCGTGCCGGCCATGCCGGTGATGTCGAGCGTCGAGCCGACCATCTTGACCATGAGGTTTTGTAGACTGAGATCCAGCTCGCTGTTCCACGCATAGAGTCCTGGTGGGATTTCTAGGATCGATCCGACGGTCGAACTCGGCAGTCCCTGTGCGCACTTGATGGCCGCATTCGCATCGTCATTCCCGTCCCCCGCAATGGCCCCGCACCAGGTGATCGGCACGGTGCCGGGAGTGGAAAACGCGACGAGGCCCGTTCCAGACCCGGTAAATTCGAACAACTGCGTACGTGGATCGGCGATGAACTGCTCAGGAGACACGCCGGTCAGCGTGACCCCGTCAGGGATCTGCAGCTTGCCCGCGCCGAGGCGTTGCACGGTGATGTTGACGGGAATGCTGAGATTGCTCGCGAGCACCTGGACATCCGAGACGCGGAGCGTGGCTTTGTTGCTGCCGATGGCCGTAACGGCCGCGCTACAGGAGGCATAGGCGCTACAATCGTAAACATTTGGCGTGCTGCTGGCCGCCCCAGTGATCGTGGTCTGGATGCGGTCCCACATCCCTTTCGTGAGATTCAGTTCGAGGCAATAGATTTTTGCGGCTGTGTTATGGGTCACCGCCGTCGTACCCTCCTGGCCGCGTGTGATGGTCAGGGTATCCCCTGAGCGGTTGGTCACCGTGACGATTTCCACGTTTGGATCAGCGGAGGCGCGGTTGTAGTCCGTGCAATTCCACCAGACGAGTGGGTACGTATAACTACTTGGAAATTTTGCGCCAGTCCCGGCGGCGACGATCACCGACGTGGCCGCAGCGTCGTAGCCCGTTGACATGGTGGTCTCGGCAAAATTGGTGATAGGGTCCAGCGCGGCGAAGGCCGTGACATGGCCAAGGCAGAGCCACAGCAGCAGGAGCATTATGAGATCTCTGGTCGGTTGTCGCATCGGTCGCTCCTCAGTAATCGATAATCGTCACGGCGTTTTGGCCGGCGCTTCCAGCCGTCCCGTTATTTTGCTGCCCAGTGCCTCGCGTACCTCCAGCTCTCCCGCCACCATGACAGAGATTATCGGCGGTGCCTGAGGAGGCCGACGCTTGCCCGATATCGTGATAGTAGGGCGTAGGATCTCGTGACGGCCCACCAGACGCCGCGCCTTTGCCGCCGAGTCCTGGTCCACCGCCTCCGGCTGTGAAGTTGATACCGGTCGCGACGATCGAGGACGACGCGCCGACCGATCCATTGCTGCCATCGGCGCCGCCTCCTCCTGAGCCGGCCCCACCCCCGCCACCTGTGCCGCCGGTTCCGTTCGTGACCGTCACCGTCGCGCCAGGTGTGACCGTGAAGACGG
>JAHFES010000014.1:12865-34846 GCA_023248355.1 Nitrospiraceae bacterium
AGCATCCGCTTGCCGTCATTGCTGACCCCGCCGTTGAGGTCATTCTGACTCGGCCAGACATGCGGGGTGGTGACGTTCGTGTTGCCCATAGACTCCTAGGCCAGATCGATCTGCCAGCTCACGGAAATAATGACGTTCACGCTTTTCGCAATGGGATTGATCGCCACTCTGGCGAACAGACGCCAGGCGGAGGACAACATCCCAGTCACCAACGCGGCCTCCTGGAACGTGTCGCCGTTGCCGGTCGTCGAGCCCATGAACCCGCCGATGATCAATTGCTTGTCCCCTTTCGCCCGGGCGACAATATCTGTGCGCACTTTTTCTGCGTACAGGCCGACATCGCTGACCGCCGGCGCCGTGCCGTTCGTGCCCCAGGCGACATGCGTCGGAAACAGAGCGGTTTCTCCAGCGAGCAGATCACGGATAAGGTTCAGACCATACCCAAATCCCCCGACGCTGGTGGCGACGACCTTGTTCATTCTCCACGGATCGAGTCGGAGCAGGTGTTCGCGGCAGCGCTCAGGATGCAACAGGCGCAGAGGATCATTGAGCAACCATGGCTCGGCGGAGGCCTCCCATACTGCCGTTTGCACGCGACCGGTCACTCCAATGCGCTCAACCTGAATAACACTCTTTTGATAGATTCTCGGTGCACCATGGACCGGAAAATGAATCAGCATTCTGCATATCCCCAATCGTCGATGCCCCATTCGGCCTGATGGGCCGCGCCGCTACTAACGGTCACCAGATCGGAGCAGCTCACAAGATCCGCCGCCACCGCCACTTCGTTGATGATGTCGTCAGGAGAGATGCTGACCGCGACGCCGCGAGAAAAGAACTTGTCGAAAAACTCTTGATAGGTGCCTTTGAGCTCGCCGCTGACGGCCGTGACCTTGTGCCTCCGCTGTTCGATGCCGAAGAGGCTGGTTTCCATGGCCGTGATGAGCATCGGTGCGTTGGCGAGATCCAGATACGGCAGATCCACGGTGGCGGTTTGTCCCAGGCCGAGCCCGATCACATCCGTTTCAAATTCAACCTCGTCATCCAACGTGCCGAAGCGGCGCAGATCTCCGCGGGCCTTCGCGACCGTCACTTCCAGCCCATCGAGCGAGGAATCCTGATCGACCATTTCATATCGTCCGCTACCGCCCTCTACAGACTGCCTCTCAGCAATCCCTGGAGCACTCACGAGTTTTGTCGTCACAGGCCCGTAAAATCCCTGGTACGTGATGGCGAGGCGGTCGGCCGGGATCACGCCGTTTTTCGCTTGCAAGAGCGGCTGACTCGGATCCTGGTTGATGCCTTGCTGATTGCTGTTCCAGAACCATTGCTTGCTCCCCGCATCTTCGACGCCCCGGATACCGTGCGTCTGCACCGCGCCGTTGATCTCGACTTTGATGAGGCTCTGTATTGGATAGGCGGTCAGAAAGGTGCGGGAGATGCCGTCGCCTTCGAGGAATTCGGTGATGGGAATCGTGATGCCCTGCCCGCCGACGGCATACTGCACATTCCGATACTCAGCCACGGTTTTGGAGACGCGCGCGGCGCGGAAATTTGCATTGCTGTGGTTGATGGCGAACGGTGAGAGCGAGGCAAACTTTGGGAAAAACTGCATGACCGAGTACTGATCGATGGTCCAGTGATACCCGCTCAATTTGGACAGTTCGCTGAAACAATCAGACGCCGCACGGCGCGAGAACACCACCTTCTGAATGCTGGGCCCATCGTGCACCCCGCCGTCGGTGATGCCGTCAACGGCGAGGTACTTGCTGATGATGTGCCTGAAGATCTCCCCGGCCGTTTTGTTCTGATAGACCTCATTGACGGTGATGCGGTCGGCCAGGGCGGAGAGATCGACACAATGCACCATGATCGACACATAGTCGTTGCGCGTCATGGCGGTGAACGCAAAATCTATGTCATGCACGATGCCAGACCAGTATCGGATGTTGCCGAAGAGCACCTGCACGCGCTGCCCCCGATGCGGGACATAGCCGTCAGGCACCACCAGCGACAGGCGGCAGGTGTCACGATCATTCAGCTGTTGGGAGACGGACCAGGCATTGAACTCCATGTACCGAGTGATATCCGTCGAGCCGATCAGGACGAGAAACTGCGATGCGTCGGCGCCGGCCGCCCCACGCCGTGGGCCTGACCCGAACGGCACATTCCCAAATGGACCAGAGCCGAACGGCATCTACCGGCTCCTCTTCTTGATGCGGTGAACCTTCGGCATGTAGCGCATGATGTATTCGGCGTCCGTCCGTCCATCGCTTTCGAAAACGATCTGCATCATGCCGCCGCCACCGATCCCCATTGTTTTTTGCATGAACGCCGCGCCACGATCGTTCAATGGAATCGCGGCTTCTGGCGAACCGGCCTCGCCCATCAGGCCGAGGGTCGGTCCAGTGACAATGCCGCCAGATGCGAATGGTTTTGCGAGACCGGAGGCAATGGTTGCGCTGGCAGCCGCGAGTATCCCCTGCATGGTGGCGCCTGCAATGGCCAGTCCTGCTAGCCCGCCAGATACAGCTGCAGCCCCAGCCGTCGCGAACGCTGGCGCAAATGGAGCACCCAGGATGCTGAGTGCCAATGCCGCTGCCATAGATTCAAATACCACCCCGATTGCCGATACGACGGCTCCAAGAACAGCGAGCGACGCTTCGCCAAACGCCACGATACCGGCTAACGCTCCCAGCATCATCGCGTTTGAGGTCTTGCTGGTAGCAGTCATGACCCCAAGACGGGAGGCTTCTCCGGCTACAGTGGCCGCAGTTTTCGATGTCTCCATCGCCGTATGAAGGGTAGTCATAGATGCAGCCTCACCAGTAGCAGTGGCGATACGAGCGGATGACGATTGACGTAACAGCGCGGCCTTCGCGGCCTCTTCAGCCGTGTACAGCCCCAGCTCTCGCAACTTACTCAACGCCAACTGCACCAGCCATTGCTCCGCAAACTGCAGAGAACTCGTGAGCAATGTCGTCTGTGTTTGTTCCCAGAACTCCCTGAAGTTCCCTTGCCCCTGAATCCAGGCCGCCGTCGCGCTGTTGAAATTCGAGGTGATGGTCGAGAGTGAAAAGGCATTGCTCGCCACAATGCCTTGCAGTTGTTGCTCCCAGAAGGTGGGGAACTGATTGATCAGCTCGATGCGCTTGGCATGCAGTTCGCGGTATAGATTATAGATGGCGTCAGTGGCCCGGTCTTCTTCCGCGATCGTCTGCTTGATTTGCAGAGCGCGGAGATTGCCTTCCGCTTCGATGAGCGCCATGCCTTTGGCGCGGGCTTCGTCGGCTCGACCGATCATGGCTGGTGCTTGTTGATACCACGCTTGCTGCAAGGCGAACGATGCCTGTGCGGCGTCTCGCACATCTTGGAGCGCCTTGACTTCATGCTGCTTCATGGCTTCTGCCGTGCGCTGAGTAGACTGGATGCGCACGGTATCAGTTTTGATCTGCGCAACCTCCAGCTGAGTCAGAAGTTCAACGATCTTCTGATTCGACTCCATCTCGAACTTCGCTTTTTCTGCAATGCTCTTTTCGTCCTTCCCAAACAGCGACGCCTTGCTGTTGTAGTACGCGGAATAATTCCTCAGCTGCGTTTCAAGCGAGGCAATGGTAAAGGCTGAATCTCTATCCATGGCGGATTCATGTGCCTGCGCAATTTGCACGTCCGTCATCGTCAGCGCGGCTTTGTGACTTTCGAGCGTCGCTTCGAAATTCGCCAAGCGTGCCTTCGCGAGCGCGTCATCATTCTTGAGGAGCGACTCGGAGAATTTTTGCTGGGCATCGGCCATGGCGACGGCCTGCGCCTGCACCTTGGCACTATCGATAATGTCAGGCGCTTTCGCGCGAGTATCTGGCGCACTGGCTATCGTATTAAGTTGCCGTCTCTTTTCAATCGCCGCCGCCGCTTCGGCATCGATCTTCTTGATCGTCTCTAGTGTTTTGGCCCAGGCATCACCGTTGAACACGTTCGCCGAAAAGACATTCTCTGCCAACGCAATAAAGGCCTGCCCCATCGCCGTGAAACGAATGGCTAACGTGGCAGAGGCCGTACCCAGCTCCTGCATCACATGCGATCCCCAGCTCAGCAGTGCCGTGAGTCCCTGCACGGCGAGGTCGACCGCTGGCGCGAAGAAGGCCCCGAGTTGCTGCGAGAACCGTCTCCAGGAGAGCCCCAGGTCATCAACGGAATCATCCATTTTTCCAAGCGTCTCTATTTGGAACGCTGAGAGTGTCGCGCCAAGGCGTTTCGAAGCCGCTGCAGCTTCATTGATCGCCGCCGCTCCGCCTTCGAAGGCCGGAATAAATTTGAGTCCACCTTTGCCGAGGAGGTCGGCCATAGCGGCGGCTTTTTCCGTGCCGTTTGAAAACTTCGAAACCGAATCGGCAATCTTCCGAATGAGATCATCTGTGCTCGTCACCTTGGTGATATCGATCCCGAGTTGCCTGAATCGATCCGCCGCCGCTCCAGTTCCGGTTTTGGCCTCCTCCATTTTCTGCGATAGGGTTTTCATGACGAGGCTGAGATCTTGGCCTCCAAGTCCCACACGATTCAGCAGCACGTCATATTCCTGCAGCGTATCGGTCCCGATGCCCATGACGGAGCTGAGCTGGGAGAGTTCTTCGGCTTGGTGCCCGGCTGAAATGGCAAAGGCTGTCGCCGCCACCCCAGCAGCCACAATGGTCCCGGCCAACACGCCAGCGGCCAGCGCGCCGCCTTTCGACAGATTCATGAAAGAATCGAGCGCGCGATTCACGCCGCCACCCAATGAGTTACCAGCCGTGTCAGACGCCTTGATGAAATTGCCGAGGGACTTCTGTGACTGCTCCATGGCCTTCAGCAGATTGTTCGAATCAGCCAGCAGTTCGAGGACCAGCTTGTTAGCCACGTCTCATACGCTCCTGTGCTTCGCCGGCAGCCCGGAAGGCTTCGGCATTGCGCTCCCCGAGCGTGTCGTCATCGAGCGGAAGCTCTTCGACCATGTCGGTTGGCAGATAGTCTTTCGCGTGGGCCACCGGCTGGGACTCCTTCATCCGGTTCACGTTATAGATTTGACTCGCAACAATCCCGCTTCTGATGAAATCGGCCGGTGGTCCGAACGGCTCAAGTTTCGAGAACGCGATCCATTCGGCTAACAATCTGGCCGGCATCTCCCGCGCCAGCTTGTCTGGATTCCAGCAGCCCAGACTCAGGGCGAGACGGAAGAGGAATCGTCGCTCTGGCTGGGCTCTGAATTTTTTACGAGGTCTTCCACCTCTTTCTTCGTCATGCCGCTGAGCCGGTTCGCCGCTTCGACAATCAGCTCCAGCGCGGCCGAGCTTTTCGTGCCGAGCTTTTCAATATCGCGCTCAGTAAAAATACGCTGTCGATCTTTGTTGACGACGGTCAGCGCCACCAGCTTGGCCGTGGAGTTTTCCAGGCGGAGCTTTTGCGTCCCGCCCTTCATCTCCACGAGCGATTGCTGATATTGGTTTTTCGCTGCGGCGCTGAGTCCGCATACCAACACGCGGCGGTTGTGCCACATTGGAATGGTCACCTCTTCCACAAGGATGTCTTCCATCCCGAAAATTTCCTCCCGCGTGAGCGGGAGCGTGTGATCGTCCGACATAGAGCTCCTTACAGATTGATGACCGCGAACAGCACCGAGGCGTTGCTCGCTTCGAAATAGAGATAGCCATCCGCTTGCTGCCAGCCTTCGGCGCTGTCGATCCTGAAGGCCATAATGTCGCCGGCCTCCAGAGAGTAGGTGGTGACATCCCCGGTGCGGTTGCGATTGTCTGCCTTGCTCGTCAGGGTGACGGTGTACGCCGTGGTGGCGTGGCTGTTCTTGGCCAGGAGAAGTTTCGGCCCGTTAAATAGCACCTGATTTTTGTTCGTCGCATCGGCGGCCGTGAAGGTGACGTCGGCGGCGTTGGCGGACAGCGGCAACGTGGGATAGGGGCCGAGCGGCGTGATAGGGGTGAGGGTGACTCTTGGCATAGTGTCTCTCCTTTGTGATCAATCGGCTTAGGCGAACGTCGGCAGCCCGGTCAGCATGATCTTGATTTTGGCGTTGATCGAATCCCCGACCGGGAAGGTGATCGGCAGGCTCATGATGTAGCCGGCACAGCTGATCAGGTCTCCGTACGGCGACAGCACCTGAAAATTCTTTTTGGTCTGATTGGCCCAGGCGTTGCGCGCGGCCACATGCGTGGCATCGCTGGCGATATAGTTGATTTCAATTTCGAGGCTCCCTGGATCGATCAGTCCGGGGAGCTTTTCTTTGGCGCGGCCATTGACGGCGTTGTTATGGGTCGTAATCTCGATCTCCTCAGACTCCATCCCGGAAAACGAGATATCGCCCCGCAACTCCGCAATCGCCGTGAACGTCTCCGGCGATCCCCCGTCGCCAATCTTGACCAGCGTGCCGTATCCGAATTTCGCTTGACTGCCCATAGATTCTTCCTCCCTTTTTGCCGATTACCAGGACACGGAACGGCGGACCTGTGCGGTCCATCGCATGACGGCTTGCGCGAACGGTTTGACAATGGTGGTGCCTTCGTCGGTCTCAATGCTGTCGAGGCGGAGTTGCGACGATACGGCACGAAGGAATTGCCCTAACCTGAGCGCCTCCCACACATCCTCAATGGCCCCATCCAGCACGGCGCGCACATCGTTTTCCGATTTCACGTACAGGACGACCAGGACGGTCAATGACACATCGGCACACATCTGCGAGGTGACGGATAGCTCCTCGTTCGTGACGACGACGCAATAGGCGGGAAATTTCTTGATCTCCTCGACGGTGGCATAGTGCGTGAGAAGTTCCGCCCCCGGCACGCGAGCGGTCGGTGAGTCCTCAATGGTCCGTAAGGCGGACACAAAGGCGTCACGGACCTGTGTGCGGATGGAGACCGCCCCGCTCATTTCCCCACCTCGGCCAGCACAGCGTTAAATTCTTTGTCGGCCATCTCTTCCATCTTGGTTGAGGCCGGAGCGATGACCGGACGCGGACGCAGAAACCCGCGCCCATGAGACAGCGTGGCCCCGTGCTCGAAAATATTGAGCAGCAGCGGTAACGGCGAGATTTGCCCTTTGACTTCGGAGGCCTTGATCGTGACGCGCGTCTGCATCTTTCGCGCAGCCGCTTTGAGTCGTCCGGTGCGCACCTGGAATTGCGAGGCGATCTCGCGGCGGGCACTGGTTCGGCCTGCGTTGAGCACCTTGCTCATCGCTTTTTTCACGCGCTTGAATGCCTCCTTGCCGGCCTTCGCGTAGTCCAGCAGTCCGGCGCCGTTGACTCTGAGGCGAATCACGCCCATCTATGCCACCCCCGTCTTGAGGCGGTACTTGCTGATGATCGGCTCCAGATCCAGCGGCCAGGCGAGATTGAGGAATTGCGTGCTGCTATCGGCGAGGGAACGCGAGCGCACCCCGACCAGGTTCTGATCGCCCTTCATGCGTGCCGCCCAGACCAACTCAATCGCGGCCTCTTCCAAATCATCCGGCGTGGCGGTATAGCCCCCGGTGTAGGTGATCTTGATATTGCGCAGGCCCGAGGAAAACGTGATGCCATCCAGGCGAATGACCCCGGCGTCGGCATCGTCAATCACATAGAGGCTGCTATCCAACGGCGTGGAATAGACGCGCGCCGGATCGTCCCAGATGTTGGTGATCCCAATGATCGGCGGCTTCGAGACAATGAGCCGATCGCGCCAGTCGGACCCGTTGTAATATTCAGTGACAACGTTTTGATCGAAGGTGCGTTGACATTCCTGCTCGAGAAACGCCTGCACCGCCACAATGAGGCGATCCAGTTCGGCATCGTGCTCCGTGTTCTCGGCGGCGATGCCCCGAAAGTCTTTGCAGGCGGCGGTCGTGGTGATGGGCACTCGCGCGTCCTATCGTTGTTTTCTGATGGCTTTCGGCTGTACGGCTGTTTCAACAGTGGCGAGGGCGGCGCTCTCTCGCTGACCAGGCAATGGACGATGTGGCACGTGATCCGCATACCGGCCTTCGATCAGCGCCTGAGCCGTCATCTCATCGACCTCAATGATCTCGCCCGGTCCCGCGCAACCGTGCACGGGATGGGCAAAGATCGTTTGCAACTTCACTTTCATGATCTAGGCAGTACCCTCAGACGGGCTCACCACAACCTTATTGGCAGCCACGTAGGTGGTGTCCTGCGCGACCGGCGATTTGTGCCCACGGTATTGAATCGCCATGACATCATCAATCACGGCATTCGCGGTCCCGCGAGTCACCACACAGCGCACGTACCGCTCCTGCGGTCGGTAGATATCGAGCGCCAGCACTTTGTTGGAATCGCCATCGGCAAACGGACCCACCGCCGTCCCTGCCAGATCGGCGGCATCGGAGAGGTTAGAGGCCTGACCCTGTTGCGCCTTCAGTGCGGTCACTTGCGTGGCCGTCAAGGTGCCGATCGAGCAAATAAACAGCACACCGTCCCACCCGCTCATATCGAGGGTCGCGCCGTTCTGGCTGGTCGTTCCTGCGGCCACCGAGCTCAGTGCGCGGGTGACTTTGATGTTCTTCAGCAAATTCTGCATACATCCTCCCTAGGTCATTGAGTGCCTGTACTCGACTCCGACTAGCTGGTCTTGATGCGCACAAACGCTTCGCCCAGGACCGGCATGCCGTCCAATTCCATACGGCCGATAAAGCCGATCTGATTGGTTTCCGCGTACAGTTCCCCAAGCCGCTGCACAGACATGCTCAGCGCGTCGGCGATGTGGTAGTAGGACCAATCCGCTAGCATTCCTACGTAGAGTCCAGTGGTGAAGGTGTTGGGGAAGAACTCGGACATGAATACAGGCGTCCCGATCAATCGATCGGGCTGCCCCACCTGCTGCGAGGGCTCCCAGAGATAGCGGTTTTGCGAGTCCTTCAATTTGGCAATCAACTTCAACGCGTCACGATGGAAGCCCCAGGCAGTACTCGGACGATTCCAGTAGGCACCTTTCAGCGCATATTTGGCGTCGTAGATGCCGTCCATTGTGAAGTTGGTCGTTGATCCTGTGACCACATCGCGGGAGGTCGGAATGCCATCGTTCGACGCGGTGAACACGCCGAGCGGTTGATTGGCTCCATTGCCGGTGAGGAATGCCTTCTCTTCGGTGACGGCGAACTTGTAGGCCAAGCGCGTCCGCACCAGGCCTTCAACATTCATGGCCGAGGCCCGAAGCAGCTTGTTGCTCATTTTGATCCGCTTCGCGAGCGGGTAGGGCTTCAGCTCGCGCCGGCCAAAGGCCATCGTAGAATCTTCGGATCCGGTCGCAATTTCTGCCGTCCAATCGGAGTCGGCAGGGTCGGCATCCAACGAGGGCATGCCCACACCATCAGCATTCGTGACGACATGCTTAGTGGCGGCCTGGCGGATGAAGACGAGATCATCGACCGCCTGAATCAGATCCATCGTCATTTGCAACGGGGCCACCAAATACCCGCCCGTAATGGCGACATCCGCCGCCAAGGCGCGAAGCTCCTGCATGCCGATCTCCCCTCGGAGATAGCTTTCATGGTTCCGGTGGTAGGCCATCGAGGCCCGCGACTCTAGGCCACGATCGGCGAACGTCACGGAGCGGGATGCGCCCTCTCCTGACACAGAGGCAAAGCGTGACAACCGCTGCGCGTGCGAGATGAGGCGGGATCGATGCTCACGCTCTGAAATGTCATCAGCGACGGCTCCGGCTGATGCGGCGGTTCCGCTGCGCACGCCCGCTGCGGCTTGTTCGCGCTCCAATTCGATCTGGCGCTCGATACGCTTCACATCGTCGCCAAGGTCGGCAATCTCCTTGAACCGCGCTTCATCGCTCTGCTTCTCTTCGGCGGTCAAAGACCGCTTTTCTTTCTCAACCTTTTCATACAAATCGCGGCCCGCCTGAATCAGCCGATTCCGTTTTTCGAGCAGCTCGCGGAGTTTCGCCTGCATACGTGGTCTCCCTTCAAAGATGATTGCACCCGAGTTAATGGGCCAGCATGGATGCGACCGTAGCGCAGTCAGGCGAGATCGTCTAAGACAAACAAGACAAACAAGACACTTTTTTTAGTGGGCTATTCGGTGCGGAGGAGTGTTACGAGCGAGGCGCGAGGAATAACGATCTTGTGGTTGATGCGATCAATGGGCGAGATTTTGCCCTCTTCGATAAGACGATACACGGAGGCGCGGCTGATGGGCAGGAGGTGCGGGATTTCTCCAGGGCGGAAGGTGGGCTTGTTCGGCAATTCTAGCATGTCATCGCTTCCAGCTCATTGCGCCGACGGCGGATCTCGGTATCATCGGACTCAATGGGAACGGTGTTTACAAACGCGTCATGGCTGCGCACGGCCACATCAGTGTCCGGATAGGCCGGGAAGGTCACGGGAGACACGTCGAACAGCCTGACCTTGATCAGAGTCCGCACATCCGGCGCGCCATTCTCCCCCCGCGTCCAGCTATCCGTGATAGTCTGAAAGCCGAAACTCATCTGGGAAATGTCCCCGCGCTTGGTGCTCTCGATGAGGTCCTGTGCATAGCTCGTCTTGGGTGGGTCAATAGTCACGTGCAGACCTTGGTCGTCCTCTCGCAAGGTGAGGGTCTTGCTGAGGTTCCGTCCGAGGATCAGGTTAGGATCGTGATTGATGAGTGCGCGTACATCATCCGGCTTACTCAAGCTCTCGGTGAATGCCCCCGGTGCAATGCGCTCGATGAAGCTGCCCGCAATCAGTTCGCTATCCCGATTGAACAATGCGGCATGGCCGACAATCTGTGTTGATTCCCCTTCGGCGCGGACTTCCAGTGCGCTCGATAGAATGCGGCGTTCAATCTTCTTCATGCGGCTGCTCCTTTGTTCGCGGCAGGATCTGGCTTGGGGTCTTGCGAGGACTGCATATTCAACGGCTCGTGGTAGGCGTCCCCAGCACCATCGTCTCGCGGGTTCATGTTCTCCAAGCCCCGGACATCGTTGGGTGAGAGCCACCCCCATTGCCTCCCCACGGCATAGGCGTCATAGCGACTCTTGATGTCGCCCCGAAGAAGGCCGTCTACATTGAACTCGATAAACAGTCCGTCGGCCCGCTCTTTCGGCGTGAGGAGAGCCAGGCCAAGACGTTGCTCCCAGCGCACCAACCATGGTCGAAGCGTGTGTACGACAAATTCAATGGACTGTTGTTCGATATTGCTGAACGTGGCCCGATCCAGGTCGGCCAACATGTGCGGTGGCACGCGGAATATTCTGGCGATCTCTGAGACGGAGAATTTTCGGCTGTCGATGAGCTGGCTGTCTTTGGGGTTGATGCCAATGGCTGTCCATGTCAGACCTTCCTCCAGGACGGCGACCTTGTGCGCGTTTTCAATGCCCTGATGCTTCGCTTCCCACTGTTCTCTCAGGCGCGTGACGGCCGGCGCGGAGAGCGTTTTCGGATGCGTGAGCACCCCGCCAGGATTAGCATAGTTGCCGAAGAAGCGCGCCGCATAGGATTCTGTGCCGATGGATAGGCCCAATGTCTCACGAAATTCACTGACCGGACTCAGCCCCACCAGGCCATCATCCGATAGGCCCTTCATGTGCAGCACTTCGTCGAAAAACAAAAAGCGCGAGGGTCCTGATGGCGACAGGTATTCATAGACAAGCGGTTGATCGCCAATCTGCGCCTGCGTGAGATCATAGACCCGCATGCGGTCAGGATGACGCGGGACGAGCGCCTTGATACCCCCGCGCCCGTCATACACAATTTCGCTGTACGCGTTCCCGCGCAGGCAGACGTGGCCCTGCATCATTTCTCGCCACTCGCAGCTGGTTTGCCATCGGTTGGGCTGATCGTGCAGGAGGCGGTGGAGCGGGTTATCAGGGAGGCGATCTTTGCCCTTGCCATCGGGTCTGCGCTGATAGACGAAGCACGGTAGCGAGGCGACGGATTCTGAAATAATCTTGATGGCTGCCCAGACGGCGGTAATACGGAGGGCTGAATCGGCGGTGACTTGCACGCCGGATGCACTGGTGCCGCCCCCGAACCAATCTACCAGCCATTTCGCCGGGTCTTTCAGCGTGGTCGTTTGACTGCGCTGCTCCATAAGGCGAGCCGTTAAGCCCATGGCGTCACCGTGCGGGAGGCTTGGTGGTCGGCACACCGATGAGCACGAGGCCGAGCAGCAGGCCACCCAATACCACACAGGCCCATCCGCCGCCGACGAGCTGATACACGCCAGTGGTGATGAGCGCCAACGCCGCAAATAAAACGACATCGAGCAGGTCGATCGCCTGCCAGAGCGCCCGCACCAGTGATTGTAGATGGAGCATGCATCCTATCCGCCATCGTACCGCACCCATTAAACGGCACAAGGCAAGTTTGGGTAGATTTGCTGAGAATTGCTTGAGAAAATTATGATGAGAATTGATAAACCTCGATCGGCTCAGACTCCCGCGTCTCTCGGATGAATTTGGCCCCACAGTGGATACAGAGCCAGCGCTCTATTTCTCGCTGACCATTGATATTCACGTCCACGAAATCATGTTGATGTTCTGTTGGGATGGTATTCATTAGATATACTTCCTCAGCGACTCAGTACGCACCCGGCGATGGCCTCCGGCAGTCCGCACACCGTCCAGCTTGCCATCGTCCATCCATCTCCGCACGGTGCTGCAATGCACGTCGAGCACGGCGGCAGCTTCATCCACACGGAGTTTTGCTTTCTGCAATAGCAGGGCCATATCGTACATGCCGACTCCCTTACGTGGTGATACTGCCATCCTCGGCACCTCCTAGGCCTATCAGTCCCCGCGTCTCATAGACGGACGCCTGTGTCTGATGCCGCATATCTCGATCCAGCGCGAGCAGGAGCGCGACGATCCCGTCGATCTTCCCCTGGCTACTCGACTTGTCAGGCTTTTTATTCCCGGCCGGATCTTGTTTGACTGAGACGTTGTTCGCCATCCATCGCAACAACGGGTTCCCGCCATGCCGCAATGTATGCCCGAGCAACCGCCGTTCTAGTTCGCTGCAAGGTCCAGCCATCGACATGAAGCCCATTCCACAGGCCGCCACGGTCAGCCCTTCCTCGGCCAATTGCATGGAGAGCTGATAGCCCTGAAACAGCCTATCGACGGCGATCTCCTGTACTCGAAACGTCGCGGCATCGTGTAACACCTGCGCCTTCACCGTGTCATAGTCGATGGCGTTCCCGGGCGTGGCCGTCAGCCACCCCTCGCGGGCCCAGACCTGATACTGCTCCCGATAGCGGTTGTGCTCATCGGTGAGGCGGGATTCTGGACACCAGAACCGGCAGAGAATTGTGCTGCGTCCATCTGGCATATTGTTCGGGAACAGGAGCACCCAGGCCGTAAGGTCGGACACGGAGGAAAGGTCCAGGCCCCCATAACACATGGCCCCGGCCAGATCGCGTTCCACGATGGGGGGCCCGGCGTTCTGTTCCCACAGTTCCATCGAGATCCAGCGCGTCGTCTGTTGCGTCCAGCGGTTGAGATCCAGGCGCAGGAAGGTGTTGAGAAAGCCCGGCATCTTCGCAGCCTTCGCCGCCTGATCCCGCATGTAGCCGAGCTTCTTGGATACCCCGAGATTGGGATTCGCCTTGTACCAGTTCCGTTCATCCTGCCAGTTGTCTTTGTCGTCCATCGAACAGATGAACGCGAAGTATTTGTCATCCTCAATCAGTCCCTTCATGAGCTGCTCGCCATAGACGTGCTGCTCCCAGCAAATGGAACCGTCCGTCTGGTCAACGCCCGCTGTCGTAATGGCGAACAGCAAGGGGTTTCTGCGAGCTCCGGTCGCGGTGTCCATGAGGTCGAAAACACCTCGGGTCCTGTGCGCATGGAGTTCGTCGATTATCGCCCCATGCACGTTGAGCCCATCCAATGTGTCCTCGTCTGCCCCGAGCGGTTCATATTTCTGGTTGCGTTCAAGACGTGAGAGACTATTTTTCATTACGGTGATGGAATCGAGTAGATCTGGCGAGGCCTTCACCATCCGCACCGCTTCCCCATGCACGATAATGGCCTGATCTTTTTTTGTGGCGGAGGAGTACACTTCTGCTCCTGACTCGTCATCGGCAAAGGCGAGCTTCAACCCAATCCCAGCGCCCATTTGGCTCTTACCGTTTTTGCGTGCGACCTCGATGTAGGCAATCCGAAACCTGCGTGTTCCATCAGCTTGATACCAACCGAAGATCACCCAGACGGTAAAGATCTGCCAGGGCTCCAACTTGAATGTCTGCCCAGCCCATTCGCCTTTGCTATGTTTCAGGTAGGAGAAAAACTCGACGGCCTTCTCTGCCGCCGCCTCATCGAAATACAACCCACGTTTTTTTCCTTTTTGTAGGTCGAGCAAATGCCGCTTGACGGCAAGGCGCACCAATTCGCCAGCGATCACGGTTCCATTGAGCACGCCTTCGATATAGCGATCAACAATCGTGGCCGTCCCTGTTTTCCTCGTAATCTTTGTGCGTTTCGGTGGTGCCACAGTGATCGGCATAGGCTAGCCCAGGAGTTTCTTGACGCCGCCTGCTTGCGATTCTGGAATGCGCTTGACCTTGGTGCGGGCCGATGGGGTCAAACCTAATTCTGAGAGTGCGGAGAGATATTGTCGGCGGGCCTGATTGAGCTGTGCCACTTCCGGGTAGGGCTTATAGTTTCTACCCCCCTGAGCTGAGCTGGCGTCGTAAGACAGTGAGCCTTGATCTTTGAGGAATTTCTGACAGTGCCGAAATTGCGCGTAGGCATCACAGGCCACGACTAGCACTCCTATTTCCCCCTTGGTCAGCACGCGGGCCGGTACTAAAATTCCTGTCAGCACGTCCCATTCCTCAGAGGCGTACTTATCAAAATAGCTTGGTTTCGGTGGTGCCCCGACCCCAAAGTCTGGTTCTTCGTGATTAAGTGCTCGCTTGCCAGGATTGCCTTGCAAGACACGTAGCGTTGTCGGCTTCGGTTTGCGCCCTCGTCCCATGCGGTACCCTCCTGAAAGCAATGCTGAACTATTCAAGTCCTGCTGTATTGTATGCGAATCCTTCGCAAATCTACCTAACCCCCACCAAATCTATTTCGCGGGAGTGTTTTCTGAGGGAGGACGCTCGGTCTAGGGCCTGGAACTCTAGGTATTTCACCCCCCATTCCCATCCTCTCATCCTCGCCGCCTCTCTCGTCCTGTCTTTTCATTGTGGTGGCGCTTGCATAATGATTGCAGATTGAATTCATCATGACTACCGCCTCTCGCCAACGGGATGATGTGATCCACGTCCGTGGCCATGGCAGGGCAGCGCCGACAGATTGGATGCCTCAGCAAGAACGCCTTGCGCTTCTGCTGCCACGCATACCCATACCCACGCTGCGTTGAGCTGCCGCGCCGATCGTCATACATCCTGACCGGCTCCACGACTGGCTGTGGTGGGCGCTTATGCGCGGGGCAGCGCCCGCTTGCTGTGAGCGCGGGGCAACCTGAGTACGTGCAGGGTCGCAGTGGGAGATTAGGCATGGTCCTCACGTTGTTTACGTTTACTTCTCTCTCTATCCAACGCACGCCTCAATCGTCGGCAACCTTTCTGCGAGGCGATCAGGTCCTTATAGGTCTGGAGTGCCTGAGATTGATAGAGGGCCGCTTGCGTTTTGAGTTGGCAGAATCGTATGTCGTATGATTTCATGCGCTCGCGCAGGATCTGTAACTCTCGCCACGGCCATAGCATCATGATGCTCACTTCCTCTCGTCCTGAGTTAGCCGCTCGGCGATTCTCGTGCCGCACGTCTTGCAGTAATATCCACATGGCGCATTGCGAGCATTGTACACCTCAACCGTGGCCTTCTTTCCACAACGCTGACATACGCGATTCTGCAATGGTCGTGTGTGCGCCATCTCAGTCTCCCATCGTGGCCAGGAGCGCCAGCAGGGGATGAAAAACAACTGGATAGTATGAGTCTTCAATGTCTCCGCTTACTTTCGGCAGCTTCTTCACAGCCTCGGTGAGGGTGGCGATGCTTTTTCGCTCATCTACCAATGTGGAATAGAGAGCTTCTTTTGTCGATTCCAACTCCTTCACCCGCGCCTCACTCGCCACGAGACGAGCCTGTAATGTCGTGATGCACCGTACAATGGCTTGGGGACTTAGGATCACACCCTCGCCGTTTAGATCGGACAGGATAGACTGTACCGTTGGCTCACTCACTCGGCACCTCCTTCGGCTCAGCAAATCCTAGCGGACAGACATGCTTCTCGAGAGTGAGGCTACGTGATTCGATTTCCTCACCACAGCGCGAACAATGGTCCTCATCTATCACCTCCTGCGCGGCCAGGGCGTGCTCAATCCGTCTCCTGCATGCAATAATCTCAGCTTTCGTCGGTATATACACATTGGCGTTATCATCGTTGTCTTGTGGTGGAGATAAATGGTATTCAATATGCTCCAACGCCTCTCGCAACCGCAGATTTTCTCTTAACAACTGCGCACACAGCGCTACGGTTTCGTCCATGCGTAACGCTAGCGCATCACGCTCCGCTTTCGCGGCGGTGAGCTGAGCTTGTAACGGATGGCCAAGCTCGTACTCCGCCTTATCATGCGGCCAACCGTGGCCTTGATGGCACAGCATGGCCCCACACCCTTGACATTGCCCGCCGTCGCAAAAGCAGATGACGCACCCACAGGATTGATATTGCTTGAGTCGTGGGCATTCCAGCTCTTTCACTCGCTCAATCACTGCGTCATACGCAGCGGCGTCTACCACCTCAAAGTCTCCAACCTTGCCGAAATTTTCCTCATCCTTACTTGGATAGAGTTCGGTGGCCCACCATCGACTCACCTCGTGCGGGTTCATTGGGGCACATAATTTCGTATCATCTGAGAATCCTGGCGGGCACATGTGTGCCTCTTCCGTTAATGTAAGTGGCTCAATTTCTAGGCCGCAAATCTTGCAACGCTCATGATTCAGATCATCCACCATACATACACTCCAAGAGCGATAAAGAAACACAGTGGCACGCCACCAAATATTAGATAGGCCATCTCTCACCGCCCCTTTCGCAAGGCTGCCAGGAGGTCGTCGCAGGCTTGAAGGTAACACCGGTCCAGCTTGCAACCAATCCATTCTTTGTTTGCGACGATATTCTCGTGCATTTTCGCCTTCACCTGCGCCACCACCCGCACGCAGCGCCGATGCTCGTTGTGGAGGAGATTGATTGCCAGTTCGTCTCCATACTGCGACACGAGATGGAAGTGAAGCTTGTCCATCACCTTTTTCCTCGCCCAGTCCAGCTTACTCATGGCAATTTCTCCTAATCCACACGACAATTCCCACTCCTCCCAGCAGCAGCATCACCACGCCATAGATAATCGCCCACGCATGAACCGACATACCGATGCGCCACATGAAGTACTGACTGATCAGCACACCGAAGCCCAACCCAATCGGTATGCACCAGGCAGGCGGCATAAACCACGAGGCGACTTCTAGAAATTCCGGTTCGTGTCGATCCTTAGCCATGGGGCACCGGCTCAATTGAGTAATCAGTTTTCACTTCTGGTAGCCATCCGTTCGCGACGAGATTTTTCCGCTCTCGCTTGAGCTTTTCGCAATCGTAGACAATCCTCACACTGCCACAAAATAGCCCACGCATCACGATCACCTGCTGAAACGGGTCGTTAGGAATACATGCGGTTGTATCGTCTAGCATCCCTCCTGCTAACTCCATCGACTCTTGCGCACGAGAAACCATCCACGATGATCGAGGCGCATGGTGTACGTGCGCTTATAGTCCGTCAACTTCCATGCGCGAAAATCAGCCGTGATCAAGTGTGTCGCCGATTGATCGATGATCTCTATAATCATGTGCTCTCCTCCTTTACGGTCGTTAGAGCCCCGCCTGTTTCTTCTCCCACTCCACAACTTCCGACATGCCTGAAAAAAAATCCCGCTTCAGCTTCTTGGATTTCGCGTCTCGCCAGCCACTCAAATACGAGGTACGCCGTACCTCCCGAAACAGGGCGCTGATATACTCCGTCATGTGTTGCTGCAACAGCGCCCTCTCAAGAGGTGATGCGCATTCGCGAAAGAACAATACCTCCTCATTCACAGGATGCCCCGGCTTCAACCCGAGAAAGAGCCCTGTTTTGCTATCAGCCGAATAGACCACACGAATCATAGGGCCTCCTATTTCAACCTCAACAAGCTGTAATTCAGCACGAGGACTGAGGCCCAGTAGACCGCTTTCCATCCATGCCCTTGCCAGGCATACGCGAGCATGGCCCCGGCGTTCATCGTGATCATGCCCCACACAAACCAGTCGCCGGTCATAGGTTCAAGACCTCTTGTCTCAATCGGTTCACGGCAATCTCGCAGTAGCGCTCTTCAATCTCAATCCCGATACATTTTCTTCCGAGATCCTTCGCCGCTCTGAGCGTCGTGCCGCTGCCCATGAAGGGATCGAGGATGGTGCCTCGCGGTGTTTCGTCAAGGTTCAATACCCAACGCATCAGCTTTACCGGCTTTTGCATAGGATGTTGTTTGGGATCGTAGGCAGTAGTAAACCCTCTGTAATTCAGGCGAAACATGCGAAGATTGCGCAAGTAGTTCGTCCATGCCAGCTCCGCTGGGCTACCTTGAGCGAATCCGTCAGCTTGCTTGTCCCACACGATCCATCCAGGGTGGTCAGGCAACTTAGACGAATAAGCATTGGCACCAAATAGAACCGTTGGCAGATTGAGCTTCAAAATATCAGCCATCCAGTCATTGCCCGCGTGTTCTACGTCATGCCATTGGTAGTCAGGCCGTCCAATGCGCTGAAACTTTCCAATGTCAACATTCATCCCATACGGCGGATCTGTCAGCACCAAATCCACCGGCTCCAGTTGCTGGAGAATCTCGCGGCAGTCACCGTGGAAAATCGTGATGCCATTCTCTTCGTAGTAGGGTTCAATCATTTCATGGCTCCACCTTTCGCCATCGTTCTCACGATCGACATCCATGATTGCCCTAACACCTCCATGCGAAAGCTCAGGCCAGGCTGTGTGCGATCCACGTCATGCCGGACCCACGACACCTCATGGACCAGCCCGTCATCGACCAGCAGCCCCGCGCGCACGATCAAATGGCAGAGTGCGTCTAAAATGCCAGGTACGTCACGCACGCGCCTATCCCCTGGCACATACTCGCAGTAGAGCTTGATCGGGGCGCTGAGAGGCAGCGAGGCCACTTCCTGGCGGTATCGCGTGACCTGTCCATGCAGCTCTTGCAGCGACGCGTCACGCCAGGCCACAAACCGATCATTTGGGTAGCGCTGGCCAGTGCGCGTGGTCTTCACGCTATTTTTACCGCTCGGCATTTGACCACGGAGCACGAATGTCATAGCTGCAACACTCCTTGCGAAAGTCTGTTCTCGATCAGTTTTATATAGTCCGGGTTTAACTCAATTCCTATGTATTGGCGATTAAGCTCCTTCGCAACAAGCAGTGTGGTCCCCGCTCCCGCAAACGGATCCAACACCGTATCGCCTGGTCGTGAGCCAGCCAGAATGCAGGGCTCAATCAGCTTCGGTGGAAAGGTGGCAAAGTGGGCTTCGGCATAAGGCTGCGTAGCGACGGTCCAGACTGAGCGCTTGTTGCGCAGTCCCGAACATTGCTCCTGCTTCGTCATCTGATCCCATCGGTCATTGAAACCGTCATGTCGCCGCCCATGGCCGCGCTGTTTGTCTGTACGAAACTTGCGTGTACTGGAGCCTTGGCCTTTGTGCGACTCCCCGCCACCATGCCCGTTCAGGCCGTTGTCATCCCGCGCTTCCTCGGCATAGATAGCCCGTTCGTAGATGGCTGCCGCATCATAGAAATATCGCTCCGACTTCGTGAGCAGGAAGAGGTATTCGTGAGATTTTGTAGGACGGCCAGCAGAAAGATGAAATATGTAGCCGTGATAGCGGAGACACTTCTTGCAACCGGGGCAACCGGCTAGCAGAGGAGAACCGTCTTGTCCTTCTTCTTGGAATTGCACGTCCGGCACGCCGGAACGACATTCTCCTTCGAATGCTTTCCTCCCTTGCTCACTGGAATCACATGATCGATCGTCAGTACCCGCTTCTTCCGACAGTAATAGCAGCGGTGTCTGTGCGCCTGAACCACCGCAATCCAATCCTCTGCCGTCAGTATGTTGTTCGGTACGATCGCGCCCTTCCGTCTCGCATAGTCTCGGCGCTTCTTGGCTTTCCCCTTCTCCGAACGAATATAACGGCTGTTCGATTCCTTGTAACGCGCAATGCGTTGTGGCGCGTTCTTCGTCTTGTGATAGTACGCCGTCGTTGCGGCTCTCCCGTGTTCGCTGGCCCGATATTTCTTCACTGCTCGCTGCCGCGCGAGCTTCCCCTTCTTCGTCAGTTCGTACTGTTGTTTGTTTCGTCTTCCTCGACTTGATCGGCTGAATACTCGTCGCTTCTCCTTGACATCGCTTCGTTCTTCCCGTGCTCGTGCAGTGGCCTTGCCTTTGAGGCTGTGCTGATAACGGCGCTTGACGACCAGGTATTTCAATCTCCGACAAGGCTGGCATGTCGCCGGCCCACTCGTCCCCTGCACGCTCTCCCTCGTATGGCAAACCCGACAAGTTCTCATATTCTTCGATTGTAACTCGATGCCGTGAGAAATGCGAGCCCTGCACGCTCTCCGGCATGGTGTTGGGCTTGTGCCAGATAATGTCGCTGCGGAGATACCAGCCGTCCGCTTGTAGCGCGAACGCCACGCGCCATGGGATGCCAACGAGGTTTTTGCTTCTAAGTCCCGTCACTGTTGAGTGCGTTCCTTGCTTGCCAGGGTTGCCCGTGCCAACTTTATTCCCGCCCCCTCCGGTAAAGTTTCGGCCAGCATCATTCCTGCCTAGCGTTGTACCGATACCAGCATAGGAGTCACCAAGGTTGACCCACAGCGTGCCGTCATCCTTCAGCACACGACGTACCTCTCGAAACACTTGCACCATCATCTGCACGTAGGCATCAGGCGTGGCTTCAAGGCCGAGTTGTCCATCCACGCCATAATCCCGCAGGCCCCAATACGGCGGCGATGTGACGCAGCACTGCACAGAGGCATCTGGCAAAGTCGGCAAAATGTCGAGACAGTTGCCGGTTAGAATCATAGCTGCACCAACTCCGTATACATGGCCGCTGTGTTGCGAGTCGCCCGCGCAAGCAATGCCGAGATCCGCTCAGGCGTGTACTGTGCCGCGATCTCTGTGCGGCTCAACCGATGGTAGGGCATCCCGACATAATCCTGCGCCCTCTGTTCGGCCTGGATAGTGTTCTGGTCTATCGAGTTGATCTGTCGGCCTACTGGCCGTGCTAATTTGTGATACATCCCGCCCAGGTCTCCCGGTTCCATCGCGTACCGGGCATACTCCGATGGCAAGTTGTCCTCGGCGTAGTCTTGCAACCTACAGCACTTCGCACAGAGCGTAATCCGGCGACGGTCAGGGCTGTGAAAGACGTGTCCACAGGCGCGACACGGCCGCTCACAGGCCCATGGCGTGGTACTCAATTCGAGGTCGCGCACCTTCAGCTTCCGCCCCTCGCGCTTGACGTTATTGCAGGCTCGGCAATACCAGTGATTCAGTCGTCCCACCTCCTTCGGCTTTCGGCACAGGTGACATACTCCTAACCGCATGGATTCATATAATTCCGGCGTCTTCTTCTGCCGGCCGCTGAGGTTTTGTACGTCCATGATGCCTCCTGTCAACATGCAGCTACCCACGGATATCTGTTAACCAATTCCGTCACGTCGTCGGCCTTGAGTTGCATCACGATCGACCGCAATTCCTCGATGAGCTTGTGCTCTTTCGCCTTGCATTCCAGGCCGTAGGATTTTGGGAGTTCGTCCATCGCCACACGGCCACGGAACACCCGCAGCTGCATAATCCCGCCGATCAGTTCGATGGCGTGGTACAGCGTCACGCCGAATTGCTCACGCGTGATCCCGTCGGTCGGCTTCGGGCTTTCAGTACTGCGCCAGATCACTTTGTTGGCCGCTCC
>JAHFES010000079.1:0-6602 GCA_023248355.1 Nitrospiraceae bacterium
GTCGAGGACCAAAGGGAGCCACCACATTTTTGTTCATCCCAGAGTCCGGGAGCTAGTGAATCTGCAAGAGGTAGATGGGAAGGCGAAGCCGTATCAGGTTCGCCAGTTGCTTGAGATCGTTGAGAGGTATAATCTACAAATCGAAAAAGGTGAGGGGCTGTGAAGGATTACCACATCAATATCTTTTTTAGTGAGCAAGACGGGGGATACATTGCGGACATTCCCGATCTCGGAGCCTGTTCGGCCTTTGGGAAAACTCCCGCTGAAGCGCTGAAACAAGTTCAGCTTGCCAAGCGGCTCTGGCTACAGACCGCCAAGGCTGAACGAAAGCCTATCCCAAAGCCACGTTACCGCCCTGCCATCTACCAGACAGCTTCGTGACGCTACTTTAAACAACGACCAGAGGATTATTGTCGTTCCAGATTTGGTAGGCCTGATACATCGGCGTATCATCGTACAAAGTCACTTCATTCTTGTTTCAGGAAATTAGTCGAAGAGTTCCATCTCGTTTAGATTTTACAGAAACGATTGAAGTGCCTAGCAGACTAAAAATGCTAGCTGCAGCGGAAGTCATTTTTCTTATATGAGGAATGTCGGAATCCCATTCAAAAGTCTTTGATCTTGTCCGATGAGTGAATCGTCCTTCAATGCTGATACCAGTATTCTTGCCATCGAAATGAAGCCGGATCGTGCAGAAGCCGACACAAACCTGTTGCAGCTCTTTGCCCACCAAGAAGCTGAAATCGATATTTTCTGGTAATCCGTATATCTGATCCCTGTTAGATACACCGCTAGAAATTACCTTGGGAGAGACTGCTTCCTGTCGAGGAATTCATGTGTTTGTTCGCTCGTCTCTTTGACCAAAATCCCCATTTTCGGGTGTGACGGCTCAAGGTCGATGGGCCACTCATGCTGGCGAAGGCGTTCGCTGGCCGTGGGGCCAATCGATGCGACGACCATCTTCTTGAGTGCTGTTCGAAACGGTTCCACCTTTCCATCCTTCTCCAGCACCTGCATCACATGATCCACTTGCGCGGCGTTGGTGATGAGGAGTACCGATACGTTGTGTCCAATGACCACGTCGAGGGCCTGTCGGAGCGGCGTGAGATCTTCCGGCAGCGCCCATCTATAAATAGGAACGGGGAACACCTCGGCTCCGCGCTGCTTCAAGGCTTCCAATAAATCAGGATGGGACACACCGTATTCCTGCACGGCGACGCGTAGCCCTTTCACAGGACGGTATTCATCCAGCGTTGAAATGAGATCGACCCACGTGTTCGGTTCAGGCACGGTGAGGGTCGGCTGGAGATGAAATGCTTTGAGCGCCGCGACGGGTTTGGGCCCTCGGGCCACAATCGCGGTCTGCTTGAGGGCTGCCACAATCGACGACCAGGGGTAGCGGGCTTTCAGGAGATCGAAGAGTGCCGTCGTGCCGACACCAGTGAGGAGGATGAGGATATCGACCTGCTCGGTGGTGAGACGAACGCCGAACTTCAACGCCGCAGAGTTATCATCGAGCGGGATCTCGCGAAGCGCCGGGGTGACCAGCGGGCGGCCTCCGTAGCGCTCGATGAGCCGGGCGAGCTCCGTTCCCATCCGGCTTTCGAACGCCGCGACAGTGAGGCCAGCAAAGCCCTTCTCACTCATGTGTGACCCTTACTTCGCCGGCGCGTCCATCGCACACCTGAACCCAGTCGATTCATTTCTGATAGTAGGGTCGCTATCCACGCGGGTGAAGATGCGGACGGTCGGGGTTTCATTTTGCCAGCCCGATCCACGGAGCACGCGCTTGGTCCCAGTCTCCGGGCCGGTTGGGTTTTTCGCCGGGCTCTTTTCGTAATACTTGGCGTCATACCAGTCGTTGACCCATTCCCAGACGTTGCCGGCCATGTCGTAGACGCCAAATGGGCTTTTCCCGGCCTCGTAGCTTCCCACCGGCATGAGCGTCTTTTCACCGATCCACTGCTGGTTAAAATTCAGATGCTTGTTGGTCGGCTCAACGTTTCCCCACGGGAAGCGACGATCGGCCGTTCCCTTGGCCGCTTTTTCCCACTCCGCTTCGGTCGGCAGCCGTTTACCCGCCCATGTGCAGTAGGCATACGCGTCGGCCCAGTCCACATTGATGACAGGCCGGTCGGTGAGTGACTCGGTGATGGCGTCTCCCTGCCAGAGGTTTCTGGTGGGGTTCTTGGGATTCTGTGGAATGCGGTGACTGGTCGCTTTGACGAACTCAAGATAGCGGCCGTTGGTCACCTCAAATTTGTCGATGTAGAACGTATTCACAAACACGTCATGGCGCGGATATTCATCCCGTCCCCCGTCGCGGTCGCCTTGTGGGACCCCCATCGGGAACGAACCCTCGGGCACCATCACCATAGGCGCGCCGTCTTTTCCCTTGATCTCTTTTTCCAGTCCCGCGGCGAATGCGAGTGAAGACATCCCCAGCAGGGAGAGCACTGCAGCCAATACTCGAATCGAGGCGTTCATCAGACTGATCTCCTTTGTTCAAGCCAGAAGGATGCCATCGTACCACACCTGTTGCCCCGTCCACAGGGGGTGAATTTCCGTTGACGGCTGGTGGGGCGGCTCCCTACTATATGGGCTTCCGTCCCTGGCAGCGAACGAGAGCGCATCGCTAGATCATGACTACTCCACTGCATCGAGGGCTCCGCCATCTGGCGCTCCGCGTCACCAATCTTCCACGCTCTCGGCGTTTTTACGAAGCACTGCTCGGCATGAAGGTGGTCTGGGAGCCAGATCCCGACAATGTGTATTTCAGCTCGGGGGCTGACAACTTGGCGCTGCATCAGATTGCGAAAGACGAACTCGCAGCGTATCAGCCGCCCAAGAACCAGCTGCTCGATCATGTCGGAGTCATCTTGGCGACTCCCCAAGCGGTCGATCAGATGTATGAGGAGGTGGTGCGGCAGATCGAGCCATTGGGAGGCACGATCGTCAAGCTGCCGAAGCAGCATCGGGACGGGAGTTATTCGTTCTATTTTTCGGATCCCGACGGCAACATCATTCAAGCGCTCTACGAACCCATGATCAGTCAACTTAAATGGGAAGTGACGAGTGATCGGTGATGAGTGATCAGTTGAACGACAACGAACGGCTCATTCCGCGCCCATCACCCATCACCCATCACAGATCACGATCATGAAGATCTGGGACAACCTGCCGCGCAATCACTACCTGAGTCTCGCTCCCTGGTGTTGGGTGCAGCTGGAAAGCGGCGAAGCGCCGGGACCCTTTCCCTTTGTGGCTGGGGTCGCGCCCGAGGTGGTGGCGAGTCTTCATGAAGCCCACAGCCTCTTGTCCAGTTCCATCGATACGGCCATCAGCGACGTGTTCTCGAAGCGGGCGCCGTTAGACGATCCTGATCGCCAACGGCGGCTGGAAGACGCCTATGCCGAATTGGTCAACGGGCGTCCTTCTCTGCGCCAACACATTCACTGCGGACGAAAACCGGACGGCACATTTCAATGGGAGTTCCCACACGATCCCACCAAGTCTGCGACCGTGACGAACGGCGGCCTCCGCATTTTTCACTCCGTCAAGCGCCAGGCCATCCCGATCGGATTCGATCAACGTCCGCTCGGACCGATCATCGGCAAAGTGCTTGGGATGCTGGACGGGACGCATCAAACCGAAGAAATTAAAACCGTTGTTGTAACCGCCCCGCGTGACGCGCAGGGCGTGCTCACGCGTCTCGTGGAGTCGCTGCATCAATATGACTGTCTGGTCAGTGCGCCGAAGACATCTGTCCGCCAGCACTGGTTTGACGTCGTGCAGGATCAAGACATGGTGCATCTCGGGCATGCAGCCCTGCTCTATCGGCAGCGAGACACAGCGTTCCTCTTTGATCCGTGGCTCTTGCCCTGGTTTGCCGAATCGTCCGTACCGTCTCTGTGGTGTGGGCTCTTGCCCAAGCCGGCTGCGGCGTTTCTCACGCACGACCATGATGACCACGTGGACCCGCGCACCTTGCTGCACCTGCCGAAGGAGACCCCGATCATCGTCCCTAGCCGTCGAAATCGGAAGAAGTTCTCCTACGACTATCTGTCATTGCTGCGTGAGCTGGGATTCGGGCGGGTCGTTGAGTTGGCCCACGGGGAAAGCTGGCCATTCGAGGGCGGGGCGGTGGTATCCGTGCCGTTCTACGGGGAAGATCCCTGCGATCTGGAGATGCCGAGAAACTGTTACTTGATCTCGGACCGCGGGCACAATGTGCTGGTGCATGCGGACAGCGGGCCGACGAACGATGGACGATCAGCGCTCAAGGAGGGGGTGATCAGGCGATTGGTCGATCAGTATGGTCCCATCCCGTTGGTCTGTGCCTCCCAACAGCAGTTACTCGAAGTCAGGAGTTACGCAGCCCATGCGTCCTTGTCCCATCCGGGGAAATGGCTGGACGTCGGCGAAAACGGGTATCTCACGAACGCCTACCTCGCCGAGGTCTGCGCCGAGGCCCGCGCGAATCTCTTTGTCTCCTATGCGACCGGCGGAGCCGAGTGGTATCCCGATCATCTCTCCTTCATGTTCAGCCAACGAAATCCGGCCAGGACGGCCCTGCTGACGGCCCATTGGGAACCGCCTGAAAAGTTGAAAGACCTTCTCGCTCCGCAGGGTTGCCGGTATCATTGCGCTCGGGCCTTAGACGTGTATCGGGCGGGCGGTGAGGGTCGCATCGACGTGGTATCGACGGGGGACGCGCTGACTCCTCTGAGCCTGTATCGGCTGGATCATGGCGATCCGCCTTTTATGAAGTCGAGCGGACGAGCGTAGAGAACCTTTTCCTTTGCAAGGAGCAGACATGAGCGGGTCAACGTCTCCGATTCTGGTCACTGGTGCGGCCGGGTTCATCGGATTTCATGTGACCAAACGGTTATTGGATCGGGGCGATCACGTCATCGGCCTCGATAACGTCAATGACTATTACGATGTGCGATTGAAAGAAGCGCGTCTTGCGCAACTGACGCCGCACGAGCGGTTCAGTTTCATCAAGCTCGATCTGGCCAACCGGAACGGGATGCGGGATCTCTTTGCCGAGCAACCAATTCGTCGTGTCGTGCATCTGGCGGCGCAGGCCGGCGTGCGCTATTCACTCGTCAATCCCCACGCCTATACCGAGAGCAATATCGAAGGCTTCATGAACGTCCTGGAAGGCTGCCGGCACAGCAAGGTTGAGCATTTGGTCTACGCGTCGTCCAGTTCCGTCTACGGCGGGAATACGCATATGCCCTTCTCCATCCACGACAACGTGGACCATCCGGTGTCGCTGTATGCGGCAACGAAGAAGGCCAACGAATTGATGGCCCATTGCTATGCCCATCTGTATCGGCTGCCGTGCACGGGCCTGCGGTTCTTTACGGTCTATGGGCCCTGGGGACGTCCCGACATGGCGCTTTTCATCTTTACGAAGGCGATCTTGGAGGGCAAACCGATTGAAGTCTTCAATCACGGCAAGATGAAGCGCGATTTCACCTACGTCGACGATATTGTCGAAGGGATCATCCGTACGCTGGATAGTCCAGCCAGCGCCAATGCGTCATGGTCAGGAGACAAGCCGGATCCTGGTACGAGTTCCGCTCCAGCCCGCCTGTACAACATCGGCAACCATCAACCGGTGGAGCTGTTGCACTTCATCGAGGTGTTGGAGCAGGCGATTGGGAAGAAAGCGGAGAAGAAGCTGATGCCCTTACAACCGGGCGATGTGCCGGCCACGTATGCCGACATCGACGATCTCACGCGCGATGTTGGGTTCATGCCAGCCACGTCTATTGAAGAAGGCATCCCGCGATTCGTGAAGTGGTACCGAGAATTCTACAGAGTCTGACGTCGTTCTAAGCCTCGGCTGCGTTCCAGGCCCGCCTACTGACAGCCCACCGGAACGAATCCTGTGCCGAACATCCTCGACAGCGCCATCCATCGAGCGTTGTCATAGAACGAGTAGCTGGCCCCGCGCTGATTGCGACTTGAGAGATCGCCGCCGTACGAGGGGTCCGATCCAAAGTAAAACCCGCCACGTGTTTTCTGGACGAGTTGAAGCCATTCCATGTACATGCCACAGACTTCAGCTTGCACAGAGCCCGATGATGCATTGTTCGCGTACCAATCTCGTGCCCAGTCTGGAGCGTTCCGGTTAGCCGTGCCTGGACCACGGTCCTGATAAGGCGGCACGTCATAATGTGGAGCAGCCACAGCGTGCGGAATCGTCGGCATATTCTCCAACGAAGGCACAACGGACAAGGGTTTCAGTATCATCGCCCGGCAACCGGCCCGTTCTTTGTTCGTATAGATCGAGCTGCCGTCGGCCTGTGGGCATTCCCAGGTCCCTGACGGCTCTGCGGCGGGCGGGGGCGTGTCGGCGAAGGCTGGAACCGCTATGAAAGCCACGAGCGTTGCTGCCGAAAGAAGTCTGTGCATGAGCCTCATGGGGCACCTCCGGAGAAAATGTGGCCAAGGCACCGGATGCGTGGTTGTCCGATCGTCGCGTAACCGTTCGCGTTGCAGTCACAACCTACGCAATGCCGCGCCTGAGAGTCTATGCCACTTTGGAGGGGGAGATCCATTCTTGGAGCCGGTTTGGAGGCGGTCCG
>JAHFES010000079.1:6702-11644 GCA_023248355.1 Nitrospiraceae bacterium
GTTGTCCGATCGTCGCGTAACCGTTCGCGTTGCAGTCACAACCTACGCAATGCCGCGCCTGAGAGTCTATGCCACTTTGGAGGGGGAGATCCATTCTTGGAGCCGGTTTGGAGGCGGTCCGCGGTAGTCAAGACGAAGGAGACCGTGGCGTCAAGTTCGCCAATGACTGCCGCATCGTCTCGGGCGTGACATCTTGGAGGCTGGGAATGACCATGTCTGCCTCTGCCAGATGATCGGCATGATAGGTCGTGGCAAGTCCGATCACCGTCATGCCGGCGGCGCGTGCCGATCGAATGCCTGCTTTCGAATCTTCGATGATCACACATTCCCGAGGAGTAAGCGGTGGCACTTCTTGTCGTCGCTCGTTCAGCCTCTGCAACGTGAGCAGATAGATGGCGGGGTCGGGCTTCCCCACAGAACAATCTTCGGCGGACACGATCAACTCAAAATCGCGCTCGATCGCTGTTCCACTGAGGGCGTAGTCAATTTGTTCACGTCGCCCTCCTGAGGCGATCGCAAGTCGGTATCGAGGGCGGGCGGCCTTCACAAATTCGACGACACCGGGGAAGAGCGCCGGCTGATGCTGCGCGGTGTGGCTGCGGAATAGTTCCGTCTTGCGATCCGCAATTTGCTGAAGCGTACCGTTGTTGCATGCGCCGTCGCGCGCGGCTAGGAGCATGGCCGTGCAGGTGCGTTCGTCCATACCCAAGTAGGTCTGGTAGTACTCTTCCGTGGTCAGCGAGAGGCCGAACTCGGAGAGGGCCTGCTGGAAGCAGACGACGTGAGGGGTTTCGTCATCTGCAAGCACGCCGTTAAAGTCAAAGAGAATAGCTCGGATCATGCGCGGCTCCTACCGACACTCTACTCAAGAGCTTCACGCCGGACAAGCAGCTTTGCCTTGTTCATCGATGGGGCCTCAGGTATCCTGCGTATCTGTTTCGTGAAACGGCATGCGTGAAGCGCACAACGTAAGTGAAGGACCTAAAAAGATGACTTGTAGAGTGTCTCAGAACGAGCGACGAGCGATGAGATACGAATTCGTATGACCGACTACAACGTGCTCGGAAACTTGTTGGTCATCTTCTCCGTGTCGATCGCGGTTGTGTTCGTGTTTCACCAGTTCCGACTGCCGTCCATCGCGGGGTTTCTCGTCGCCGGGGCTGTGATCGGTCCCCACGGATTCAACCTCATTTCCGATGTCGGGACGGTTCAAATTCTGGCGGAGATCGGGGTGGTGCTGCTGCTCTTTACGATCGGCATTGAATTCTCGTTAGTGCAGCTCGCGTCGCTCCGACGGTTGCTCTTGATCGCCGCTCCGATTCAGGTCGGCGGGGTTGTCGCGATGGTCTGGCTTGGCGGCATGCTCGCAGGATTGCCGGGACCGCAGGCGATCTTCTGGGGATTTCTGCTGTCGCTGAGCAGCACGGCGATCGTGCTGAAGGCTTTGGCAGCCAGCGGGGACAGTGACTCGCTCCACGGACGCGTTACGATCGGCATTCTGGTGTTTCAAGATTTGGCCGTGGTGCCCATGATCTTGCTGGCGCCGATCCTGGCCAATCCGAGCGAGGGGGCGTTCACGTCGATCATTTTGACCTTGGGAAAATCGGTGTTGGTCGTCGGATGTGTCGTGGCTGCAGCCTGGTATGCGGTGCCGAAGCTGCTCGAACACATTGTGCGCAGCCGAAGCCGCGAACTCTTCCTCTTAACGATCATTGTGTTGTGCCTCGGCATCGCGTGGTTGACCTCACTCGGTGGGCTGTCGCTCGCGTTGGGCGCGTTCATTGCGGGACTGGTGATTTCCGAGTCGGAGTACAGTCACCAGGCGATGGCGGAGGTGCTGCCGTTCCGCGATAGCTTCAACAGCCTGTTCTTTGTCTCTATCGGCATCCTGATGGATTGGCGTGTCTTGCTCCAGTATCCTGCTGTGGTGACCAGTTTGTTGGCGGCGGTCTTGCTGGTGAAGTTCGTCAGCGGAGCCGGAGCCGTGCTGGCCGTGTCTGTGCCGCCACGGGCGGCCGTCATGACCGGCATTGCCTTGGCGCAGGTGGGCGAATTCAGCTTCATCCTGGCGCAGGTTGGCCAGGAGAATGGGCTGCTGTCCGGATCGCCCTATCAGATATTCCTGGCGGTCTCGGTGTGTTCCATGATCATCACGCCGTTCCTCATGCAGTTGTCGCCGCATCTCGCTCGACGAGTCGAAGCGGTGCAGCGAGTTCGCCACTGGTTCCCCGGGCGGACGACGGCCCATGTGCTTGAGACGAAAGGGCGGCATCTTCGGATCAAGGACCACGTGATTATCGTGGGGTATGGATTGAACGGACGGAATCTGGCCCGCGTGTTGGGTGAAACCGAAGTTCCTTACATCGCGTTGGATTTGGATGGCGACACCGTGCGCCGCGAGGCGCAGCACGGCTTGCCTCTCTACTATGGCGATGCGACGAATCCGAACGTGCTCCGGCATGTGAAGATCGAAGATGCGAGAGTCTTAGTCGTGGCGATTTCCGATCCCTTCATGGCCCGGCGCACGGTGCAGGTGGCGCGGGGAATAAACGCCAAGATCCACATCGTCGTGCGGACGCGCTACCTGCGCGAGTTGGAAGAGCTGCATCAACTGGGTGCCGACGACGTCGTGCCGGAGGAGTTTGAAACGTCGATCGAAATTTTCGCCTTGGTGCTGCGGACCTACAATATGCCGCAGGAGTTTGTGATGCGGAAAGCGGAACAGATCCGACGCGAGGGCTACGCGTTGTTGCGCCGGAGCGAGATGCCGGAATTGGCCCACCATCTCCGTGGCGGCACGCTCAGCGACGTGGAAGTGGAGACCTGCCGGATCGAAGAGGATTCGCCTGCGGCGGGCAAGTCGCTTGCGCAGCTTGCCCTGCGGCCTCGAACCGGAGCGTCGATCATTGCCTGGACCAGAGCGGGAGTGACCGAATCCAACCCGTCGGAAAAAACCACACTCCTCGCAGGCGATATCGTGGTGCTCCTCGGGACTCGTGATCAGATCAGGCGGGCAATGGGACTGATCTTGTCCAGTGAGGCGCCAGGTTAGCGGGATTTCCCCGTCATGGCTTGATAGGCTTCTTCCAGTGTCTCGGCTTGAATGAGCTGAATCCGTCGTCGTGATGCGACTTCGTTGGAGAGCATCCAGTCAGGGGTCAGCATCTGATCCCGGGCGACGACGATGGTCCGATAATGGGCGCTGGATGCCGCCTCGATTTTCACCGGTAATCCACCGACAACATCCAGTCGACCGTCCGGCGTGATTTGGCCGGAAAGGGCAACGTCTGACCCGATCGCATCCCCTTTGTAGGCGGCCATGATGCCCACGGCGACGGCTGCGCTGGCACTCATGCCATCGGTAAGGGCTGTCATAGATCGATTCTTGATCGTGATCAGCCAGTCACGGCCATCGTCACCGACGGCCTGGGCGACGGCCCGGACCGCTCGTCGTACGCCTTCCTTCCACTCATCGCCAACCAACGAACCGCCGCCAAGATTTATTTCACTGAACTGAACTGTGGGGCCGTCCTGCGCAGCAGTTCGGTCAAACTGAATGAGGATGTAGTTGACGACACCGGGGAGGCCCTCGCCCTGCACGCCAAGCGCTGGAACGGAAACCACGCGGGATGCACTGCCGGCATGAGCCACGGTCGCTGACAGAAACGTTGCGACAATGAGTAGAAGAAAGGTTTTGAGGAGAACGGTCAGCTTCTCCACCGGAGCGTCACTCGTTCTTTGAGTGGATGATCCAGCGGCTGCCCGGTCTGGACCGACGCGAGATGAGCCGCCTTCAGCTTGTAGTACCATTTGGCCGGCAGATCCGCATCGCCGATAAACATCGACGACGGCTTGTGTTGAAGACCCACGGCGAGATTTTTCATCGCCCCTTCATCCTGGCCAAGAAACATTTTTGTGAGCGTACGGAAGATCAAGTTGCCGAACGGGACCCAGTTGAGCCCATGCCACAATGCCGAGAAATCGATGCGGCATTCCATATCGGTCACTGGCGTGGCCATGAGTCGGTTGGCGACCCAGAACTTTCCGCACTGCATCAGCTCCACTCGTTGGTTCGGTAAGAGGAAGTCGATGGTTGTAGTCAGCGGCCCGCCGTACAGGCGTTGCAGCCAATGGAACGGCCCGCTGTTCTTGGCCGGCTGGTGGGCCACCATGCGGAATCCGTTGGGGATCGGCTCATAGATTTTTGTTTTCTCCTGCATGCGAGCGTCGCTCCGCCACCATGAATGGACATAGGGTCCGTGGACCGGGTCAATCAAGCCGATGATGCCATCGTCGGGTGTGCAGGTATAGGTCAACGAAATATGAAACGACTGTTGCGGCTCCGATGGAAGCGGCAGGCGAGGGACGGGCGGCAGCGGATGAGTATTCCCGCGTTCGTCAGCCAGATAGAGCCAGATCATGCCGTCGGCTTCTTCAGCGGGATAGGTCGTGACTCCGACCTTGTCGGTTTGCAGCGTGGTCCCTTCGGGCAGCGCGGGAATGTGTCGGCATCGGCCCTTCATGTCGAATTGCCAGCCGTGATAAGGACATTCCACCCGCTCGCCGTCGAATCGCCCGAACGACAGCGGCATTCCTCGGTGCGGACAGAGGTCGCGCATCGCGGCCAAGCGGCCCTCCCGGTCACGACAAAGGACGATCGGGAGCCCGAGCATTTGCAGGGCCTGCATCGAGCCTGATCGCAGCTTTGCGCTTGGCACGGCGGGGTACCAGAATCCAAGGAGCGGAGCGCTCTTGGCGGACACGATATCTGGTGAGAGCTGTGCGTTCATTGACGAGGAAGGAAACCCAGAAGATACGACGCAATCCAATCGATCGCGAATATAGCGACCAGACCGTGGAAGGTCAAGCGACCGAGTGAATTCACTGTCCAGCGCGTTCCTTGACTCTCCGAAGGACCCCATACTATTCTGTCCATACGTAT
>JAHFES010000080.1:0-6101 GCA_023248355.1 Nitrospiraceae bacterium
GAGCAGAAACGTCGTGGGTCATCTGCTGACGAAGTGGCGTTCTACGATGCCACCGTACACCCCAACATCCTGCCGGTGCTCTACAGTCAGCGGTACGATTACTATGCCGCAATCGGGCCACGCGTTGTCTCGCGGATTGGCGACGCGCAAACCATTCTTGACTTCGGCTGCGGCGTCGGCATTCTGACGACGTTCTATGCGCGGCAGTGTCCCGACAAGACGTTCGTCGGCATCGATCGCTCAGCCGCCTCAATTGCACGAGCCCAGGAGCAGGCCAGGGCACTCGGTCTGAACAATGTTCGGTTCGAGTGTCTGAATGTGACGCAGCAGGCCCTCTCAGGCACTTACGATTTGATTGTCGCAACACACGCACTGGTTCAAGTCGAGCAAGAGCCTGGCCTTCCCAGTTGCGACTGGACGACATTCGAACGGGCACGTAATCCTCGGCAACAGCATGCATTTGAAGAACGCACCGGCATCGGGCCTCGGCTTGATCGCCTCTGTGCGGCGTTGACTCCTCGAGGGCGCATGATCGTGTTTGAGAAGACGAGACAACTGGCCAGGCGAATCCCGTTCCAGCGCGCAGCAGCTTCTAGAGGCTTACGTTTGATTGAGCAGCCGGAACCGATTCGCTACCTGCTGGTCGAGGAAGTGGCGGAGGATGGGCCGTTTTATGTAGTGGAGAAGGGGAGCGGAGGCAGACTCAACTGGGACGAATCCCCGGAGCCAGATGAAGGCCGACCATTTGAGCGGACTGTATTGCAGGCTCCATCACAAGATCCCGACGCTCCTCTGTATGAGAATCACTGGCCGTCAGCGCAGCGAGCGTGGGAACAACTCAAAAGTAAAAACGTCATCAAGGAAACCACCCGCCAAGAACCCGACGGCCGCCAGTTGCACGTGGAACTCGGCACCGTTGGAGACCTCTCCTATCTCTATTGTGCCAATATCTTCGATCAGCGGCAGCTCATTCTGATCGAGCGCGTACGCCAGGACCTTCTTGACGCGTACTACCAGGAGATCATGATTTCGGCTCGTTAGTTCCCCGCGCTCTGTTGCAGATCGAGAGGGAAGTTAGGCCAATTTTCGGCCTGTGTGTCTAATTCATTAGACAGTTTAGGTTGTTAAGTCTGGCGTGGCCAATCCGATAGAAGGGTAGAAGGACAGCCGGTCCGGCTTAGGTATGTGGCCTGTGCTCAACATATACCTGAAGCGTTACCCACTGTTGAGCACTGCTAGGGCGAACATTACGTCTCTAGCGAGGAGCCTCCATGTCGTTAGCTGAGGTAAAAGAGAGTTATAGCCGCTGCTGCGTCAATGCGAAATTCTTCGATCTCTTCTACGAGAATTTCCTGGCGAGCCATCCCACGATCGCCCCCATGTTCGCCAAAACTGATATGGCCAAGCAGAAATCACTCTTGCGGCAAGGGGTGTCCATGATGTTCATGCATCTTGATGGCAAAGGAGTTGGGACGACTGGAATTGATCGCATCGGAGAGAGTCACAGCAAGAAGAAAATGAACATTGATCCCAACCTCTACGACTATTGGATTAATTCTCTCGTGCAGAGCGTCAAAGCGTGCGATGCGAAGTTCACGCCTGCGCTTGAGGTGGAATGGAAAAAAACGTTGCGGGCCGGCGTCGATCGAATCGTCTCGTTTTATAATAAGTGAGCCCTGATGCGTGATCGTGCTGTTAGCAGCCACCGCTGAGACGGGGCTCCCTTGATGTCATTATAGCCGGGATTCCCTATGAATCTTGGCTCATACCATTTCCCTTGCATCGCCTGCGACATGCTCAGAAACGGTAGACCTCTTTCCGATCGCCGATCTTAAGGCGCACGGCCTGTCATCCTCCAGCCAACACGGGCCGAAAACCGGCGTTGGCCAGGATGCGGGCGACTGTCTCTCGCTGGTCACCCTGAATTTCGATCCGTCCCTCCTTCACTGTGCCCCCGGCACCACAGGCTTTCTGTATCTCCTTAGCGAGGGTCTCTTTCTCGACCAGACCGATGCCAGTGAATCCCGTGGCGACCGTGACCGTCTTGCCACCGCGGTGTGCGGTCTGACGAATGATATCCACGCGCCCACGGTTCTTCTTTGGTGCGGCTGGTTTTGCGTCAGTCAGGGCAGGGCCATCAGTACCCTGCCGCGCGTCCTGAGCCGATGGCAGTTCCACATTTTTCAGTGCGGCGAAAGGACTGGTCCAGACGATCGGCTCACCACTCGTGGGAATGCGTTTCTTCTCTTTCATTGCCTGCCGTCCCTGCGTCACTTTCCAAACGGGGCTGAAGCGGCTTTCAAGATCGTCAATTCAATGTGCGCGGTATTCTCTCTATCCGCCATCCAAATCTGTCCTTCTTGAATGGTGCATTGCAACTGCATGCTGGGCTGCGCAAGCTGAGCCAATGCGCGGCTCCCGTCCAGCGGCAGATTCATCACGGTCAGATTATTCAACCGCTCGAGTGTGGCCAGGTTTTTCTCCCACCACTGGTCAGCGCCACGACCGCCATAGGTATAGATGCAGACCTGTTTCGCACGACCGCAGGCCTGGCGAATGGTTTTCTCATCTGGCTGGCCCACCTCGATCCAGAGGTCGATGGCGCCCGTCAAGTCCTTGTACCAGAGAGAGGGCTCCTCTTCGGTGCTCAGCCCACGGCCAAACGACAAGGCTTCATCCGCATGCAGCACAAAGGCCAACAGACGCACCATCATGCGCTCATCGGTTTCAGAGGGATGGCGCGCCAGGATGAGCGCATGGTCCTCATAGTATTGGCGGTCCATGTCGGAGATCTGCACGGTCGCTTTAAAAATGGTGGCGTTCGAGGCCATGGAGTCGTGGTTCCTATGATTGCCGAATGATTCAGGTGGATGGAGCCGGCAGCTTTCGCTCACATGTCCTTATACGCGATGTACCACCCTTCGACCCGCTCCCGCGCCCAGGGCGTTTTTCGGAGAAACGTGAGGCTGGATTTCACGCTGGGGTCGTGGAGGAAACAACGGATCGGGACGCGACGCCCCATCTCGGCCCACCCATACCGCTCGACCAGTTCCTTGACGATAGTCTCCAGCGTGATCCCGTGCAATGGATCGCGGGGATGAGAAATACTCATGAGCGTATGGCGAATGACATGGGGCTGATGGCCGAAGATGAAAGGCTGATACCCTATAGCATATAGCACGAACGAGGAGCCACTGGTCTATGGTTCATGGCTGGAAGACGTGAGGGGATCGGTTGGTCTTTCTAGTCTGTCCGGTTTCTCTGGTTAAACCGGACAGACCAGACAGACCTCTGCAACCAGACGGACCAGACGAAGGCTATGTGTTGCGCTTGAACAAGTCTTCGAGATGGGCGAAGGGCCTGAAGGTCGAAGGTTGATCTTGCTCCCGGCTCGGCGGCACCTCACCTGACGCGTCAGCCACCTGATACCGCTGGTGCTCGTTATCGTGACAGTAGAGACAGAGCAACTCCCAGTTGCTTCCGTCGGGTGGATTGTTGTCGTGGTTGTGGTCCTTGTGATGGACCGTGAGTTGGCCCAGCTTCTTGCCGTCAAATTCGCGTCCGCAGTGCGCACAGATCCACGGAAACATCTTGAGCGCGTGCTCTCGATAGGTCTGCTGCAGCTGAGTCTGGGTACGCCGTGCCATGCGAGCCTCGAAGAGGATGGCGATTCGGTACCGGGGGATTCTACAACAAGTCTTGGGCTAAAGCTCCCTGTGCCGTGAAATTGTCTCTGACGCTTTTGGGACAACTGGAGAAGGCTGTGCAGGATGCTCAAAAGGCCACCTTCGTCGTTTCTGAAACGTTACGCCTGAAACGTCCGAATCCGAAAACGAACGACGCTTCACGAGATACGCTTCACGGGTTTCGAGAACGCCGCTGGCGGACTTTTTCAGCATCCTGCTAGACGTTGAAGCGGAAGTGCATGACATCGCCATCCTGGACCACATACTCCTTGCCTTCCAGCCGCATCTTCCCTTTTTCCTTCGCGCCCGCTTCGCCTTTGCAGGCGATGAAGTCGTCGTAGCTGATCACTTCAGCGCGAATGAATCCCTTTTCAAAATCGCCATGGATGACGCCCGCCGCCTGCGGGGCGGTATCGCCGATATGAATGGTCCAGGCACGGACTTCTTTCACTCCCGCGGTAAAGTAGGTCTGCAGGCCCAGCAGCTTGTAGGCCGCGCGAATCAGGCGGTTGAGTCCCGGCTCGGTCATGCCGGTGTCGGCCAGGAATTCCCGTTTCTCGTCGTCCGACAGCCCTGAAATTTCCGACTCCAGCGCGGCGCAAATGGCCACGACCGGCGCCCCTTCGCGCGCGGCGAATTCTTCCACGCGGGTCAACAGGGGATTATTGGTGAACCCCTTTTCTGCCACATTGGCCACGTACATGACGGGCTTGATAGTCATCAGGCACAGCGGCTTCAGCAAGGCGAGCTGCGCCGCATCCAGTTTCATCGTGCGCGCCGGCTTGCCCTGGTTCAAACAGGCGGTCACCTGAACCAGCAGGTCGCCAAGTTTCGCGGCCTCTTTATCGCCGGAGCGAATGACCTTCAGATTCCGCTCCTGGGCCTTTTCCACCGTGGTGAGGTCTGCCAGCGCCAGTTCGGTGATGATCGTCGCGATGTCGGAAATCGGATCGACCTTGCCCGCCACGTGAATCACGTTGTCGTCCTCGAAACACCGCACTACATTCACGATCCCGTCGGTCTCACGAATGTTGGCGAGGAATTGGTTGCCCAAGCCTTCGCCCTTCGAGGCCCCGGCCACCAACCCGGCGATGTCTACGAACTCGGTGGTGGCATATTGCATGCGCTGCGGCTTGACGATGTCGGCCAGCGCCTGCATCCGCGCATCCGGCACTTCCACGATGCCGATGTTCGGCTCGATGGTGCAGAAGGGATAATTCTCCGCCGCGATCCCCGACTTGGTCAGCGCATTGAAGAGGGTAGACTTGCCCACGTTGGGCAGCCCGACGATTCCGCATTTCACACTCATGATAATTCCTTCACATTAATGGCGATGCCGTTTGAGTATTACCGTTTCCAACGTGCCTTCGAGGCTGGGGGGAATGAAAAACGATTTTGTATTGTACGTGTTCAGGGTCGGTTTGGTCCACCCCTCCGTGCGCGCATGAAGAGAAGAGCGAATGCCGGATAGCGGGGAGGGTAGAGAGAGAAGAGCTGATGGTGTATAGCGTATGGCAAGAGTGGGAAGCGTCGTTCGTGAAGCGTATCTCGCAATCCGGATGACCTTCGTCTGCGAACGACGGTTCGACGGGCTCACCGTCCTGAGCCTAGTCGAAGGACGAGATATGAGCAACGAACGACGACTTGCGAGAAGGTCGTCTGGTCTGTCTGGTTTCTCTGATCCGCCGAACCAGACAGACCAAATAGACCAGAGGAACCAGATAGACCAACTCCCCGCCACGCGCCGCGACATATTCTCTTTGTTCTGGCAACCTACGTCGGGGGCAGCATGTGGGCCAGAGCATCGGTTGACCGCAGTTTCGGGTGGGCGTAACATCAAAACCTGACCGTTCCGATCATAGCCGCGCTGAAGGAGGCTCTCGTGGAGAATCAAGTCGAAGATCAGCCGGTCCTCAATCACATTCAGCATCTGGTCGCAGAGGAGCACCGATTGCACGAGCTAGGGGCACACCCCAAAGCCGATCGGAAGCGGCTCGCGAAAGTTCAGATCGAATTGGATCAGTGCTGGGACCTCTTGCGCCAGCGACGTGCCCTTCGCGACGTCGGACTTGATCCGGACGAAGCGGAAGTTCGCCCGCCGCAGGTCGTCGAGAATTATGAGCAGTAGGGATTCGTTGTCAATGTGGGCGAGAGCCACTCAAGTGGAAACAGCGGCTGCTGACCGCCGGGTGTGAACGCCAACCTGGTCGCCGGATTCACGCGCGCGGGAACGATTGATCTCAACACCGTTCTGAGGAGACCCTAGCCAGCGGTTTTGAGAATAAGCTGCGACCGGGTCACGTACCGTTTCGCGATAGCTAGCCGCCGATATCCCAAGGCTCCAGGCGGACGAGCGTGAGAAGATCCTGCGCGCCATGCACGACTCGAAGAATGAGGACCGCGTCGTCCTGCTGC
>JAHFES010000080.1:6201-11626 GCA_023248355.1 Nitrospiraceae bacterium
GGGTCACGTACCGTTTCGCGATAGCTAGCCGCCGATATCCCAAGGCTCCAGGCGGACGAGCGTGAGAAGATCCTGCGCGCCATGCACGACTCGAAGAATGAGGACCGCGTCGTCCTGCTGCTCGAACTCCTTTGGGCTGCGATAGCCGAGCGCCTGATGCAAGCGCTGTCGGTTATAGAACCGATTGATATAGTCCTCGATGGCGACCTGTGCCTCGGCCTGATTCTGAAACTGTCGGTGCCGCGCCAACTCGTTCTTCAGTGGCGTGAGTTGGGGTCATTGCTTGACGTTGGACTTTACGTCGCTCCAAGAGGTTGACGGCGTCATACAACGTCAAGGCAATGCTCCCTATCTGTCTCAACACCAGACAGGCGTAGGTTTATCTTACGCTCGCCTTTCGGGTCCTTGGCGGGAGGCGTTTGGTCGTTTTAGTGGAGACCGGCATGAACAGCGCGGGGGAGACACCGAACCGGGCGGCAAGTTGGGCGATTTGGCGGACGTTCAGGTCACGCTTGCCGGAGAGAATCTCCGACACCACGCCCTGGCTGCCGATCTCGGGCAGGTCTGATTGCGTCAGTCCATGTTCCTCCATCAAGCTGCGGAGGATCTCAGGTCCGGGTGAATTGGGGAAGGGCACGTGGGCGTTCTCATACGCTTCGATGGACAAGGCTAATGTCTCGGCCAGGTCGGCCAGGGGATGGGTCTCGTGTTGACCGATTTCATCCACGACGTTATCGAGGACGGCGACCGCTCGGCTATATTCAGCTTCCGTCCGTAACGGACCGAGGGGAATCCGTTGCCGAATGCGACGGTAGTCGGCGTTGGCTTCGTGAATGTATTTGGCGAGCATGGGTTAGGTCCTCCAAGTGCCCTGGTCGTATTCCGCGTGCGTGAGTACGTGTCGGATGTACACTTTCTTTCGGTTGTAATGAATGGCTGCGATCAGCCGGAATTTGTTGTCCCCGATGTTGAAGACCGTAAACTGGGCTACCTGATGGGCTGAGGGAAAGGTGATCCGCAGGCCGGCGAAAGAGGCATAGTCGGTCTTGCTCTCGATGGCGAACCAGTGCTGTAGAGATGGTCGTGCTTCCGGATGGGTTCGCGCGAATTCAAATAGCCTCTTACGCGTAATGATGTGCACCAGTTTGAGTTATCTCGTATTGAGATATTTGGCAAGAGGAGTGTCTGGCTTAATTATAGGGGGTGGCGCTTTGTTATCCCGCAGCTGAGACTCTGAGGGTGCTGGATCAGGCCCCGGGTTGTCCCAGGGCATGAGGTGTTTATGAGGTAGTGGAGGTCGCTAACGGTTCGTCGCGCTCTCCTGTCGTTGTCCGAGGCTGCGCGACTCTAGTCAGAGCGGGGGAGGGTGTCAATCGTAGATGATGGATGATGAGCTTGAGTTAATGCGGCGTGAGCGGCCGAGTGCATGTGACGCTTAGTCTGGCTTGCCTGCTTGCACGACGATGTGTGTGCGCTCGATTTCGCGACGGAAGTGTTTGGGAATGCGTGCCCAGTCTGTGATGTCGATTCGAATAGGCAGGTTACTTTCGCTGAAGGCCTCCATGAGCGTGCCCAGGCCGCCGGTTTCCTCGCCAAGTTGCGCCGGGTTGCGCAGGACTAAATCCAAATCGCTGGTGTCGTGTCCCGTTCCCGTGACTCGGCTCCCGTAGGCCCAGACTTCGGCATGGGGCACATGTCGAGCCAATATGGTGCGTACCATAGCGAGGTATGGACCGGGTACATGGAGTTCGTTGGTGGTGAGAGTCTTCATGAAAAATTCAGTCGGCCTTCCCGAAGCGTGTGCGCAGGATCTGCTCCAGTCCCTTGACGTCCGCGATAAATGACGGCAGGAGCCGCAAGGTTTCTTTGGCGAAGCCTTCGCCATAGTCGTGCGCGGTGGTATTGCGGTTGTCTCGATACGCAAACCAGCGCTCGACTTCTTCCAGCGTCATGATGGCGTGGGCGGCCGCGAGCCGGAGGAGGTCTTTGACCGACGTGGCGTCCAGTTTGTTTCCGCTATGTCCGAAGTCTTTGAGCACTCGTTTGAGGAGCTTAAAGCTGGTCTCTTGAGTCAGTTCATAGCCTTTTACAATTGCGTTACGGAAGACTTCCTGATTGATGCTCTCCGGTTCGGCTTGTCGATAGAGAACCAGCGACGATTCGAGGGTGTGAATACAGCGGGCGAGATGATCGGTGTTCAGGGTCATGGCGTGCGCTCCAACTGCCACGACTCTAGCGAGAGCTTCAGACGCTGTCAATCGGCGAGGCTGTATCAGGCCCCGGGTTGCCCCGGGGCCTGATATGTTTATGAGGTAGTGGAGGTCGCTAACGGTTCGTCGCGCTCTGTCGCCGCGGCTGTGTCCTGATTGAACGCCGCCGGAAGCACTTCTTCGATTCGTTCCACCGGGATGAACGTTAGCTCGTCCCGCACTTCTTGCGGTATTTCTTTCAGGTCCTTCTCATTTGCCTTCGGCAAGACGATCCGCTTGATGCCGGCACGATGGGCGGCCAGGACTTTCTCTTTGATCCCGCCGACCGGCAGGACCAATCCACTCAAGCTGATTTCCCCGGTCATGGCCGTGTCGCTGCGGACCGCTTTCCCGACGTAGGACGAGGCCAGGGCCGTGGCCATCGTAATCCCGGCCGAGGGGCCGTCTTTCGGAATCGCACCGGACGGCACATGGATGTGCACGCCGTTGCGTTTGAACTTGGAAATATCGAGCCCCATGCTTTCGGCATGCGACCAGAGATAGCTCCGCGCCGCCCTGGCCGACTCCTGCATGACATCACCTAACTGTCCCGTGAGCGTCAGTTCATGACTCCCGGGAAGCAGGGTCGTTTCGATGTAGAGGACATCGCCTCCCGCGGGTGTCCAGGCGAGACCGGTCGCAACGCCAGGCGGCAAATGTTTGCGTGCCTCTTCCGGCATGAAGCGCTCGGAGCCGAGCCATTCAGACAACAGCGCTGGTTGAATGGTGACGGGTTTCCTTTCTTGGCTCTCAGGAAGATCGGCAAATGTCAGCGCCACTTTTCTGGTGAGGCGCCCCAACATCTGTTCAAGCTGGCGTACGCCGGCTTCTCTGGTATAGCGGCTGATGACGAGATTCAACACGTCATCTGACAGCAACGCTTGATTGGCATCCAGGCCCGCTTCCTTGAGTCGTCGCGGCCACAGATACCGCCGGGCGATCTCGGCCTTTTCATGTTCGCTGTAACCCTGGAGCCGGATGATTTCCATCCGGTCGAGTAACGGCTGGCTGATCGTATCCAGCGTGTTCGCCGTGGTGATGAAAAACACCTTCGAGAGATCGAACGGCAGATCCAGATAGTGATCCCGGAACGTGTGATTCTGAGCCGGGTCAAGGATCTCCAAGAGCGCGGAGGCAGGATCGCCCCGGAAGTCGCGCCCCATCTTGTCGACCTCGTCGAGCATCAAGACAGGATTGTTCACGCCGGCTCGGCGAACGGCTTGAATAATGCGGCCAGGGAGTGCGCCGACATACGTCCGGCGATGACCGCGTAACTCGGCCTCATCGTGCACCCCACCCAGGCTGAACCGCTCGAACGTCCGCCCCATGGCCCTGGCGATCGATTGTCCCAGACTGGTCTTGCCGACGCCCGGAGGGCCGACGAGGCAGAGAATCGGCGCCTTGGCTGTTGGATTAAGCTTCAAGACGGCGAGGTGTTCGACGATGCGTTCCTTCACCTCTTTAATGCCATAGTGATCTTCTTCCAACACCTGACGGACCTTCGAGAGGTCGAGGTGCTCTTCCGAGGCTTTCTTCCAAGGCAGTTCAAGCACCAGTTCCAGATAGGTCCTGAGGACCTGATGATCGGGTGACGAAGGCGGCACCTTTCCCAGGCGCGCCAGCTCGCGCTCGACTTCTTTACGAACATGGTCCGGGAGGTCGGCCTCCGCGACTTGTTTCTTGAGATGGGCGATCCCGTCTTCTTCGCCATCACCTTCGCCCAGCTCTTGCTGAATCGCCTTCAGCTGTTCGCGCAGAATGTATTCCCGCTGACTCTTGCCGATCTTGGCTTGCGCGTCGCTGGTGATTTTGTCGCGGAGTTGCAGAATCTGGATTTCTTTCGACAGGGCCGCGTAGAGCCCGCGCAGAAGATCCACGGTCGAGGAGTTCTCCAGCAGCTTCTGTTCCTCTGCGACGGTTAAGTTGACGAGCGAGGCGATGCGATAGGCCAGTGCGACGGGATCCTCTTCGTGGCTCAGCACCACGCTCGCTTCCTGGATACCGGGGGCTTGAATCCATCGCGGCAGATCCGTCACCAGCTCTTGAATGGCGCGATGTAAGGCCTGCACTTCCGTTCCACTATCTGAGGGACGCTCAAGTGAACGAACCCGCACGGTAACATAGGGAGTGGTCTGCTCTTCTTTGTCGAGGACGACACGCTCCAAACCTTGCACAAGTGCTTGAATAGTTCCCTCCGAAGACTGGCCGATTTGTTTGACGATCGCCTTTGTGCCGATCGTATACAGATCGGCGAGGCCGGGCTCTTCGGTCTGCGGATCCCGCTGCGCGACGACCACGATCATTTTCTCTTCAGTCTTCATGGCCGCATTGACGGCGGCCACTGACCGCTCTCGACCGATCGCCAGCGGCATCATCACGCCTGGGAACAGGACTGTGCGTTTGATGGGGAGTATAGGCAACGTCAAGTTATGATCCATCTGAAATTCCGTCCTTCCTAAGCGCCCACGGTGAGACACAAATGTATGTATGAATAGATACATAGGTTCGCACGAGAGAAAGTCAAGAGGAGCAGATGAGGGATTAGCGATAACTAATGGAAATCGCTGGAGTAGAGCAGGGGAGGACTAGGAGTTGATGGCGTATAGCGAATAGCCGGCGATAAGAGCTAATGGCTGATAGCGGATGGCGTATAGCACGTTCACTTCGGCGATCGGCCATACGCTATATGCTCTTCGAGCTTCGAACCGGTGGACGGCTGGCGTGGCGGGGGCGGCATGAGTGATTGCAAGACCCCATCTCAGGGTTCCCAGGAGTCTTTGTTTTACGGTAGGGCCTGCGGCGCCGCGCGGACTGATATCACGCCGGCCGAACGATCACGCTGTGCTCGTCTCGGAGTTTCCGTACGCGTTGTTTGCATTTGTTGTGTGAGATATCGTCAGCGGAAATGGCCTGCCAGCCGGAGAGCCATCGTGTGGGCGGACTCCTCGGATGTGCGCACGGCACGAACCCATGGCCCCATTCCAAGCGAGCCTGCTCTCCCTCGAGCGCGCGCGGACGCCCGGCCCCTTAAAAGAGATGGCGGCCAAATATAACCAGGCCGACGATGGCTGCGGCCAGAGATGAGATCAGCACCGCCGCCGCCGAGACGTCCTTGATGAACTTCACACTGTCGTGTCTCGCCGGGTGGAGAAGGTCGAGCATTTTTTCGATCGCGG
>JAHFES010000015.1:0-19647 GCA_023248355.1 Nitrospiraceae bacterium
TCGCCACAAGTCCCGTCCAGCCTGTTTGGTGACTCGCTCCGATGCCGGCTCCGTTGTCCCCATTGAAATATTCATAGAACAACACATGGTCGCGCCAGTGCGGATCGCCCTGGAAGGTGTTCGTCACACCAAACACGGGACGTGTTCCCCCGGCATCTCGAAGAAAAATATGCGTCAGGCGACGCGAAATCTCCGCTGCCACCTGCCACAAATTCGCCTGATGTCCCGATCCGGTCGGATACTCCACCTTGTATTGGTCTCCGAGAAAGTAGTGAAACTTCTGGAGCGACTCGATGAGAAGATAATTCACCGGGAACCAAATTGGGCCGCGCCAATTCGAATTGCCTCCGAACAAGCCTGTCGTGGATTCCGCCGGTTCATAGCCCACCCGATGTTCGCGGCCCATCACCGACACGACATAGGGATGGTCCTTGTGATAGCGCGAGAGGGCGCGGATGCCGTAGGGAGAAAGAAATTCTTCTTCGTCCAACATGTAGCGGAGTACGGAGCGCAATCGATCACGGCTGACCAGCGACAAGAAGCGTCGGACGCCTCCGTCGTGGGACTGCGTCTCGACGTGCTGAGCAAAATCCGGGCGGTTTTCGATAAACCACTGCATGCGGTGCTTGAAGCGCGGCAAGCTATCGATGAGTTCCGAATCGAGCGTCTCCACGGCAAAGAGCGGAATGAGGCCCACCATCGAGCGAACCTTCATATGACAGGTCTTTCCGTCCGGCAGATGCAGCACATCGTAGAAGAAACCGTCTTCACGATCCCACAACTCGATCTTCTCACCCCCGATGTTGTTCATGGCACGACAGATGTAGACGAAATGTTCGAAGAACTTGCTGGCCACGTCTTCGTAAGCGCGGTTATCGCGGGCCAATTCCAGTGCGATCGTGAGCATGTTGAGGCAGTACATGCCCATCCAACTGGTGGCATCCGACTGTTCGATGTGGCCGCCGGTCGGCAGCGGCGCGCTGCGGTCAAACACGCCGATGTTGTCGAGCCCGAGAAAGCCGCCCTGGAAGATGTTCTTCCCCTCGGCGTCCTTGCGGTTCACCCACCAGGTAAAGTTCAGCAGCAGTTTGTGGAAGACCCGCTCCAGAAACCGCCGGTCGCCGACGCCTTTCCGTTTTTTGTCGATCTTGTAGACGCGCCAGGCGGCCCAGGCATGGACCGGCGGGTTCACGTCGCCGAAGGCCCACTCGTAGGCCGGGATCTGCCCGTTCGGATGCATGTACCATTCGCGCAACATCAGCACGAGCTGCTCTTTGGCAAAGGTCGAGTCGACGAGCGCCAGCGGAATGCAGTGGAACGCGAGATCCCAAGCCGCATACCAGGGGTATTCCCACTTGTCCGGCATCGAGATGACATCGGCGTTGTAGAGATGCGCCCAGTCAGCATTGCGGCCGTGGAGCCGTTCGCGCGGAGGCTCCGGCATGCTCGGGTCGCCCTTGAACCAGCGATTCACATCGTAATGATAGAACTGTTTGCTCCAGAGCAATCCGGCAAAAGCTTGCCGCTGCACACGGCGTGCGTCTTCCGAGAGATTGGCCGGCGCAAGACGGTCGTAGAACTCGTTGGCTTCCTGGATGCGTGCAGTAAAGACTGCGTCGAAGTCTTGTTGCGTAAAGCCTAGGATGCGTTCTTCATTGGTGAATCGAAGCCGGATGGTCTTCGTCGCGCCAGGCGCAAGCGCCATCACATACTGGGCTGCCGCCTTGGTTCCAATGTGGTCCGGGTTGACCGCTTCCTTATCTCCCTGCACGACATAATCGTGGAAACTGTCTTTGACATGCCGGGCTCCCTCCTGGTCGCCATAGAGGCGGCGGGAGTTCGTTTCGTTTTCCGTAAACAGGAGCGTGGGCTGGCCTTCGCAGAGTAACCGACGCAGGCCGTAGTATTCATGCTGCGTCTCGATGACGCTTGTGTGATCAACGGACTCTCCCTCTTTCAAACGAGGGCGCCTGATGTCCGTTCCCCATGACCAGGTATTGCGATACCACAGAGTGGGGAGCAACGTGAGCTCGGCCGGATCCGGGCCTCGATTGATTACTTGGATACGGATGCAGAGATCTTCAGGAGTCGCTTTCGCATACTCCACAAAGACATCGAAGTACCGATTGCCATCGAAGACGCCGCTGTTAATTAATTCATACTCCGGATCCTGGCGGCCTCGCCGACGATTCTCTTCAACGAGTTGGGCATAGGGAAACGCCGCCTGCGGGTACTTGTAGAGATATTTCATGTACGAATGAGTCGGCGTCGAATCGAGATAGAAGTAGCATTCTTTGACGTCCTCGCCGTGGTTGCCTTCATTGCCGGTCAACCCGAACACCCGTTCTTTCAAAATCGGATCGTGCCCGTTCCAGAGGGCAATCGCGAAACAGATCATCTGGTGACGATCGCAGATGCCGGCGAGGCCGTCTTCGTTCCAGCGATAAGCGCGGGATCGTGCGTGGTCGTGGGGAAATGCTTCCCAGGCCGTGCCGTGCGGGCTGTAGTCTTCCCGCACGGTCCCCCAGGCTCGTTCGCTCAGATAGGGGCCCCATCGTTTCCAGTGGCGCTGACGCTGTGCATCCTCGTCAAGGCGCTGCTGTTCAGCACATATCAACGGCTGGCTCTGAGATGATGACGGGCTCGACTTCGCCATACGAATCCTCATTGGAACGCTCGGTCAGGGCCTGGGGATTGACGTCGTTGGCATCTGAATCGCGTGCGCGAATCTTTCTTGTTACGATGCGCCGATTCGACACCTATTTCAATCACGGCTCTGAGCCAACGTTAGTTCGGCAGGTTGGCCGACCAGCCTAGCGAGCCGATCGACCGCTGCAAACATCTGGTTCCATGTGCAATGCAGGAGAAGCGAGCCGAGGTCTTCGAATTGAATCGGACCATAGAGCGACACTCGTTCCAAAACCCTGAACGCAAGCGCCTCGACTTCGGTCATGCCCACTCTCCTCTTCGGTCGGTCCTGCCCTCCGCTCAAGAAAGCGCCTAGCGTTAGGTCGAACGAAGGGGGTGCGCCTTACCAGAAGAATCGGGGCAGAGAGAACCCAATGGTGCAGCCAGGAATTGTCGTCGGATGTTGGGAGATGTTGGGAAATGAGGGAGAAAACTAGGACTGCGGGGGAGAGAGAACTGAGAGACCCTTAGCTCCAGATCACGCGCTCTTGATTCAAGAGATAGTCGATGACTTCAATGCTGTTGCGCATCTGCTTCTGTGCCTGCTCGGACATGGGAAGAACCGCACCCACCAACTTGCCCGACTCCATATCTTCCAACGAAGGAATGCCTTCACCGGAGAGCTTTTCGAGATCCTTTCGGAAGCTAGCCAAGGAAACCTCCTGGTTGAGTTCTTCTCGGCCCATTGATCGTGTTTCTTGAGTCGGGAAGAGGCTGTGGAATACAGAAAGCATACCACACGCATTCCTCCCGTCAGGGAAGCCACCTATCCCGTTGTTTTCAAGCTACTTTCGCTGACCGGTTGAGGAGGAAGAGGATTGAGAAAGCGGAGGGAGCGCACCAAGATAGGGGAATTGCCCCCGATTAAGGAGAGTCGTATCCGGTCGAAGCCTGAAATCATCATGTTCAGCATCGACGAATCGAGGATCAGCCGTCAGATCGGACGCAGATTGAAGATCCGGAGCCTCTGTATTAGGCGATCCAGCCCGCATGTAGTTGCCTTCGCTATTGTAGAGCGCATTGAACGACGTTTTCGCCTGACCTGACCCGGCGAAGAGAAACCCGACTTTATTCAGACCAACGACGTTCCCCGACACCTCGCTCTGTGAAGCCCCTATGAAGGCAGCTCCACCGCCATTCTTGACGAGGGTGTTGCTGACTAGGACCGCCTTCGCACGGTCGTTGACCACGACGGCCTCAAACAGGCTCCGTGTAATGACGTTGCGCTCCAATCGAACTTCAGATTTGCCGGCCACATTCACCCCGTGGTCGTTGTCGTGGATGAAATTCCCCACGAGCACAGCCTGAGAGTCGGCAAATTGCACACCGGTGGTCTCACTGCCACCAATCACACAGTCTTCAATCCGAACATCCTGCACCTGCTGCCCAAACAGCATTCCCTTCACATGAAGATCACGAAGCGTAATGCCTCTGCCGTTAAAAATGCCGAGCGCATGGCCGCCATGCTCATTGATGGTGAGCCCGCTGATCTCAATATCCGTTGCCCCATAGGGCCACTTCCCCACATGGAGGACTCCCACGACCTCTTCGCGCCCAAGCATGATTACCTTGTCGACTCCGGCGCCAACCAGCTTGATCTTTTCCTTACTGTGAATGGTGAGGTCTTGGGGATATACCCCGGGCTTGAGAAACACCGTGTCGCCTTTTTTGGCGGCATCCACGGCTTCCTGAATCGACGTAAAATCGCCGGTGCCATCGAGGGCCACCGCAATGGTCCGTGGACCACCGGCCACAGGCGCTTCCGCCCAAGCCACGCCGCCCAGCCACACTACAAGTCCCAAGAGCCATATCAGATGACGCATGCAGCAGTTCATACAGGCGCGCAAGGCGGCCTGTCAACGGGGTTTCTTGTGAGGGTGAACCCTGCATGATAAGCTTCACCGCCATGGTCTTGGTTGGGCTCACAGGTGGAATCGCCACTGGCAAGAGTACGGTGGCAAGGATGTTCAAGCGATGCGGCGCAATTGTCATTGATGCCGACGAGCTTGCGCGAGAAGTCGTCAAACCCGGCAAGCCGGCATGGCGAGAGATCGTGAACACGTTCGGCAAGACCGTCCTCAACCCTGATCGCACGCTCAATCGTCATGCGCTGGGCGCCATCGTCTTCCCCGACAAGACCAAGCTGCGCCAGCTCGAACGAATCATTCACCCTCGCGTTGCGCGCGAACAGGCCAGGCTGACGAGACAAGCTGCGCGCAAGAATCCCGATGCCATTGTTATCTACGATGTCCCGCTGCTCTTCGAAGCCGGCATCGACAAGCGAGTGGATAAGATCATCGTTGTTACTACAGACAAGGAAACTCAGATCGCTCGCCTCAAGAAACGAAACGCCTTCTCCCGAGCAGAAGCCATCCGACGCATCCGCAACCAGATGCCGTTGACCCATAAAGTTCGCCGAGCAGATTTTGTCCTTGAGGGGACGCTCAAGCCAGCCTCACTGCGACAAGCCGTCCACGCCTTGATACGCAGGCTGCACGCAACTCTCTAGCCCGCGCCTCCATGCTTTCCCGTTTCTCTCTGTGCTACATTGCAACGCCATGCATAACGTCGCCATCATCGGCTCAGGGCCTGCTGGACTGACCGCCGCCGTCTATGCCGCGCGGGCGAATCTGTCCCCTTTGCTTGTCGAAGGCTGGCAATCGGGTGGTCAGCTGACGACAACGACAGAAGTGGAAAACTATCCCGGCTTTGCCAAAGGAATCATGGGCCCGGACTTGATGAAGGAGATGCGGGCTCAGGCGGAACGGTTCGGAACTACCTTTAAGATCGGCGACGTCACCGCTGTCGATCTCACGAAGCGACCATTCACGATCACGGTTGATGGCGAAGAGACGATTCAGGCTCGCACCATCATCATCGCCACCGGCGCCTCAGCCATTCCGATCGGGCTCAAGAATGAAGCGCGCCTTACCGGCCACGGCGTCTCCACCTGCGCCACCTGCGACGGATTTTTCTTTCGCGGAAAAGAATTGGTGGTCGTCGGCGGTGGCGACAGTGCGATGGAAGAAGCCATCTTCCTCACGAAGTTTGCCACGAAGGTTTCGATCGTCCATCGTCGAGACAAACTCCGTGCGTCAAAAATCATGCAAGACCGGGCGATGAAAAACGAGAAGATTACCTTCATCTGGAACTCTGTGATCAAAGATATCCTCGGTGGAGAGGTCGTCACTGGCGTGCGACTCAAGAACATCGTCACCGGCAAAACTTCTGAGCTGCCCTGTGCCGGGGTCTTCGTTGCAATCGGCCATCGACCCAACACCGCCCTATTCGCCGGGCAGCTTGAGATGGATGCGAAGGGCTACCTGCTCACCGAGGACGGAACGGCCACCAGCATCCCAGGCGTCTTCGCCGCCGGAGACGCGCAGGATTCGAAGTATCGTCAAGCCGTCACCGCCGCCGGATCCGGCTGCATGGCTGCCATTGATGCTGAGCGATATCTTGAATCCCTTGGCCATCATGTCTAGGTCACCAGGATGCTCAAAATGGTCGTCCAACAAGGCCACAGGCGAGACTCAACCGGAGGCGTACCCTCTGGGGTACGTTGAGGATTGTGGCGAGCCGAGAACGAAGTTGGCGGCCATTTTCAGCATCCTGCTAATCCCATGAGATGCGCCATCGTCCACTACCACGAACTCGCGCTCAAAGGCCGCAATCGCGACTACTTCGAGCAGCGCCTGGTCAGCAACATCCAGCTGGCACTCAAGGATCTTGGCATCAAGCGAGTCGAGAATCTCCGCAGCCGTATTCGGGTTCTTCTTCCGCCAAATAGCAGCGCCGAGGTCATCAGAGATCGGCTCACGCGCGTCTGTGGCATTGCAAACTTTTCACTGGCCCATACAGTGGCGCTCAACCTGGCCAGCCCAAACTTGGATGAACTCAGCGCGGCCATCATCGAAGAACTCCGGTCGAAATCCTTTTCCACTTTCCGCGTGACAGCGAAGCGGGCAGACAAGCGGTTGTCGCTGACCTCGATGGATGTGGAACGAACAGTCGGCGCCGCCGTCTGCAAGGGAACAGACAAGACTGTTAGTCTCAAAGATCCTGACCTCACGGTCTACATCGAACTCCTCACGAAGGACGCCTACTTCTCAGTGGAAAAGATTCAAGGCCCCGGCGGGTTGCCGGTAGGGGTGAGCGGCAAGGTCGCGTGCCTCATCTCCGGTGGAATCGATTCACCCGTGGCCGCTTATCGGATGATCAAGCGTGGTTGCCGAGCCCTCTTTATCCATTTTTCCGGCCGCCCTTTGGTGAGCCGCGACTCGGAAGATAAAGTACACGAGCTCGTGCAGAACCTCACCGCCTACCTGTACGACTCACGTCTTTATGTGATCCCCTTTGGAGAGATCCAGCGCGAGATTGTGTTGAACACCCCGGCGCCCTTCCGTGTGGTGCTCTATCGGCGGATGATGCTCCGGATCGCGGAAGAACTCGCGAGGAAGGAACAGTGCTGGGGCCTGGTAACAGGAGACAGCTTGGGCCAAGTGGCGTCTCAGACTCCGGAGAATCTCTCGGTGGTCGAAGAAGCGGCAGAGCTACCTCTCTTACGCCCGCTCATTGGGATGGATAAACTGGAAATTACGGACGAGGCCAAGCGCATCGGCACCTACGACACCTCGATTGAGCCGGACCAGGATTGCTGTAAGCTCTTTACCCCACCCCATCCGAGCACGAAAACTCGGATTGACGATCTTCGCAAAATCGAACGAGCGCTGGACATCACCCGTCTGGTCAAACAGGGAATCGACAAAGCCGAGCTCTCTGAGTTCACCTTCCCTGCGTAGCCCGCGCGAGGGCCTTGTCCCTCACAATCCGAAAATGCGTTTCCAACTCCTGCCGCATCGCAATGGCAATAATCCAGTCCGGCACAATGGTCTCGATCTCGACGAGTAATTCGAAATCCGCTTTCGTCTGAGTGCCGCCCTCCGCCGAACTCAATTTCCACACACGACGGTATTGCTTAAAATCCCCACCCTTGAGTTCGGTGAGCAACCCGCCCCCTGCCAGCGATCGAGACTCGCACATCAATCGCCGCTCGCCAGGCAACAACGAATGATCGATCCGAATATCCGTGAACACTTTGCCGTCCTGCTCCCGCAACTCGGCAATCCGCATGCGGACCTCGAACAGCTCCGGCCAATGGGCATAGTCCGTCAGCAGACGTTGAATAATGGCTGGTTCTACCGGGAAGAACACGGTGGCCGTCGCCTTGACCCCACCGGTCGGCTGGGCCTGAACGTCGAGCGACACAAGATCGCTGGCGCCAACCCACACTGGCCCACCAAGAAGGATCGCTCCAACATACATCGCAAGGCGCAGAAACATGGCGCGATTATACCGACCCCTCCCAGTCCCCGCGAGCAGGAATCGCAATTGACCCGAGTGAATCACTCTATGCTAGGATGCGCCATGCGCCGATCCTGGGCACTCTTCCTCTTTCTCTTGGTGATGACGGGGCTCCAATTCCTGACGGCTAACGACGCTTCAGCCCAGCCCGTCCACGAATCGACCGCCACGACGGAACAATCGTGCAGTTTCGGGATGGGCAAGGGAGAAGCCTCACAGAGTTGTGCCGTACCTTTCCTCAGTGGCTGCCGCGTGGCATCTGCCCCTGGCTCCACCAAGCCATGGACAACGATCTCGAAAGGCGGCAGACTCTTGTGCCGGTTCGACGAAAAAGCCACCGACTGGAAAACGAAAATCACCGGCGCCTGCGGCCGTTGCCAGTCCGGCCATTGTTCGGCTCAATTTAGTGTCCGCTTCGACTGTTCTCCACAGCAGTAATTCTATGGCCCTCTCCAGGGCGATCAAACAAGAAGCTCTCGCGCTTGGATTCGATGCCGTCGGCATCGCGCGCATCGGCACTTCTGCCTCTCCAGAGCAGCACCGGCTCCTCACTCGACTCACACACTGGCTGGAGCGTGGGTACCACGGCACCATGGCCTGGATGGGACGGACCCCGGAGAAACGCGCAGATCCACGCCACGTCCTTGCGGGTTGCCGCTCGATGATTTTACTCGGCGTCAATTATCTGACCGAGCATCGAGCCGATGAAACGCCGGGACATGGCCGCATCGCGCGCTATGCCTGGGGCAAGGATTATCACAAGGTCCTCGGCGAGCGGCTCAAACAGCTGGAACTCCGCATTCACAGCTTAGCGCCAGACGCCGTGACCCGCTCCTATGTCGATACTGGACCTGTGATGGAAAAAGCTTGGGCTGAGCAGGCGGGGCTGGGCTGGATCGGCAAGCACTCCAATCTCGTGTCGGCGGAATTTGGATCATGGTTGCTCCTGGGAGAAATTCTCACGACGCTGGAACTGGAGCCCGACGAACCAGCCACCGACCTCTGCGGCAGCTGCACGCTTTGTATTCAGGCCTGCCCAACCAAGGCCATCGTCGAGCCCTATGTGGTCGATGCCACTCGCTGCGTCTCCTACCTGACGATTGAACTACGCGGAGACCAGACAGTCATTCCAGAGGAATTACAGCCAGACATTGGAAATAGAATCTTTGGGTGTGACGACTGTCTCGATGTGTGCCCCTTTAATCTACGAGCTGAACCGACCCAAGAGCCGGCCTTCCAACCAACTCCGGTCACACTCGCCCCCCTGCTCAAAGACCTGATCCACCTGACTGAAGAGACCTTCACCACCCAGTTCCGCGAAAGCCCTATTCGACGGGCCCGTCATCAAGGCCTGTTGCGAAACGTCGGGGTTGCGGCCAACAACCAGCGTCTAACTCCCTAGCCCTCAAAGATTTCTTGCTGCTTCCCCCTTTTATTTCTTATCGAGGGAGGAGTAAGTTATACCTAGTCACCTGGTGGTTCGACAGGAGCCCTGAACAAGGAGTCCTCCGATGAACCTTCCGATCGTTCTACTGATTTCGAAACACCCCGAGACCAGACTGCTCCTCGAAGACGTTTCTCCTCCCCAGACAACAATCCATACGGCCACCGCGATCACCGACGGGCTTCGCCTCTGGAAGGAGACCTCCCCTACCCTGGTGATCTGCGAAGGCACTCCGCACATGCTCGCGCCCATTCTTGATTATGCTCGGCACGCCCATGCGTCCACCCCGGTACTCGCCATCGGCGAACGCCATTCTGTCAAAGATGCCGTAGAGATCATGCGGGCCGGCGCCGCCGATTACCTGACCAAGCCAATCCACCCACAGGATCTCCGCACGACGATGACTCAGCTTATGCAGCACCATACAACAACGATCACGCACTCCCCATCGAGTGATCGGTTTGCACAGATCGTCAGCGTCTCGCCTCAGATGATCCTCATGAAACAACTGGCCAGAGAAGTCGCGCTGACCGATGCCACCGTGCTGATCACCGGTGAAAGCGGGACGGGGAAGGAACTGTTTGCCCAAGCCATCCACGCGGCCAGCCCCCGCGCAGGCGGCCCGCTCGTCACGCTGAATTGCGCCGGCATTCCGGAGAATCTGTTAGAAGCGGAATTATTCGGCTACCAACAAGGGGCGTTTACCGACGCCAAGCACACCAAGCCAGGCCGGTTCCAATTGGCTGAAGGCGGAACGCTCTTTCTCGATGAAATCGGGGAGATGAGCCCGGCAGCCCAAGCCAAGCTGTTGCGGGTGCTTGAAGATCATACCGTCGATCCGTTGGGTGATACACGCAGCCATAAAGTGAACATCCGCGTCATCGCCGCCACGAACGAAGACTTGCTCGCGCAGATCAAAGCCGGTCGATTCCGTCTGGATCTCTACTACCGGCTCAATGTGTACCAGCTCCGCATCCCACCCCTGCGTGAACGGCCGGAAGACATTGAAGCGATCCTCCTCAGCTTTCTGGAACGCGCCAGACTAGAGCGGGGGTGCCGCATCACAACCATCGCTCCGGCAGCACTGACCATTCTTCAGCGCCACGACTGGCCGGGCAATGTCCGCGAGCTGCACAATGTTGTGGAATGGCTGACCATCACATGCAAAGAAGAGATCATTCAGCCGCATCATCTGCCGGCCTCGGTGCGGACCACACTTCACGAAGAATGTTCGAACCCAGACCCCAAGCCGTCCCTTCTTGCGTTCGGGCTGTCCTTCCAAGAGATGGAAAAGAAGATGCTCGTGGAGGCGCTCCGCAAGGCATCCGGCAACGTCTCGGAAGCAAGCCGCCTCCTCAAGCTCAGCCGCAACACGCTGCGCTATCGGATGGCCAAGTACCATCTCGCCTGATCAAATCAGGCGAGAGTTCGCTCCACCCAAGAGACGAGTCACAACCTACCGCAACTGCGCGATCGTCACCCCATCTCCCCCTTCAGCCCGATCACCAGGACGAAACTCGGCGACATAGGGAGACTCCTTCAGATACTCACGCAACACGGATTTCAGGCGACCTGTCCCGTGTCCGTGAATGATGCGGAGGAACGGCGCTCCGCTGAGTGCGGCTCGATCCAAGGCGGCCACGACCTGATCAACCGCTTCGTCTGCCGCCTGCCCTCGTACATCGACGACGGTCTGCTCACCGCCCTCAAGCGATGGTCCTCGCCCGGCAAAAGCACCGCGAGAAGGAGCTGGTGCACGTTGACCGGTCGGCTCATCCGCCCGCGCGACTCCCACGAGATTTGCAACCGTGGCCAGCAGTTCCCCCTCACCAACTCTGACCCGCACCCTCTTTTTTCCTTGCGGAGATTCGAGCAAGGTCCCGGTCATGCCCAGGCCGGCAATCTCGACAATCGAGCCGACATCTAACTGGTCGACTGGAATGGGCTCCTGGGCTGGTACCAGCTCGGATCTGGTTTGCTGCTCCAATTCCACGAGCCGTTGCTTCGTCTCTTTCGCTTTTATCAGCTTCTGATCGCGCTTCAGGGCATCGACGGTCTCCTGCACTTCGGCACGTGCACGCTGGAATTGTTCGCCCAGTTTTTTCTTGATGCCTTTGCGTTCCTCTCGCTCGGTGGCCTCGAGCCGAGATTTGAGCTCCTCCACCTCACGCGCTGCCCGTTCGGCATCGCTCCTCGCTTGTGCTGCCCTTGTCACATCTTCAGCCAATTGCCGCTGCTTCACGTGCAAATCAGCCATCAGTTCATCGAGCCGCCTATCGTCCTTCTTTAACCGACTCCGCGCATCCTGCAACACTGCCTCGTCCATCCCCAATCGCGCCGCGATCTCCAGCGCCGACGATCCCCCGGGAATTCCGAGGAACAAGCGGTAGGTGGGGGCCAGACGGGACACGTCGAATTCCACGCTGGCATTGGCAAACCCAGGTGTGGTCTGCGCCAGTTCCTTGAGCGGGCCGTAGTGCGTGGTGGCTACCACTTTCATGTTGAGCGATGCCAAATGGCACAAGAGTGCCTCGGCCAGCGCGGCACCTTCCTGCGGATCAGTTGAAGTTACGGGCTCATCGAGTAACACCAGCGAGCGAGCGGCTATCGATTGCGCGCCACTCGATCGAGCAACTGTTTTAGAAAGAAGCTGAACCATCTGTGTGATGTGAGCTGAAAAACTGGAGAGATCGCGACTGAGATCTTGGGCATCCCCGATATCGGCATAGAGATCGGTGAAGAGCGCCATCTCGGATTCCGGCCCACAGGGCACATGCAACCCGGCTCGCACCATGAGCGCATAGAGTCCCACAATTTTGAGTGTCACGGTTTTTCCGCCGGTGTTGGGACCTGAAATCACGAGCACACGAATCGTCTCGTCGAGCACAATGTCGTTCGGCACGACAGAGTCTTTCGCCATCATGAGCAGGGGATGCCGCGCCTGCTTCAATACCACTCGTCCACAGTCGTTCAACGACACGGGATGGGCGTTCAGCTTGCGGCTCAGCACCGCCTTGGCTCTGATGCAATCGCACTCGGTCAACACCTCGACGCCATGACCCAGCTCGTCGGACTTGGCCGCCACCAGGGCTGTGAGTTCGCGCAGGATGCGCCGAACTTCGCGTTCAATCTCAAGATCCGCCACCTTGATGGAATTGTTCAGCTCGACCAGTTCGCGCGGCTCGAGGAAGACCGTCGCTCCACTGGCGGAGACATCATGGACGATTCCTGGAATCCTCCCCCGCATGTCCGCCTTTACCGGGAGCACATACCGGCCTTCGCGCTCAGCGAAATAGAATTCCTGCAGGACTTCCTCATACCGCCGCGAGCGCAGGATCTGGTCGAGATGCTGCCGCATCTCCTGCTTCAAATCCTGGGCATGATGAGTGAGGCGCCTCAATTCCGGCGTGGCGGATTCCTTGATGGAACCATCCGCTTGAATCGCGGCGTCAATGGCCAGCGTGAGCGCACGCAGACTCTTGACGGACTGGAGGGGGACTACGATCTGAGCGAGGGCAGGGGCGTTCGCCTGCTGCCGCGTCATATACCGATCGAGTTCCTCCATCAGCGCGAGTACGATCCCGCAGTCTCTGAGCTCTTGCGCCTCAAGCACCCCTCCCTTTCGAGCCCGCGTCAGAAAATCACGGATGTCTGGAAAGGACAGCGCTGGAACCGGTTCCCCGCCCTCCAGCAGCCCCGCCATCTCAGTGGTTTCCTGCTGACGCGAGCGCGCGGCGTCGAGTTCGCCTGATAACGAGAGCGTTCGGCACCGAGCCGCTCCCATCGTTGATTGCGCGTGCTGCGCCAATAATTCAAGCAGGCGAGGCCATTCCAGTGCCTGCGCAGCTTTTTCTGACAACGTTGCGTTCATTTCAAACCCATGACAACGACCGACCTGGACTCTAGCCAAGAGCTCCGACCGGAAGCAAGGCACGTTCAGACCCTACGCCGCACTCCACGCTCACTAGCCCGGATTATTCATGAATGCCGTCGCGAGGCGTTCGAGACCGACGCCCGCCGGGGCTTCTCGCACGTGAGGCCGACGGAGGCGTACGTGCAGTCCGTCGAGAAGGCCGAACGAGAAAAGCCCAGCTGGGCGAGAGGATCGAACGACGGAGTAGGTATTCATGAATAGTCCGGGCTAGGGACGCTCTCGTGCAAACGCTTGTGTTTGCACGGGCATTCGCCGTTTTTTACCTCGCTTGTATAACTTGACATGGGCATAGGTCGTCGATACTATCGCGTTCAATGCTGCCGGTTGTGTGCAACCGGCTTGTTGTTATGTAAAGGACTATGCGCTATGGCTATTCGGATCGGCATCAACGGATTTGGACGAATCGGACGCAACGTCCTGCGCGCCTCCCTGGGTGATCCAGGGCTCGAAATTGTCGCTATTAACGACCTGACGGATGCCAAAACCCTGGCTTACTTACTCAAATATGACTCTGTGCACGGCACGCTCAACGCGAGCGTCGAAGCCAAGGAAAATCAGATTCTCGTCGATGGAAAGCCCATCACCGTGCTCGCGGTCAAAGACCCGAAAGAATTGCCGTGGAAATCGCTCAACGTGGACATCGTCATTGAATCGACTGGTCGATTTACGGATCGTGAAGGGGCAGGCAAGCATCTCTCTGCCGGCGCGAAGCACGTCATCATCTCCGCACCAGCGAACGACCCTGATGTGACGGTCGTCCTTGGCGTTAATGAGAACCAGTACGACCAGAAATCGCATCACATCATCTCCAATGCCTCCTGCACGACCAACTGCTTGGCTCCAGTCGCGAAGGTATTGCTGGAAAGCTTCGGCATCAAGCACGGGGTGATGACCACCATCCACTCCTACACCAACGATCAGCAGCTGTTGGACCTCCCCCACAAGGACCTCCGGCGTGGGCGCGCCGCCGCCATGTCGATGATTCCAACGAGCACCGGTGCAGCCAAGGCGCTGCATCTGGTCCTCCCCCAACTCAAAGGCAAGTTAGATGGACTCGCCATCCGCGTCCCGACGCCGAACGTGTCGCTAGTCGATCTCACCGTAGAGACTGAAAAGGATTGCGACGTTGCTGCAGTCAATGCGGCGTTTAAGAAAGCCGCTGAGGGCTCGCTCAAAGGCATCCTCAAATACTCAGAAGACCCGATCGTGTCCATCGACCAAAAAGGGGACGCGCATTCCGCTACGGTCGATGCGCCACTGACCAGCGTGGTCGATAAGCGCTTGGTCAAAGTCATCGCCTGGTATGACAATGAATGGGGCTACTCGTGCCGGGTCCGCGACTTGGTCAAGCTTGTGGCTGGCAAAACGGCAGGGCATTGAGCGACCTGACCCACTTCGGTCGAGTCGGCTTCGTCTTCTCCTAATCGTTAGGGCTGGCAGCATCGTTTACGTGTGAAGGAGCGTCCATGAACTTGCACAAGAAAACCATCGACGATGTGCAGCTCCGTGGCAAGCGGGTAATCATCCGCGCCGACTTCAACGTGCCCCTCGACGAGGCGCTTCAAATTACCGACGATACCCGCATTCGCTCCACCCTCCCCACCATCAATCGCGTGGTGGATGAAGGCGCCAAAGTGATTCTCTGCTCCCACCTGGGCCGGCCGAAGGGAGTCTTCGACCCCAAGTACAGCCTGGCGCCAGTCGCAAAACGGCTTGGACGTCTTCTGGGAAAAGAAGTGATTTTTGCCCCGGATTGCATCGGCCCCGCCGTCCAGAAGCTGGTGGACGCGATGAAGCCCGGAGATGTGCTGTTGCTGGAGAATCTCCGGTTCCATCCGGGCGAAGAAAAGAACGACGACACGTTCTCTAAGGCCCTGGCTGCATTGGGCGATGTCTTCATCAACGACGCCTTCGGCGCCGCCCATCGCGCCCATGCCTCAACCGTCGGCATTACAAAATTCATCAAGGACTCGGCCGCCGGCGCCTTACTCAAGAAGGAAGTGGAATATCTCGAAGGCGCGGTCGCGAATCCCGTCCGACCGTTCGTGGCTATTCTAGGCGGGGCAAAAGTGTCGGGGAAAATCGGCGTTATCGAAAACCTCGGCAAACGCGTCGATAAAGTCATCATCGGCGGCGGCATGGCCTTCACCTTTCTGAAGGCCAAGGGATTGGAAATCGGCAACTCCCTCGTGGAAAATGACATGCTCGATTTTGCCCGCGGGATTGAAGACCATGCCCTCTCGCGCGGGGTCAAGTTCTATCTGCCGGTTGATTGTGTTGTCGCCGCCAGCCGGGCGCCGGGCGCCGAAACAAAAATCGTCCCGGTGCAGGAAATTCCCAAGGACTGGTACGGCCTCGACATCGGACCCGCATCCGTGAAGTTGTTTAGCGAAGCGGTGCAAGACGCGAAGACCATCCTCTGGAACGGACCGATGGGCATGTTTGAAATTGATGCCTTCGCACGCGGGACCCTGTCGATGGCCCATACGATCGCCAATGCCTACGCCCTTACGATCGTCGGTGGAGGGGAAACGGCGCTGGCCGTGCACCGCGCGGGCGAATCCGACAATATTTCGTTTATCTCCACAGGCGGTGGAGCGGCTTTGGAATTACTCGAAGGCAAACAGCTTCCCGGCCTGGTGGCGTTGCCTGATCGCGCAGACTAGCCGTCTCTCCTCACTTTTACTGTGGACAGGGCGGAAAGCACCGTGCGTACACCCCTTATCGTCGGTAACTGGAAAATGAACAAGACCGCGTCGGAGGCCGCAGCCTTCGTGCGCGAGTTAACCAAGAAGCTCCCTGCATCGTCTTCAATTGAACTCGTCGTTGCTCCGCCATTTACCGCGCTGGAATCGGTTCGCGCTGCGCTCAGCCCCTCTTCCCCGATTCAACTCGGCGCGCAAAATCTGTTTTGGGCAGATCACGGAGCCTATACCGGGGAAATATCCGCGCCGATGCTCAGGGATCTCGGTTGCCGCTACGTCATCCTCGGCCATTCAGAGCGACGCACTCTCTTTGGTGAGCAGAACGAAGGGATTCAGAAGAAGCTGCGTGCCGCGCTCACCCATGGGCTCAGGCCTATTCTGTGTATCGGCGAATCATTGGCCCAGCGAGAAAGCGGGAATACTGACAGCGTCCTCACACAGCAACTGAGGGGAAGCCTGGCGGGGCTTGACTCCCTGGCCATGGCCACCATCGCGATTGCCTATGAACCCCTCTGGGCCATCGGAACAGGAAAAGCGGCAACACCCGATCAAGCCGTCACCGCCCACTGCACGATTCGAGACGTCCTTGCCGGCACGTGGTCCCCTGCGGTCGCGAACGCAACAAGAATCCTGTACGGAGGCAGCGTGACCCCTCAAAATATCCACTCATTGTTGAAGTCGGAACAGATTGATGGCGCACTTGTTGGCGGGGCTTGTCTCCAGGTCGACTCCTTTGCTACAATCGCCACCATTGCTGAATCGATTGGAGTCTAACTACTGATGCTCTATACACTCGTCATTATCCTGCACGTGTTCGTCTGCTTCCTGATGATTGGGGCGATTCTTCTCCAATCGGGAAAGGGAGCCGAGATTGGTGCATCCTTCGGGGGCTCCAGTCAAACCGTGTTCGGCAGCCGAGGCCCGGCCAACTTCCTGAGCAAGTTGACAGTCGTCGTCGCCGCCGTCTTTATGCTGACGTCGTTCAGTCTCGCCATCTTGGCCAAGCAACGGAACTTCGCGTCGACTGTTATTGACCTCAAGCAGAAGGACACGCCGGCTGCACCGGCCGCTCCTGCTGCACCAGCCCAGCCTACAACGGAATCGCACTCCTCTGGCGATGCTTCGTCAGCCGGCCACTAATTACGGCTGACGATCGATCGACCAACCCACTCCCAGTGTCTTGATCCAGATGAATTAGAGATGCGGCGCGCTACACGCGGGTCAGCCACGACTCGTGTGCAGGGTCCTCCCCACGCACGATTGAAAAGAAGGCTTTTTGCAAGGCGAGTGTGATCGGTCCGGGCTTACCGCTTCCGATTCGTCGGTTGTCGATTTCGCGAACGGGGGTCAGTTCCGCAGCGGTCCCGGTGACAAAGACTTCGTCGGCGATATACATTTCATCCCGCGTGAATCGTTCCTCAGCCACCGCAATCTTTCGTTCCCGAGCCAACTCGATCACGGAGCTTCTCGTGATGCCCTCAAGAATCGACGTCAGCGGCGTGGTTTTCAGAATCCCTCGGCGAACAATAAAAATATTCTCGCCCGTTCCCTCGGACGCATAGCCTTCAGGGTCAAGCAGAATCGCTTCATCATAGCCGTTCGCCTTCGCTTCTCGCTTGGCTAAAATCGAATTCACATAGTGCCCGGAGATTTTTCCTCTCGTCATGGAGACATTGACGTGATGCCGGGTGAAGGAGGACACACAGGCGCGCATCCCATTCGCCAAGGCATCATCGCCAAGATACGCCCCCCACTTCCACGCCGCGATGGCCACACGGATCGGATTGTCGCCGGGATGCACCCCCATCGCCCCATAGCCGATGTAGACCAACGGGCGAACATAGCAGGCGTCCAGCCGGTTGATGCGGACCGTTTCGACAATGGCCTCAGCGATCTGCTTCTTGTCATAGGGCATCTCCATCATGCCGATGTGCGCTGAGTCAAACAACCGATCGACATGTTCTTGAAGCCGAAAGATCGCAGACCCGGACTTGCCCTTGTAGCAACGAATCCCCTCAAACGCCGCCAAGCCGTAATGCAGCGAGTGGGTGAGGATATGGACATTGGCCTCCCCCCAAGGGACGAACTTCCCGTCCATCCAAATTTTTTCAACAGGGTCCAGCATTGGAAACGACTCCTCGGTAACGCGCTGCCGCGGAATAGAAATACATTGCGTGCGAACTATAACGCGAGGCTAAAAACGCGTCAAGCAACGGCCCAGCATGACATGACACAGATATAATTGGGGCAGCGTGCGTAGCGAGATTACGAAGAGGCACAATAGGCTCGAAGACGAGCACTCAAAAACGTCCCGACCCGATCCTCGCCATCGGGACTCATCCTCACCACTTTCGCGCCAAACAGCAACCCTCGAACCCAGCGAACGACGACCCGCTGAATTTCCACCGGCTCATCCTTGTCGGGAAGAGAGAGCCGCACGACGAGTTCCATCCCCGGCACCACCTGGTGATCGCCGAGCACCCGAAACCCATTGCGTGACAGATTCATCACCGTTCCCTTCCCAAGAAATTCCCCGCCCATGTAATACAAAAGGCAGCGAACAGGAATTCGATGGTACGTGCGGATCACAAACTTACTTGGATGGGGCATAGACAAATCCTACCTTTGTGGATCTCTTGGAAATGGCTCCCTGACTTGCTTTCCCGCTGCGTTCGCCGAAATACTCTCCCAGAATACTTTTATTGAAGCCCCACCTCCTAGCCCCCTTAAGAGGGGGACTTCGAGCCCATACTCGGCATCCGCTGAACAGCCGATAGAACATGAATCCCATGGGATCTCTTGACACCCCACGAACCCCTATGTTAAATGAGCCGTTCCGTTGTGGAGGGAATTAGACATGTACGCGATCATTGAAACAGGTGGAAAGCAGTATCGGGTCGAAGCTGGCACAACCATTCAGGTTGAGAGCTTGCCCGGAGACGTCGGGGCCCTGATCGAATTGGATCAGGTCCGGCTGATTCATGGTGATGCCGGCCTTGTCGTGGGACAGCCTCTGGTCACAGGGGCCAAAGTCACCGCTGAAATCGTGCGGCATGGGCGCACCCGCTCAATCACCATCTTTAAGAAAAAACGCCGTAAAAATTACCGCCGGACGCGAGGCCATCGTCAAGGGTTCACCAAACTCCTCGTGACGAGTATTGCAACGGCTTAGCAGGCACAAGAAGGACCTACCATGGCAACAAACAAAGGCGGCGGATCGACACGTAATGGTCGGGATAGTAACCCCCAGTATTTGGGTGTAAAGGCGTATGGCGGTGAAACCGTCAAGGCCGGCAGCATCATCGTCCGCCAACGCGGCACGAAGTTTTTCCCCGGGTTCAATGTTGATCTCGGCAGAGATCACACGTTGTTCGCGCTGGTGACCGGCGTGGTGAAGTTCGAAGGTGGGCGCGCCAGACGAAAAGTCAGCGTGTACCCTGCCCCCGCCAAATCCTGATTCCCCTTTCACTCGCTCTCATCGATCGATCGAGATTACGCGAGATCCCTCTCCC
>JAHFES010000015.1:19747-34289 GCA_023248355.1 Nitrospiraceae bacterium
GTGAAGTTCGAAGGTGGGCGCGCCAGACGAAAAGTCAGCGTGTACCCTGCCCCCGCCAAATCCTGATTCCCCTTTCACTCGCTCTCATCGATCGATCGAGATTACGCGAGATCCCTCTCCCTTATCGTGGGCATAGTCAGGTATACTTTTCCCCCTTAGCTGGCAACAAACTGTTCAACAAGGCAGTCCGGCAAGGCCACAGTGAGCGAAGAGGCGAATCGGACCGTCTCACCCATCTACCCCGAGCCTGCCGAGACAGGCTCTATACCCCGGGGGCTGTACGGTGAGCCTCTGAGCGACGAGAGGACGAAGCCCAGGGCAAGACGCATCTCGGTGCGACGGGGTTGAGCAAGTGAGGCACGCGACTTTTTCAACAGCCTGAAAGAGACCGGTCATGTTTGTCGACGAAGTACGAATCACGGTAAAGGCCGGTCGCGGTGGAGACGGCATCTGCAGCTTCCGACGGGAAATGTTTGTTCCCCGTGGTGGCCCGGACGGTGGAGATGGGGGAAGCGGAGGCCACGTTGTGTTCACCGCCTCACATCGGCTCACGACACTCCTCGACCTGCGCTACCAGAAACACTATGCGGCAGAAGACGGACAAGCCGGCGGTGCGTCCAATTGTAGTGGACGCTCAGGTGAAGACGTCACCGTCGCCCTCCCGGTGGGCACCGTCGTCTATGACGACCAGACTAGCGAAGTCCTGGCCGATCTCGTCGCCGAAGGCCAAACGGTCATCATCGCGAAGGGAGGACGGGGTGGCCGAGGCAACGCCAATTTTGCCACATCCACCAATCGGGTCCCGACGAAGTGCACCCTCGGGACCGAGGGTGCAGAGCGGAATCTACGACTCGAGCTCAAATTGCTGGCTGATGTTGGCCTGGTGGGATTTCCCAATGCCGGGAAATCGACCCTCATTGCCGCCATCTCCGCGGCTCGCCCGAAAATCGGCGATTATCCCTTTACCACGCTGATCCCAAATCTCGGCGTTGTCCGGTGGGGATCAGATCGCAGTTTCGTCGTGGCCGACATCCCTGGGCTGATCGAAGGCGCCCACGAAGGCAAGGGACTGGGGTTTCAGTTTCTCCGTCATATCGAACGCACCGCGTTTTTACTCCATCTGATTGATGTCTCGGAGTGGGCGCCCGACGAGCCGGTCGTGAGCTTCGAAATTATGCGGCAGGAACTCGCCGCCTATGACGAAGCCTTGAACAGCCGCCCATTTGCCATTGTCGCCACGAAAATCGACATCAGCGGGGACAGCAACCGACTCACGCAACTGCAGTCCTACTGCCGCCGCCGGAAGTACACCTGTCTGCCGATTTCAGCCGCCACCAGAGAAGGGCTCGACAAATTGGTCGCCTTCGTCGGGAAGCAGGTGGACAGCCTACGGAAGACGCCATGCGAGACGAGCTCTTAACGCACGCGAAGCGGATCGTCGTCAAGATCGGCAGCAGTCTCATTGCCTCTCGCGCAACGGGACTGCGTCCTGAACAGATCGAGCGGCTCGCGGACGAGATCGCAGCGCTGAGAGCGAGCGGTCGAGAAATACTGGTCGTATCCTCCGGTGCGATCGTCTCGGGCATCAAAAAGCTGCAACTCAAAGAGTACCCCAAAAGCTTGCCGGTGAAGCAAGCCGCCGCTGCCGTGGGACAAAGCCGGCTGATCTGGGCATATGAAAAAGCCTTTGAGCGGCTCGGCATTCAAGTCGCACAGATCCTTCTCACACACCAGGACCTGGCGGACCGTCGCCGGTTCTTGAACGCGCGCTACACGCTCACGGCCCTCATCGGCTTCGGCGTGCTGCCGATCATTAACGAAAACGATACCGTGGCCGTGGAGGAAATCCGTGTCGGCGACAACGACACGCTGGCGAGCGAGGTCGCCCATCTGGTCGATGCAGACCTGCTGGTGATCTTGTCCGACGTCGATGGCCTCTATACCGAAGATCCTCGCAAAAACCCGTCGGCCACACTCATCCCCCTCATTCCAGAAATCACCGAAGAGGTTGAACGCCGAGCCGGCATGTCCAGCACATTTGAGGGCACCGGTGGCATGGCTACAAAGGTCCGTGCCGCGAAAAAAGTCGGCGAGTACGGCGTGTCTACGCTCATCGTAAACGGCGAACGGGCCGGACTCCTGCCGAGCGTGCTCGCCGGTGGTCCCGGCGGAAGTCTCTTTCTTGCGCGCGAACGACGCCTGACGAGCCGCAAACATTGGATTGCCTTCACCCTTCGTCCACGCGGGCACGTACGTCTCGACCAAGGTGCGGTCGAAGCGCTGACACAGCGTGGCAAGAGCCTGCTCGCATCCGGCATCGTAGACGTCACGGGACCGTTCGAAGCGGGTGACCCCGTGAGTTGCCTGGATGCGGATGGCAAAGAATTCGCCAAGGGCCTCGTGAATTTCTCCTCTGACCTGCTGAGCCGCATGAAAGGGCTCAAGACCCAGGACATCCAGCAGCAGATCGGACCGCAGGAATACGAGGAAGTCATCCATCGAGACAATCTTGTCATCCTCTAGCCATAAGTCCTGAGTGCTGAGTTATGAGTCCTGAGTTATGATCCCTTCTGATCCTGAACTTCGACCCTCAGCACCCAGCACGCAGCACCCGGGTCCACGACGCCTCGGACTTTTCGGCGGCAGTTTCAACCCCATTCACAATGGGCATCTCAGCATCGCGCGCCAGACGCACGACAAGCTGCAACTGGACCACATCCTTTTCATTCCCACGGGTGACCCCCCTCACAAACAAGACGGGGCGCTCGCGCCGGCGAAGGATCGCTACGAAATGGTCCGGTTGGCCATCGCCGATAACCCGGCCTTCTCTCTCTCAGACGTTGAAGTGACGCGCACGGGAAAATCTTACTCGATCGATACCGTCCGCGAACTCCAGCGGCAGTACGGCGCATCCACTGACCTGTTCTTCCTCATCGGCCTCGACGCCTTTCTGGCGTTCACCAGCTGGAGAGAGCCTCAGACGCTGCTGAAAGCCTGCCGGTTCGTCGTCATCTCACGACCAGGGCACTCATTCCAGTCACTGGCAAACCTTCCGATGCTTCCCCAAAACGATCCTCGCGCCCTCGCTCAGCTCGATTCCGGACACATGACCAGGCTGGATATCGCCATGCCCTCATGCCCAGGAATCATTTGCCTCCCCCTCCCGCCCTGCTCAACTTCTGCGTCCGAGATCCGACAACGGATCAGGAGCGGAACGGCCCTGGCAAATTTGTTGCCGCCCCCTGTTGAATCTTATATACTCCAGCATCGTCTGTATTCTGTATAAGGAGGACCGCGATCACACACACATCTAAGGACACCGCTCTTGCTATTGCTAGGGCCATGCTCGACAAAAAGGCCCTCGATGTCCAGGTCCTCCACGTCGGGCCACTCACATCTGTAGCCGATTATCTGGTTATCGGGTCAGCGGAATCGGATCGACAAACACGAGCCGTTGCAGACTATATCGATGGGATACTGTCTCGGAGCGATGAAAAACCGCTCAGCATCGAAGGCACGACATCGGGGCAATGGGTCTTGCTCGACTTCGGCGATGTCGTCGCGCATATTTTTCGGCAGGATGCTCGGACACACTATGCCCTCGATCGGCTCTGGAGCGACGCCACACAGGTCGAAATTCCTGACGAGTTGCCCGCGCCTGCGCCAGCCGCCATACCCAAGAAGCGCATCGTTGTGCGGAAAGCGACCGCGCGCAAAACGGTTTAGGTCATGTTCAGACTGCTGATCACCATCTTCCTCGTCAGCGCCAGCGTTTTCATCTACAGTTATTTCCGCGAACTCAATCCGGGCGCAGTCATGATCCGCACCAGTTCGGCGGTCGAGTTTGAGCTCAGCCCCGTCACCCTCGTCTTGATTTCCATGGCCATCGGCGCCGTGATCGTCACCTTCGTCGTCGGCCTGCAACAGACCGCCCACGTCATTCTCAACTGGCGCAGCAATCGGCTGGGGCGACGCAAGGAAAAGGTGGACGCGCTGCACCGCGACGGGACCCATGCCTTCATGTCTAAGCGCACTATGGAAGCCATCAATCTCTTTGAGAAAGCCCTCGCGATCGATCCCAATCGCGTCGATTCCCTGCTCTGGCTGGGAAACATTTATCGTTCCGAGCAGAATTATGCGGAAGCCATCCGGCTTCACCAGCATGCCCATCGCGTGGATGATCGGGATATCGAGGTGTTGTTGGAACTGGGTAAGGATCTCGAAGGGGCCAAACGCTATGAAGAAGCCCTCCAGACGCTCCAAAAGATCCTGAAAATCGAACCAGATAATTTGACGGCCCTGATCAGAAGGCGCGACCTTAACATCCGCTTGGAACAATGGAGCGACGCCCTCGAAATTCAGCATCGCTTACTCAAAGCCAATCTGCCTGAGCCTGAAAAACAGGCTGAAGCCGCGTTGCTGGTTGGCTGCATGTATGAAGTGGGCAGGCAGCTGCTTGAGCGCGGACATCCGGACAAGGCGAGGCGGTACTTCCGGGGCGCGATCAAAAAGGATCGCAGCTTCCTTCCCGCCTACATCGGGATGGGTGAGATTCTCATCCATGAAGGCAAAACGAAGGACGCCGTTGAGATTCTCAAGAAGGTCTACACCAGAACCAGAAGCGTCATCATCCTCCATCGCTTGGAGGAACTGTTCCTGGATCAGGGCGAGCCCGGCGAAATCATTCGCGTGTACCAGGAAGCGCTGCAGCAGGACCCGCAGAATCCTGTGCTCCAGTTCTATCTGGGCAAACTCTACTATCGGCTCGAAATGGTGGATGAAGCCTTCGACGTGCTCTCGACGATCGAAGGACCGCAAGATCATTTGTTGGACTACCACAAGATTATGGCCAACCTCTTTTTACGGAAACAGCACTTCGAGCAGGCCATCGTCGAACTCAAGAAAGCGCTCAGTTTCAAAAAGCGTGTGATCGTGCCCTACATCTGTACCCAGTGCCAGCAGGAATCCCTGGAGTGGTCGGGCCGCTGCCGCCGATGCGCGCGCTGGAATACGCTCACCGCCCTCCCCTGGCTCGAAGCCGGGCAAGCCACAGCCGGCACAGACGGAGGCTCTCCGTCCGTCCGCACGGTCCCCTATCAAGGCATTGCTTCTCCGTTTGAAACCGTGTAGTTTCCCCCCATCCGAATACGTTCCATGCTCGTACGTCCGTTCACGAACCACGCGTGATGACTGAAAGGTACCTGTGATGACCGACTACATGATGCTGGCAGAGAAGGCTCTTCGCGACGAAACGCTCACCAGAGCGGAATCGCAGTCCGTATTGGACACGCCGGACGACGACCTCCTGCTGCTGCTGCATGCCGCCTTTCAGGTCCGCTCCAAGTACTTCGGCCGCACCGTCCGGCTCCAGATGCTGCAGAACGCCAAAAGCGGCGCCTGCATGGAAGATTGCCACTACTGCTCGCAATCCTCCGTGTCGACCGCGCCCATTGAACGCTACAACTTGCTGCCCCAAAAACAGATGATCGAGGGCGCGCGCCAGGCCGCCGCCTCAAAAGCCCAGCGCTATTGCATCGTGATCAGTGGAAGAAATCCGTTGGATCGAGAGATCGACGAGATCGCCGGCGCCGTGCGCGCCATCAAACAGAAAGTACCGATTCAAATCTGCTGCTCACTCGGCCTGATGAGCGGCGAGCAAGCCAAACGGCTGAAAGCAGCCGGCGTCGATCGCGTGAACCACAACCTGAATACCAGCGAGGCTTACCATGCCTCGATCTGCACCACGCATACCTTTCAGGATCGCCTGGCAACCATTAAGAACGCCCGGTCAGCAGGATTGGAAATTTGTTCAGGCGGCATCGTCGGCATGGGCGAGAAGGACGAAGACATCATCGACCTCGCCACGGCCCTACGCGAGGTGAAGCCGGACTCCATCCCGCTGAACATGCTCCATCCGGCAGAAGGCACGCCGTTGGAGAATTGCGATACCCTTACGCCGCAACGCTGCCTCAAAGTCTTGTGCCTCTTCCGTTTTCTCCATCCACGTACAGAAATCCGCATTGCCGGCGGCCGCGAGCACAACCTCCGCAGCCTCCAGCCCCTCTCCCTCTATCCAGCCGACTCGGTCTTTGTAAACAACTACCTGACCACCCCAGGCACACCAGCGCCAGAAGTCTGGGGCATGATCGAAGACCTCGGCTTTAAGATCGAAGTCGATTATCAGCAGCCGGTGGCAGGTTGATAGGACTTGTGGGCATCGATAGCTTGGGATAGCATAAACACCATGCGAACATCCAACAGCGTAGTGCGAAAGACGATCCCGGCGACCGAAATCAAACGTCGTGGACTTTCCGCCATCGACAAAGCTTTGAAGCGCGGTCCGGTCCACGTCCTCAAGGACAACGAACCAACCTACGTCATTATGGCTGAAGAACAGTATCGTGAGCTCTCCGAACGCTATCGGAAATCGTACGTGAGCAGAATTCGCCAGTCCTTGAAAGATCTTAAGCAAGGGCGCGTCCGTCACGTCACAGCGCAAACACTCATCGACGAACTCCGACTCGAATCCTAATGTACAGGCTGGCCACGACCAGCTATTTTGATCGGCGCGTGGCCAAGTTCACGCGAGCCCACCCCGAACTGAAGAAACAACTCGCGAAAGTTCTCAGAGGTCTAGCAGCAGATCCCTTCAAGCCACATCTCCGACTGCACGCACTCAAAGGTGAATTGGAAGGGCTGCACGCCGCCAGCTTGACTCATTCATATCGCGTCACTCTCACGTTGAGAGTGACCAAGAAAGAGATCGTCCTGCTCGATATCGGAACCCATGATGAGGTCTATCGCTAAGAGCCTGCATCGACACAGAGGGGAAATCGTCTTCGTGAACGACTATCTAACCACCCCTGGCGCCCCCGCACCCGAAGTCTGAGGGATGATCGAAGACCTTGGCTTCAAGGTTGAGGTTGATTACCAGCAGCCGGTGGCAGGCTACGCGGTCTGACATCTCCATATCCATCCCCCTTATTTTTGACCCGCGGCACGTTGACTTCATAGGCACCGCAAAGTAGCCTGTCGCTGCACTTTCGCAAGGTTTTCAACGGCCAAGATGACGCAGGCGAACAGCACTGACAAATCCCTCGAATCCTGGATCTGGGACGCCGCCTGTTCCATTCGCGGCGCCAAGGACGCACCGAAATACAAGGAGTTCATCCTCCCGCTCATCTTCACCAAGCGCCTCTGCGACGTCTTCGACGACGAGTTGAACCGTATCGCCAAGGAAGTCGGCTCGCGCGCCAAGGCGTTCAAGCTCGTGAAGCACGATAAGAAGCTCGTCCGTTTCTTCCTCCCACTAGAGCCAAAGAACCCCGACGAACCTGTCTGGTCGGTCATCCGCACGCTCTCTGACAAGATCGGCGAGAAGCTCACCACGCACCTGCGTGCCATTGCCGATGCCAACACGCTTCTCAAGGGAATCATCGACCGCGTGGACTTCAACGCCACCACTCACGGCCAGCGAGACATCGACGACGACCGCCTCAGTAATCTGATTGAAGCGATCAGTGCCAAGCGGCTCGGATTGAACGACGTCGAGCCGGACATCATCGGACGCAGTTACGAATATCTTATCCGCAAGTTCGCCGAGAACAGCGGCAAAAGCGCGGGCGAGTTCTATACTCCGGCCGAGGTGGGCCTGGTCATGGCCCGCATCATGGACGCCGAGCCAGGCATGGACATCTATGACCCCTGCTGCGGTTCCGCCGGCCTGCTCATCAAGTGCGAATTGGTGCTGCAGGAAAAGATGAGTCTGCGTTCCCGTAAGACCTTCGCGCCCGCCAAGCTCTACGGCCAGGAATCCGAACCCGGCACCTGGGCCATGGCCAACATGAACATGATCATCCACGACATGGAGGGCGAGATTCAGATCGGCGACACCTTCCGCAAGCCCAAGTTCCGCCAGGGCAACCGCCTCCAGACCTTCGAGCGCGTGGTGGCCAACCCGATGTGGAACCAGACCGAGTTCAAGGAAAAGGACTACGACGCCGACGAACTCGACCGCTTCCCCAAGGGCGCGGGCTATCCCGGAGGCAAGGCCGACTGGGGCTGGATACAGCACATTCTTGCGAGTCTGAAGCCCAAGGCCCGTGCCGCCGTGGTGCTCGATACCGGTGCCGCCTCTCGTGGCTCCGGCAATGCCAACACCAACAAGGAAAAAGACGTGCGCCGCTGGTTCGTGGAGCAAGACCTCATTGAGGGCGTCATCTACCTGCCGGAAAACCTGTTTTACAACACCACTGCGCCGGGCATCATCCTTGTGCTGAACCGGGCCAAGCCGAAGGAGCGCAAGGACAAGCTCTTCCTGCTCAACGCCAGCCGCGAGTTCGTCAAAGGCGATCCCAAGAACTACCTCCCAGACGACGCCATCGCCCGCATCGCCGAGACCTTCACCGCCTGGAAGGAAATGGAGAAGTATTCGCGCATCGTCACGCGCGACGAGATCGCGAAGAACGATTTCAACATCTCCCCCAGCCGCTACATCCACACGGGCGAAGCGGACGAATACCGGCCAATTGCGGAGATTGTGGAGGAGTTGGAGGTACTGGAGGAGGAAGCCAGGGAGACGGATACGGCACTAAAAAGTATTCTCCGGAAGTTGGGCGTTGGGGCATGAAACAGCGGATTTTCATCAGCAGTGTGCAGAAGGAGTTCGCCGAGGAGCGTCAGGCGCTTAAGGCGTACCTCCTTGGCGACGCGTTGCTGAGCCGCTTCTTCGACGTGTTTCTCTTCGAGGACCTGCCTGCGGCCGACCGCCGTGCCGACGCCGTGTATCTTGAGGAAGTCAGCCGCTGCAATGTCTATCTCGCCTTGCTGGGCAACGAATATGGCGGGGAAGACGCCGACGGCTTTTCCCCGACGCAACGTGAATTCGACGAAGCGACCCGGCTGGGCAAGCACCGACTGGTCTTCGTCAAAGGCGCCAACGATGAGGCTAAGCACCCGAAGATGCGGACGCTGATTGCGGAAGCCGGCGCGCAATTGATTCGTCGCCGCTTCGCGACCGCCGCCGAATTGATCCCTTCCGTCTATGCCAGCTTGGTGGACTACCTGGCCGTCAAAGAACTGCTCCGCTTCGGCCCCTTCGATGCCGCCGCATGCCCGGATGCCACCTTCGACGACCTCTCTTCGGAGAAAATCAGGAACTTCGTCGGAATTGCGCGCCGCGCCCGCGGGTTCCCGCTCGCCGAAAACACAGCCCCGGAGCAAGTGCTGGAGCATTTGAATCTGCTCAACAAAGGCCGGCCCACCCACGCCGCCATTCTCCTCTTTGGCAAGGAACCACAGCGCTTTCTCATCTCCTCGGAGATCAAATGCGCCCACTTCCACGGCATTGAGGTCACTAAGCCCATCCCCTTTTACCGAACCTACAAAGGCACCGCATTCGACCTGGTCGATCAGGCCTTGGATTTCGTTTTATCAAAAATCAACCTCGCCGTCGGCACCCGCAAACACAGCGTCCAGGTTCCCGTTGCGTACGAGATGCCGCCCGAGGTCGTCCGCGAGGCCATCGTCAACGCCGTGGCCCACCGCGACTACACCAGCAATGGCAGTGTGCAGGTCATGCTCTTCTCCGACCGGCTTGAAGTATGGAACCCCGGCACCCTACCCCCATCTCTCACTTTGGAAAAACTGCGCCACCCGCACGGATCGGTTCCGGGCAACCCGCTTCTGGCCGAACCGCTCTACCTGACCAAATACATCGAACGCATGGGCACCGGCACGGGTGACATGATCAAGCTCTGCCGCGAGGCGGGACTAGCTGAACCGGAATTCACGCTGACCGATGGGTTCGTCACCACCATCCGGCGCAAGCCGGAACTCGCCTTCAAAGCCGTCGGCGGACAAGTCGAGGCCCCAAGTCGGCACCAAGCAGGCACCAAGTTGGCACTAAGCGGGAACCAGGTTGAAATCCTTCGTAAGTGCCGGGAAGACAGCGCGATCACGAAATTGATGGAGTTGATCGGCAGGTCAGACCGCACCAAGTTTAGGAACCAAGTCCTCAAGCCGTTGCTTGAAGATGGCCTCTTAGGACTAACCGTGCCGGACAAGCCCACCAGCAGCCTCCAAAAATACCGCCTCACCGAAAAAGGCAAAGGCGTGTTGGCGACCATCGCAGCAAAAAAAGGCAAGTCATGAGCAGAATTAATACATCCGGCAAGAAGGGCGGGATTCAGCAGGCGCGGTATGGGGAGTTTTCGGATGTTTGAAAGGGACTCTAGCTCCTCAACTGAACTCGGCGCACTCCCATCCGACTGGCAAGTCCGGCGATTCGATTCGCTGTTTGCCGTCCAGCAGGGCAAGCAGGTTTCAAAGAAAAACCGCGTTGGTGAAAACCAGCGATCCTTCCTCCGCACCAAGAATGTTTTCTGGGGCCGGCTCGACCTGGCAGATCTCGACGAGATGCACTTCACGGAAGCAGAGGAGAAGCGATTGGCCTTGCAGCCCGGCGACCTGCTCGTCTGCGAGGGCGGGGAAATTGGACGCACCGCCATTTGGCGAGGAGACCTTGCTCACTGCTACTACCAGAACCACCTGCACCGCGCTCGGGGCCGGGATGAAGCTGCCGACTCCGAGTTCGCGCTCTATTGGCTCTGGTATGCCTTCGAGATTGGCAGCGTCTATTTTGGGCGTGGAAATGTGACCACGATTCCGAACTTGTCACAGTCGAAGCTCTGCGAACTTCCCTTGGCCGTCCCGTCACTTCCCGAGCAGCGAAAGATCGCGGGGGTGTTGGGGATGGTGCAGCGGGCGGTGGAACAGCAGGCGCGGCTGTTGACGCTCACCGCCGAACTGAAAAGGGCGCTCCTGCATCAGCTCTTCACCCAGGCCTGCGTGGCGAACCGCAAAAAGAAACTGAAATCGGCTTGGTGCCGGAGAGTTGGGAGGTGGTACGACTTGAGGATATCTGCACCTTTCTTAGTGGAGGGACTCCGTCGAAACAAAAGGCGGAGTTTTGGACTGGTTCAATTCCGTGGGTGTCGCCCAAGGACATGAAAAAGCCACGGCTCTCAGATGTGGCCGACCACATTTCTGACGCAGCTCTGGAAGACGGAAGTTCTCTTGCCCCCACAGGCTCCGTGTTCGTTGTGATCCGAGGCATGATCTTGGCGAAGGATGTTCCTGTCGCTTTGGCTGAAGTGCCTATCGCGTTCAATCAGGACATGAAGGCAGTCATCCCGGGGCCGCGCATCATCCCGACCTTCCTGCTCTACGCCTTGGTCGCGTTCAAACAGAACCTTTTCAAGAAGGTTGGTCGTTCGGCGCACGGAACGATGACCCTGATGAGCAGTGAACTCGCACAGTTTTCCATTCCACTCCCCGACAAGGAGACTCAGGAGGAAATTGCTGCTGCGATTTCAACCGTCGAGCGAAAGCACGAATATCACCGCCGGAAGCGCGTGGCTCTTACAGACCTCTTCCACACCTTACTGCGCCAGTTGATGACTGCACAAATTCGGGTCCACGACCTCGACCTGGACGAGCTTCCGCTGAAGCTTGCTGCGGAAATCCCTCAACAAGTTGTTGAATAAATGGGCATGAACAATGAGGAGCCATCGCCCTCAATTGGTTAAAATGGGATCGTTCCTTGCCTTTAATTCGCAGTCTGCCCAATAATGGTGGCTCAGGATACCTGATGAGTATGTTTAAAATTAATTTGAAAGAAACATTTCCACTGCTAGCGCGGGCTCCCATCGTTGAGGCCGTGATTGAAGTTCGTGCGCGCGCGCAAGTTCCGTGGGAAGAATCCGCTATCTCGGAGCGCCTCAAACCCAGGCTGCCCGAGTATCCCTCTGTCCAGTCGCATCGTGAGTTTCGGCACGAGTTGAAGTTGGAGCTTGGCCAACCAACGGAGCAGACAGTTCAGGATCTTGGCTGGCGGGGCCTGCGTTGTGAATCGACGGACAAGCGCCATATCGCCCAGTTCAATCGGGACGGGTTTGTGTTCAGCCGGCTGGCGCCTTATAAGAGCTGGGATCAGTTCCAACGAGAGGGCCTTCGTTTGTGGCAATTACATATGGAGCTGGCGCAGCCCACGGAGCCTCAAAGGCTGGGACTTCGCTTCATCAATAGGATAGTGATCCCCCAGGAAGGACCACGTTTGGAGGATTACCTGGAAGCCTCACCGAGGACGCCGCGTGAGATGGATATTCCTTTTTCGAGTTTTCTCCATCATAATATGCTGACGGTTCCTGGATATTCCTATGCCATCAATATTATTCAGACAGTTCAGCAGCCGCAGGGGCCAGAAACTGGAGGGTTGATTGTGGATATTGATGTCTTCACTACCCAGCCTTTCAATCTCGATCAGGACGTGTTTGAGCAACACCTGGCGGAAATGCGGTGGTTAAAAAACAAGGTGTTTTTTGGCAGTGTCACGAAGAGCGCATTGGAGACGTTTAAATGACTCTCGCATTGACAGGCTCTGCTTCTTCATCTTTCGGGTTCGAATCGACCTTTGGCTCAAGCGGTGCGGCGCAATATGTTGCGCAACAATTTGAGCAGGGCTGGCGTCGTCTGCGAGACTCAAATTCGCTGGGGTTGGGTGCAATAGGTGCCCATGAGGAACTTTCCAACGTGGCAGAGCAATGTGCTTTGCCCAACTGGGACGGTTATGGAGCGGCTCCCGTGAGCAAGGAAACGCTCAGACAGGCCAATCGCTTTTTGGAAACATTCCCCTTGGGGACGCCAGCACCATCGGTGGGCGCTGAACCCGATGGGCATATCACGTTCGAGTGGTATCAATCTCCTCGACGCACCTTGTCCGTTAGTGTCAGCCCCGAAGGTGAGCTGCATTACGCCGCGCTGCTTGGTCTCAGCAAGGCCTACGGGACCGAGCCATTCTTCGGAGATATGCCGCAAGCCATCCTTGAACTGGTTCACCGTGTTATCTCTTCATGACCGATGATACCGCACCCTCGCCGGTAACTGATAACGAGTGGCTCGCTCGTTTCATTCTCTTCAGTAGATGGGTTCGCAGCAGTGACCAACGTGTCCGGCAAGACGCATTTATCCCTTATCCCTTTCCAGATCTGTCCGTTACACGCCATCTGGGATTGTCCGACGCGGAACTTTGGCAACTCGGACAGGCCGTGGCCGACCAACGCCCCGCAGTGCTGTATGGTCGAGCGGACATCCAGGCGCTCAGGGTGAAAGGGCAGTCGCTTCGGATCGTGCCCACCCGAAATCCGAAAAACCATGCCAACATCACCGGCTGGCCCTCCGGCAAGCCGGCCCAGAAAATCATTGCTTTGGAACTTGCCGACAAAGCTCATTTTGTACCCAGGCCCCAGCCGGTTCGCCAAGAAACTGACCAGGGTTAATGCGGTCTCCGCGCAATGCCTACACCGACTGAACACAAAACCGTCCAGGCCCGCATCCTTGCCTACGCGCAGGAGATCGGCTGGAGGTGTATGCCTCGCGCGGAAGCAGAAGCGCGGCGAGGCTTTGACCCAGACGGCGCCACGCCCGAAGACCGTGCCCGGCTGGCGTCGCTTTATTTTGGTGACTTGATGCACGCCCAGGTTCGCGCTTTCAACCCTAAATACAAAGAGGCCGAGGGTGCGCTGGTGGGCGAGTTCCAGCGTCTCAACGCGGACATCGCCGGCAACCGCGATTTTCTTGCCTACCTCCGCAACCAAGGCAAATTCTTCTGCGCCGAGGAAAACCGGGAACTGGACCTTACGCTCATCGATTACAGCGATCTCACCAAGCCGGTCAAGGCGTGGCGCAACGTGCATGAGGTGACTGAAGAATTCTACGTCCACAACGGCCGCCACGGTACGCGTGAGGATGTGGTCTTTCTCATCAATGGCATCCCGGTGCTGGTGATCGAGTGCAAGAATGCCACCAAGGACGAGGCGATCGCGCTCGGGGTGGACCAGATCCGCCGGTACCACGCCGAGACGCCGGAGGGTGATGGTGCCGGAGATGCTCTTCACGGCTACTGAGGCCATCGGCTTCGCCTACGGAGTGACGTGGAACACGGTGCGGCGAAACCTCTTCAACTGGAAGCACGACGAGGCCTGCCCTGAGCCTGCCGAATGGGTCGGCAATCTCGAAGCCAAGGTGAAGAGCTTCTGCGCCGTGCCTCACCTGCTGCGTTTCCTGAAGGACTTCATCCTCTTTGCGGAGAAGGAGGAGGAGCTACAGAAGTTTATTCTGCACCAACACCAGACGGCGGCGGTGGACAAGGTGGTGGCGCGGGCGCTCGATCCGAAGCGCACGCGCGGCTTGGTCTGGCACACGCAGGGCAGCGGCAAGACCTACACGATGATCAAGACAGCCGAGCTGCTCTTTAAGGCCAACGAGGCGCAAAAGCCGACAATCCTTCTGATGATCGATCGCAACGAGCTGGAAGATCAGATGCTCAAAAATCTGGCGTCGGTTGGTTTAGGCAGTGTGGCACATGCCGACCGCATTGCCACGCTCACTAAATTGCTGGACGAAACGGGGCAAGATTACCGGGGCATCGTCGTGACCATGATCCACAAGTTCCGCGACATGCCGGCCAACCTGAATAGGCGCA
>JAHFES010000081.1 GCA_023248355.1 Nitrospiraceae bacterium
CCTGGACCGGCGGCTTGGCGCTCACGCTGACACAACCACTGCTTCGGAACGCCGGCATCGATGTCACCAAGACCTTCATCAAAGTCGCGCAGAACAATGCCGACGTGGAGCAACACGTCTTCCGCGATCGAGTCCTGACCGTACTGGCAACGGTCGAACAGACGTATTGGGAATTGGTCTTTGCAAACGAGAATTTGAAAGTCGCTCAGGCCGCCCTCAAGGCCGCGGAAGAATTGCTGGCGACCAACCGTGCCAAGGCGAAAGCCGGCGTCATGTCCATCGTCGATGTCCTGCAGGCCGAAGCCGCCGTCGCATCGCGCGTGGAGCAAGTGCTGGTGGCTGAAAAATCGATTCGCGACCAGGAGGACCAGTTGCGCCGACTGCTCAACCCGGGCGAAGAAGAACTGCGCCAGGATGTCCGCCTCACTCCGACCGATCACCCGGTGACGGTGCTGGAGCCGCTCAGTCTTCAAGAAGCGATCGATACCGCCATCGAACAGCGCCCTGAAGTGGTGCAAGCCAAAAAGAACCTCGAATCCGGAGAACTCAATAAGCAGTTTGCCAGAAATCAACTGCTCCCCACATTGTCCTTTCAGGGCACGATGGGGATGGCGGGCCTCGGGAAGGACTATGGCGACTCGGTGAGCAAGAACTTGAGCGGCGACTTTTACAACTACGGCGCCGGGCTCGTGTTGAGCTATCCGCTTGGCAATCGGTCCGCCATCAGCACCTACAACAAGCGGCAACTGGAAGCCAAGAACGCAGAAGCCTCCTTAGTCAGCGTGCGGCAGCAGATCATCGTCGGCGTCCGGGAAGCCGTGCGCCGCGTCCAGACCGATTTTAAACGCATTGAAACCACCCGCTCAGCACGGATCATGGCAGAGAAGCAGCTCCAGGCCGAACAGGAACGCCTGAAGGTTGGACTCAGCACGACCCGCTTTGTGCTCGACTTCCAGCGCGACCTCGCCACGGCGCAAGGCAACGAGCTGCGCGCCACCGTCGATTACAACAAGTCGCTCTCGAATCTCGCTCGGCATAAAGCCACCACGTTGGACCGCTACAATCTCCAACTGCAGTAGCCGCCCGCGATGGCGCCTGAGCGAGATCGTCCAAGCCAGACTCGGGCCACAGAACGGGGAGCGGCCTTGGCGCTGCTCCCCATCGCCGCCACCCTCGACTTCTACGTCCTTCCGGTTTCACTTCAAGAACAGACGTTGGTCCAGTTCGCGCCGCAGGTCCTCGCCTATCTTGCCGCTGGACTCTGGGCTTCCCACAACCAGGCGATTGCCTCGCGCCTTGGGTTGTCCGCACGAGGAATGCGCGATGGGATGCCTTGGGGACTGCTGACAGGCCTGCTACTCGGCGGCCTGAATACGTTCATCATTCTTGCCGCCTATCCCTACCTGGGATACGACATCAGTTTCTTGAAGCAGACGCCGCATGCCCAACTCCCCGTCTTTGTCATGATCCCCTGGTTCATCTGCGCTATCGCGCTGTTCGTGGAGCTGAACTTTCGCGGCTTCCTCTTGGGACGACTTGCCACGCTTGAATCCACTGTGTGGAAAGCTGGATTGGTCCAGCGCCTTTCGCCCCTAGCCCTCCTCGCCAGCGCGCTGACATTTGCATTCGATCCGTTCATGGTGCATACGTTTCAGCACCTCCACTGGATCGCCCTGTGGGATGGGCTGATCTGGGGAGCGATCTGGATCCGCACGCGCAATCTCTACATCACGATCGTCGCGCACGCGGTAGAAGTAATCGTAATGTACCTGGCAGTGAGAATGGCACTCGGCTAGCCATTGACCATGAACCCTTCATTTTCCAGCTACCTCGTCAACGACGTCTTCGGCGATCCCGGCGTTTATGTGGAAATCCGCTGGTCGAAGCGAGCCCTGCTCTTTGACCTCGGACACAATGACAGCCTGGGGCCGACCAGATTACTCAGGGCCAATGACATTTTCGTCTCCCACACCCACATGGACCACTTCATCGGTTTCGATGCCGTCCTGCGCGTCGCATTGGGACGAGGGAAAACGCTCAGGCTGTTTGGACCACCCGGCCTGATCGACAACGTGCAAGGGAAGCTCCGAGGGTACACCTGGAATCTCGTTGACGGCTATCCGCTCACCATCGAAGTTCAGGAATTTCACCGGCAGGAAATCCGACAAGCCTTCTTCCATGCCGCCGACGCGTTCCATTTGTCCGAACGACCGGCTCGTCCACTCGCATCGGACCCCCGCACACATCGCTTTACCATTCTGGAAGACCCCATGTTTACCGTCAGCGCAGTCGCCTTGAATCATCGCATCCCCTCGTTCTCTTACTCGTTGGAGGAGCAGTTCCATATCAACGTCAACAAGCAGAAGCTGCACGAGGCCGGCTTGCCGGTCGGTGCGTGGCTCAAAGAAGTAAAGCAACACATCTGGCAGGGACAGCCGGACAACTTCCGCTTCACCGTCACGCTCTATGACGAGCATCGCCGCGAAGAGCGGGAATTTGTTCTGGGTGAAGTGAAAGAAAGATTTCTGACTATCTCACGAGGGCAAAAGATCGCATACGTCGTCGATGCCCGCTACGATGACGAGAATGAAGCGAAGATCGTGGCCCTCGCCCAGGGTGCGGACCTCTTCTACTGTGAAGCGCCCTACCTGGACGTCGACGCCGAAAAGGCCCGCGACCGCTATCATCTGACCGCGAGACAAGCGGGACTCATGGCGCGCAAGGCCCGAGTGCGGGACCTCGTTGTGTTTCACTTCTCGCCACGGTATACCGGTCAAGGCGAGGCTTTGGAACGAGAGGCGATGGAGGCTTTTCAGGGTGAGTGAGGAGGACTGCTCGTGAACGATCTTGTGAAGTACGCCGTATATTTTCTGTTAGGCGGCACCATTGTCAGCGTCTCCACGTATCTCGGCTCGCAGGGAAAGTCTTTTCTCGCCGCATTTGCGAGCACCTTTCCCGCCATCACAGGCGCCACGTTCATGCTGATCTATATAAACGGAGGGAACGAGGCCATCGTCAGCTATGCCAAGAACCTCTTGTGGTTTGTTCCGCCCTGGATGGTCTATGTCCTATCGATGATCGCCGGGGTCCCGCGTTTCGGCTTCTGGCCCGCCATGATCGGCTCACTTGTCCTATATATGGGCTGCGTGGGGCTGGTGAAGCTGGCGCTGCAGCACGTCGGCTAGCACACGGATCAAAAGTCTTAGGACCGGATGTTACGCCGACTCAGCGAAGTGCAGCCGCTTCATTTCACTGACGGTGGCGATCATTTGATCGAGAACGGCTGTCACGGAACGGCTGGCTTGTTGCGAGGGACCGTTGGTGCCGGCCCAGATGTCCGGCGGATTCGCGATCTCGCGCACGTTTTGGCAGAACTGTAGAACGGTCCGCTTCCAGTGGAGTGCGTCGGCGGCTTCGTCGAGGAACTGCACGCGATCCTGCCCAAATGGGTGATCGTATTGTCCCGCCCGCAACTGCCACAGACGTTCCATCGCGGCCTGGCGTTCGGAGTCGAATTCCAAGCCGGTGGCACGTTCGTTGAGGGCCGCAAAGAATCCCGCCACTACCTGATCGGTCTCGGAATCCGGGAAGACACCCACACAGGCTTGCACGAGCAGATATTTGAAGAAGAGAAACACCTCGGCGCTGATACGGGATTCGTTGGCAGAAGGATCGTAGGCGCGAGCGAGCTCTCGCAACGATTCGGCTGAAGTTTCTTGCAGACTCGCCCCTAACAGCTGCGCGAGTTGGCGACCGAGATGCAAATAGAGAGACGGCGAAGAACCGGATTGCATAAACCCTTTACTCAACGAGGACGGCTGTACCGCTGGCGCTCACCATGAGCATGCTGCTGTTGGCGCCGATCGTTTCATAATCGATGTCGATTCCCACAATCGCATTGGCGCCCAGATGCCGGGCCTGCTCGCGCATCTCGCCAAGCGCATGTCTTTGGCTTTCCGGAGTTCAGCTTCATACGCCGCTGACCGGCCGCCCACGATATCACGAATCGACGCAAAGAAATCCCGAAAGATGTTGGCTCCGAGAATGGCGTCGCCTGAGACGAGCCCCAGATACTTGACCGCCTTCTTGCCTTCGAGACTCGGTGTCGTTGAGAGAATCATGCGCCCTCCTGGCTGGGTGCCTCCATCCTCTCATCCGGTGGACCAATCACCAAGTCTTTCCCGAATCCCCGTTGAAGCGGTGTGGAGAGGCTGCTAGGATCGCGCATTTATCATTCTCGGAGCGTGTGCCGTGGAACCCACCCCTCTGCCACAGGACCAGTCCTCCGACCTCATTATTGAGGGCGCGCGGCAGAACAATCTCAAGAACATCTCGCTCCGCATCCCGCACAACAAAGTGACGGCCATCACCGGCCTGTCGGGATCAGGCAAATCGTCATTGGCCTTCGACACCATTTTCGCAGAGGGTCAATGGCGCTACGTGGAATCGCTCTCGACCTACGCCAGGATGTTTCTGGATAAAGTGGCCCGCCCCGATGTCGATCGCATGCTCAACGTGCGGCCCGCCATCGCCATCGAGCAGAAGAACCAGGTGCGGACGGCTCGCTCGACCGTGGGTACCACGACGGAGATCGCTGATCTGTTGCGCCTGCTCTTCGCCAAGATCGGCAAGCCGATCTGTCCCGATTGTCACCAGGAAGCCCGATCGTTCCATCCTGATACCGTCGCAGACGATCTGCTGCAACGATTCTCCGATGCGCGGGCGATGGTGTTGTTTCCGATTGCGCCGCCATCGGCGAAGTTGGAACAGGCCTTCATTCAATCGCTGCTCACGCGCGGATTTGCCAGGCTGAAAGCAGGCGACGAGATCCTCGATCTGCACGAGGCCAAGCAGCCTTCGCTCTCCAATCAGCAGGCGCTTCACGTCATACTGGACCGCCTCGTGATCCGAGAGGACAACCGGTCGCGCATCGTTGAGGCGATCGAAACCGCGTTCCGCGAGGGAGAAGGCCGCTGCACAGTGGACGTCATCGGCCAAGGCGTTCACTCCTACAGCACCAGCTTTCTGTGCCAGCGCTGCGGACGAACATTTGAGCCCCTCAGGCCCATCCTCTTTTCGTTCAACCATCCACTTGGCGCCTGTCCCGAATGCAAAGGCTTCGGAAACGTCCTGCGGTATGACCCGGACCTCGTCATCCCCGATCACAGCAAGTCGCTGGCCCAGGGCGCCATCGAACCCTGGAGCAAACCGGGAACCGATTGGTGGCAGAAGCAGATGCTGCTCGCGATGAAGCGGCAAGGCGTGGACATTACGATCCCGTTCAAAGATCTATCTAACGTGACCCAGGATTTACTCTGGCAAGGTGACAACTCGTTCGACGGGATTAACGGTTTCTTCGAATACATGGAAGGCAAGCGATACAAGCTGCACGTGCGCGTGTTGCTCAGCCGCTACCGCACGCCATCCGATTGCCCCAGTTGCCACGGGAGCCGCCTGAAGCCGGACGCCCGCTTCGTCAAGATTGCCCGCAAAGACTTTCACAAGATTACGGAACTGACGATCGAGGGTGTTCTCGCCTGGATTGAATCACTGGCCCTGCGGCCATTTGAAGAAAACATTGCTGCAGACATTCTGCGCCAACTGAAAGCCAAGCTCGATTTCCTCCTGCGTGTTGGGCTCGGCTATCTCACACTCGCCCGGCAGACCAAGACACTCTCAGGCGGCGAAGCCCAGCGCGTCTCGCTGGCCAATCAACTTGGCGCCAGACTCGTCGGCACGCTCTACGTGCTCGATGAACCGACGATCGGATTGCACGCGCGTGACACCGACTTGCTCGCCGGCATTCTCAAAGACTTGGCCTCAGTCGGCAACACCGTGATTGTCGTCGAACATGATCGCCGGATGATCGAGTCGGCGGACCATATTATTGAAATGGGACCACGATCAGGGGAACAGGGTGGGCGAGTGGTCTGCGCAGCCCCAACGGCAACCTTCTTAGCTGATCCTCACGCCATCACCGCTCGCTATCTCCGTGGCGAGGAGAGCATCCCACTCCCAAAAACCAGGCGATCAGGTTCTGGAAAATTTCTGGTCATCGCCGGAGCCTCCGAGCACAACTTGAAAGATCTGCTCGTCCGCCTTCCCCTCGGCATGTTGATCTGCATCACCGGCGTCTCCGGATCCGGCAAGAGCACGTTGGTTGAAGACACCTTGTATCGCGCCATCGCGCGAGCCTTCCGCGTAGCATCACTCCCGATAGGTCGATTCAAGGCCATCAAGGGCTTGGAACATCTCAAAGGTATCAGGCTCATCGACCAGCAGCCGATCGGTCGTACGCCCAGATCGAATCCGATCACCTACCTCAAAGCCTTCGACGAAATCCGGCAGCTCTTTGCCTCGGAGCGCGATGCCCTGCGCCAGGGATTCACGCCCGGACATTTTTCATTCAATGCCACCGGTGGCCGGTGCGAACGCTGCGAAGGGAGCGGGGTCGAAAAGCTGGAGATGTACTTCTTCGAAGATATCTACGCGCCCTGCGAGATCTGCGACGGGAAGCGATTTAAGCCGGAAGTTTTGGCGATCCGCTACCGGGGGAAAACCATTTCAGATGTACTCGCCATGACGGTCGACGAAGCCCTCATGTTCTTTACCGGCACACCAAAGCTGCAAGCGAAACTCCATCTGCTGACGTCCATCGGCCTCGGCTACCTGCGCCTCGGCCAGTCGGCAACCACCCTGTCGGGCGGCGAAGCCCAGCGGCTGAAAGTGGCGGCGGAACTCAAAGACTCCGTCGCCAAAGACATGCTCTACATCATGGACGAGCCGACCACCGGCCTGCACTTCGACGACGTGAAGAAGCTGCTGATAGTCCTCCACAAACTCGTGAACGCAGGCAATACCCTCGTCGTGGTAGAGCACAACATGGACGTGATCAAGTCAGCAGACTGGATTATCGACCTCGGCCCGGAAGGCGGCGCGGCAGGTGGACACATCGTGGCAGAAGGACGACCGGAACAGATAATGAAAGTTGAGGCCTCACACACAGGAAGATTCCTCGCAGGCGCGCTCATGCCGACTACTGACAACAATGCTTCCTGACGCTTTTGTTTCCTCAAGCAAACTTTTTCACCCCCGCTTTCTTTGCAGCCTTCTGCAAATCTCCGTCGAGCGTGGCTAGCGGCATGCCTAATCTTAAGGCCAGTTCGAGATAAGAGGCATCGTAAGCGGATAGCTTGTATCGCCGCGCCAGCTGAAGGGTATCAGACAGCGCGTGCGCGAATGTGGCCGCGTCGACCTCAATATCTACGCCTTCCAGCATCTCAAGAAATGCCCCGCTTCGCGCTTCTGTCACCAAGGCTTTTGCTTCCGCCTTGCAATGACGTTTGCCACCTCTAGCCCCCATGTCACGGGTACAAATGCGTTAGCATCTTTCATCGCATCAAGGACTTTACCGGCATAGGCAAGTTCTTGTGGGTTGCCGCCGCCAAAAAACCAACGCATGGTCACCGAGTTATCAAGGACGAAACTCACGCACGTCCCTCCTCGATAAGCTCCTTGATGTGTACACCACGCACCGGATCGGCCAGCATGAATGCCTTAAGTCTTTCTGCTGCCGCAACTTTGTCCTTCGCCCTCACGCCCGCGCTAGGCACGAGATCCGCAATGGCTTCCCCACGATTGGTGATGGTAAAGCTTTTGCCGGTTTTTACCTGCCGCAGCAATTCAGGGAGCTTTGTTTTCGCTTCATGCGAACCAATTTCGATCTTCATGACTTTCCCCTGCAATGCGAATTGAATGTAGACCAGTCTACCTAAGCTCAATGATTCAGCCTGAATGTTTTTCCACCGATACTGATGTCATTGCAGCGGCAAGCGTAGGGCGGGGCGCATCCGCCATTCCAACTGGAATACGGCCGATCCACCGCGCATTTTATATGGCCGTGCTCGACCGGATTCTACGACAACAGCAAGAAAGAGCTTGCGCTCATTCCCGACTCCCCGTTCTTCCAGTTCGAGAGTACGCCTGGAACTGGCCCAGACGGGAAACCCGTCGAGATGAACAGAAAAAGCATCGAGGTGGCTCGAAGACAGCCAAATGGTGATTGGCTCTTCGTCATCGATCATTCCTTCGGAGCAAATGAGCCCTATCGAGCCCCGAGCAACCGCTCCGAGCGTTCCGAGGCAGGGAAATAGGTCCAGCGGTGTTCGCCATCTTCGTCGAAACTCCCTATGAAGATGACATCACGATCAAGATGACGAAACTCCGAGAGGGTAATCCGGCACCCTTGCACATCAATGACGCGTGCATCGAACTGCCCGACAATGTAAATCGCACCCTTCGCCGCCAGATAGACATTCCGCCGACTCGCATACCCCGTGTCCGGAAACAGTTCTGTCGTAGACGAGCAACCGGCGGCTCTCTCAACGGTCAATGTGAGAGTGTGCCGAGACAGAAAAGGATCGGTCGCCATACGCACGATGGTCAGACGGAGCTGGGCAGAGGGGATCTCGACAGACGCCGGTTCTGGCGCACCACTATTGCAAGCCGCGCACAACAGAGACGCGCTGCCAAGTGTGGCCCACCAGGCCAGTCGTCTCACTTGGGCATGGAGACCTTGGGCGCCGCCCCAATGGCATCCAGACCAGCTTGCGCGCAGGCATCGTCGAGATGAGCACCCGGCGCCCCACCCACGCCGATTCCCCCGACGACATCGCCGCCAATCTCGATCGGAAGCCCGCCACCCAGCATCAGGGCGCTGTCGTTCATATCGCGCAGGGCTTGGAGCGTTGGAACCTTGTTGATGAGTTCTGCCAACTCCGTCGTGGGTCGTCGCAAGCTCGACGCCGTGTAGGCTTTCTTCCGGCTGCTGTCGACCGTATGCGGTCCGGCGCCATCAGCCCGCCCCATGGCGCGCAGGATGCCGGCTCGATCCACGACTGAGACGCTGACCCGGTACCCATCCTTCTTACAGGACTCTATCGCCGCGTAGATGGCTTTATTCGCCAACCCCAACGGCAGGACAGATTCCTTCGGAAGATCCTCCGCTACTGAGACACCGGTATTCGATATGACGCCGACCATGGCGATCACGACGACGAGCAACCGTTTCATCCACATATTGGTTTCCCTCCTAAGAATTACATTGAACTAGGCCCGACAGATTATACGGGAGAGTACGAACAGGGTGCGGGTCTGTCAAGAGAGGGACGTGCGTGAGCCCGTGTGCGACGGCTTTTCCCGCCGTGCGGTCATCGAGGGAGGTGGCTGAGTTGGCTTACGCCGGCGGGCGCCCGTTGTGGCTACTGCAGAAGACGAGGTCTTTTCACCAAGATCCTCGATCAGCGCTCGCAGCGGTTCGGCCACCGACCAAGCCTGAGCGGGGCAACCACGCGGTTCATGGGGCGCCTCGGCATCGAAGATCTCGGCTACCTGGCCCAGGCAAGCTTCGCCGAGATGGCGTTCGAGTCCTTTGAGAAAGGCATGGGCTTTGGCTTTCTTGGATGTCGCCGCCCCATGCACTTTGAGCCAAGCCGTCACGAAAGGGCCGAGAAGAAACGGCCAGACCGTGCCCTGATGATAGGCTCCATCTCGATCCGACACGCCACCCTGATACCGAGCTCGATAGCGCTCATCTTTCGGCGACAAGGTTCTGAGTCCCACTGGTGTCACTAGATGTCCTTCGACGACATCGAGGATCTGCTTGGCCTGCTCCTTCGTCACCAGATCGTCGCCGAGCGCGATCGCATAGAGTTGATTCGGGCGTATCGACGCATCGTCACCGTCTGGTCCGTCGACCACATCGAACAGATACCCGCCGGTGGAATTCCAAAATCGTCGTTGGAACGACTCCATCGCCGCCTGCCGGTCCATTCGACAGCGCTCGGCATACGCCGGCTCGCAAAACTTCTTCGCAAATGCCTCTCCAATGGCCAGCGCCCTGATCCAGAGAGCCTGAATCTCCACCGGTTTCCCATGACGGGGCGTCACGACCCAGTCGCCCACCTTCGCGTCCATCCACGTGAGTTGCGCTCCCGGCATGCCGCCGGCAATCAACCCATCGTGATCCATTCGAATCCCATAGCGCGTGCCTTTTCGATAACCGTCCAGAATCTGCTTAATCGCAGGCCAGGCGATCTCACGGACACGCGCGCCGTCTTTCGCATAGGCCAGATAGCGATCGACGGTATGGATGAACCAGAGCGAGGCGTCGATGGTGTTGTACTCCGGCTGCTCACCCGCATCAGGGAAGCGATTGGGGATCATCCCCTCGGACACATGCGCCGCAAACGCTTCAATGACCTGCCACGCCACCTCATGCCGACCCGTGACAAGACACAACCCCGGCAACGAGATGAACGTGTCCCGTCCCCAATCCGTAAACCAGGGATACCCGGCCACTACCGTCTGCCCAGTATCTCGCTCAGAAAGATAGGCCTCTGTCGCGCCCCACAACTGACGAACCAGCGGATCGGCGCTCGAAATCTGAGTCTGAACGCTCTTGCGCCTGGCCCGCTCCGATTTCAGCAATGCGGGCACATCGACGGATGCGACAGACTCGCTGGCCAACACCAGATCCGCAGAACCGCCGTGATCCAGCGTGAACGTAAACTCTCCCGGCGACCACCAGTCCTCTTCACAATCAAGACCTCGCTGTTGCTCTAGAGGAAACCGGATCTGTCGATACCACTCCGGCGCATGACGATACTCCCCAGAGTGAGACGCCTTTGCCGCAGGCAAATCGGGATAGGTCTGCCAGGTCACCATCCCTCTCTGAGCGAATGCCTCCGTGGCGAGCCCGCTGTTCTCGCGATGCAACGCATGATAATCCCGCCCCGTAAGCTTCGGTCTCACACGCAGACGTACCGTCTTTTTCGTCTTCCCCTTCAGAGACCAACGGAGAATCACGAGGTCTCGCCCACGCACGCACAGTACTTCTCGTTGAACGGTTATGCCACCAATGCCGTAAGTCCAGGTCGGCCAGGGGTCCAACGCAAACCCGGTGCAGCGTTCGAATCCGGCGGGATGGACGGCGCCAGGATAGAGATTGGTCGTCAGTGGAATGGCCTGCTCATCCACGTCGAGCCATTCCTCGACGTGATTGACCAGAACGACTCGCTCGCTTGGCGGCTTGCGCGCCGTCAGTAAAAGCGCGTGGTACCGGCGCGTGTTTGCGCCGGCGACCGTGCCGGAGGCAAACCCTCCTCGTCCGTTCGTCTCGAGCCATTCGAGGCTCAAGGCCCGATCGAGATCCTGGCAGTCTGTTGCTCCAACTTTCATCGTCGCTCACGTCTCTCGTCGCTCGTGAAGCGTATCTCGTCTATGAAACTCCAGGTTCCTGCTTTGCTCGCGCTTCACGTTTCACGAACGACGCTTCACGATCGTCACTCCCCAGACTGCTGAATGAGCTTCGCCACAAGTCCCGTCCAGCCTGTTTGGTGACTCGCTCCGATGCCGGCTCCGTTGTCCCCATTGAAATATTCATAGAACAACACATGGTCGCGCCAGTGCGGATCG
>JAHFES010000082.1 GCA_023248355.1 Nitrospiraceae bacterium
TTCCTGCACGTACTGCCGGTGTTGCTGGAAACGCTGCTGGAATTACTGAAACATGATGAGTCGGAGGGGAAGCGTCCACTCAGGATGCGAGCGGTCAACTGTCGAACACGGCGGTGCCTTAGGGGTTTGCGCGCCCTCGAAAAAACCGGAACAGCAGGACCGCATTGAGCAGCACGACGATCGACAAGATGCTGTACGTTGTGAACGTAGAGGCCAGATTGAGTTCAACCAGCACTCGCGACAACCCAAATCCCACCACCAAAGCATCGAAGGCCATGCAGATGCGTCTGAATGTTTCGGGGTCCATCCATCTGATAAGAAACGATCCAAGGGGAATGCCGAGCAGGACGCTTGGGACGATATAAGGAATGATCTCCATGCTGCCTACGCTGTAGAACCCGATAAAGCCGTAGACGATAGCCGTGAGGCTCGATTCTGCCACGCGAATCACTCCCAATGCCGCACGGAAGTCCTCTTTGGCATAGCCTTGATTATTGAAGAGGAGAGCGAGCGGTGGACCAGAAATGGTGGTGACGGAATACAACGTGCCAATTCCCATTCCAAACGGTATGGCGATGGCCTTTTCAGCTTGAATAGGTTTTCTGATGCCGGCTGCCTGGAGGAGAATCAACGGCAATAGGAAAAAGTAGGTGACGAATTTGATCCAGGCTGGTTGAACCAGAAAGAGAATGTAACTGCCGATGCCGATGCCGATCGCCAGACCGATGAGAATCGGTGCGACGCGCCACCAAATGTTCGGGATGCTCTTTCGGTTGATAAAGAGCACGTACCCATTGATCACCAATTCGACGAGCACGAGGGCCGGATTGAGTATCCGGTTGGTATAAAACAGCAACGCGACGGGCACGGTGATCGAAGAAAAGCCGTATCCGATCGCGCCATTAACCGTTGCGGCGACGAACGTGATCAGTACGAGCACAATCAGGTCCATGGCTATCCTTTGCGATGACTGGAAGCGAAGTCGGCCAGCGTATAGTGATCGAGGATTCCAGCAATCGCGTCTCGCACGGTCCCCATCACATGCTGCACGGGGCACTGCGCGTGATTGGCGTAGGGACAGTCCCCGCATTTTTGATAAGCCGTTTTGCTGACACAGCCGATCGGGGCGAGCGGGCCATCGAGAATGCGAATCACTTGACCCAGCGTGATGTCTTGGGGCTGTTTGATCAGTGTGTAGCCGCCTTTCATCCCTCTCCGACTCGAGAGAAGGCCGGCGCGCTTGAGCGCGAGAAGGATCTGTTCCAAGAATTCAACCGGGATGTGTTGGCGAGCGGCAATGTCATGACGCTGCAAGGTGGCTGTCCCATGAGCCAGCGTCAATTCAAGGAGAGCCCTGAGTCCGTACTCGCTTTTCTTCGACAGCTTCATAGCAAGCCAGGTCTCATTCCGAGTGAGTTAATCAAGAAGTGAGACAATAGAGTACCCTGCTACATTCCGTCAAGAGTAGATCCGCCGATCGAAGGCCCTACGCATTTCGTATCTCTGTCCAGGGTGATTGGACTCATGAGTGAGAGATCTCTCCGCAACTCCTTGATCACAGAGGGAATGTTGCTTGACAGGGCAAAAGCATTCTTGTTAGCTTGGCACCTCGTTTCGAGACGTTGAACAAACGCTATTTATACTCCTCCAACACGGCTGGACCTTCTGTGAACTATCAGGATCTCATCCTTACTCTGCATCGCTTCTGGGCTGATCAGGGTTGTGTCATCCACCAGCCCTACGATCTCGAAATGGGGGCAGGAACCTTTCATCCCGCCACATTTCTCCGGTCCCTTGGGCCTGAACCCTGGCGTGCGGCCTATCCGCAGCCCTGCCGTCGCCCGACCGATGGTCGCTACGGAGAAAATCCAAACCGCATGCAGCACTACTATCAATACCAAGTGGTGCTGAAACCATCCCCTGACAACATCCAAGAGTTGTATTTGGACAGTCTGGTTCAGCTCGGAATCAATCCCAAACAGCACGACATTCGTTTTATCCAGGACGATTGGGAGTCGCCGACGCTGGGGGCCTGGGGGCTAGGGTGGGAAGTGCGACTCGATGGCATGGAGATCACGCAGTTTACCTACTTCCAGGAAATCGGCGGCATTGAGTTGAGTCCCATTATGGGCGAGATCACCTATGGGACGGAGCGGATTGCGATGTATCTGCAACAAGTGAATAACGTGTTTGACCTTGCGTGGACGGATACCATCAAGTACGGCGACATCCATCATGAGACCGAGGTGCAGTTTTCGCGGTACAACTTCGAAGAAGGCGATGTGACGATGCTGATGAACGCCTTCCAATCGTATGAAGTCGAATGCAAACGGTTGCTCGCGCAGACTGAGAAGCGACTGACGTTGCCGGCCTACGACTACTGCATCAAGTCTTCTCACGTGTTCAATCTATTGGACGCGCGCGGGGCGATCAGCGTGGCGGAACGGACCGGGTACATTGGGCGCGTGCGCGCCCTCGCCCGTCAATGTGCCGAACGGTACATCGAAGAACGCGCCGCCATGGGCCATCCACTCATCGAGCGGCACGCAGCTGCAGCAGGCTCCCGATCGAAGGCGCGAGCAGGCCGCAAGTGATTCAGCGCATATGAAAAAAGCCCCCAGGCACAAGCCGAAGCAGACGCGTGCGCGCCCGTCCGAAAGCGCTGAGTTCTTGCTGGAAATTGGCACCGAAGAACTCCCCTACGAAGTGATCGCGCCTGCGCTGGCATTGTTGAAAGATCACGTGGAAGGTCTGCTCAGTGAGGCGCGTCTCTCCTCCGTCTCCATTAAAACCTATGGTACGCCGCGTCGGCTGGTGTTGGTCATCGAAGGGTTAGCGACCCACCAGGCTCCCATGGTGAAAGAGGCGATAGGCCCGTCGAAAGCCGTGGCGTTCGATCAGGCTGGTCAGCCGACGAGGGCTGCGATCGGATTCGCCACAGGTCAAGGCGTGCCAGTCGAGAGTCTTCAGGTGCGGCAAACACCAAAGGGCGAGTATCTCTTTGCCGTCAAGCAGGACGCGGGACGTCCGAGCAAGACGGTATTGTTGGACGTGCTTCCACAACTCGTCAGCAAGCTATCCTTCCCCAAAGCGATGAAATGGAACGAAGCCGGCGTGCGCTTTGCGCGACCAGTTCGATGGCTCGTTGCGCTGTTTGCAGGAAGCGTTCTGCCGGTCGAGGTCGCAGGGATCAAGGCCGGCAATCGGACCTATGGCCATCGGGTGATGGGGGGTGGGAAGCCCATCACGGTGCACGACTTTAAGACCTACAACCGGGGGCTCGAGCGGAATGGGGTGCTGGTCGATCCGGAGCGCCGACGAGTCGCGATTCAAGAGCAGCTTGAGCGCCTGTGCACACAGGCGGGGGTCGGATTAAATGCCGATGAGTCGTTGCTCGATCAGGCTGTCTATACGACCGAGTGGCCTTGGGCGATCGTGGGAAACTTTAAGCCGGAGTATTTGTCGGTTCCATCGGAAATCCTGATGACCTCGATGAAGGAACATCAGGGATTCTTCTCGGTCCGAGACAGGAAATCCGGCAAGCTGGCGGCACACTTCATTGCCGTGGCGAACAATCAGCTCAAAGATATGTCGCTCATTCGAGCCGGCAACGAGCGGGTGTTGGCGGCCCGACTGGCCGATGCCAAATTTTTCTTCGATGAAGATCGCAAGGTGAAGCTGGAAGCCAGGGCCAAAAAGTTGGGAGGGATCACCTTCCACCAAAAGCTCGGCACGATGGCCCAGAAACAGGAACGCGTCACCATGCTGGCCGGCGTGATCAGTGGGCTAGTCGAGCCTCAGCAGGAGGGACTACAACAGGAATGTGAGCGAGCCGGCGCGCTGTGCAAGGCCGATCTGCTGACCGGGATCGTCGGGGAGTTTCCTGAATTGCAGGGCATCATGGGTGGGGAATATGCCAAGCACGATGGAGAAGCGCTGGCAGTGAGCCATGCTATTCGGGAGCAGTATCTTCCACGTTCCCTTGAGGGGGAGTTGCCAAAAACAGTTGCAGGTCAAGTCTTGTCGCTCGCCGATCGGCTGGATTCGCTCGCCGCATTTTTCCATGTCGGGATTGTGCCGACCGGTTCAGAAGATCCCTTTGCGTTGCGACGTCACGCCACCGCGATCGTGCGTATCTTGCTGGAAGGAGCGGCGTTCAGGAATTTTGGACAGGCCGTTCAGAACGCGCAAGCCATCGTGGCTTCAGCCGGGATCAAGGCCGCTCCGGTCGCAGGAGGCGATGCGCTGCAGCGTCTCCTGGACTTCGTGTTTGAACGCGTGCGTCATTACGGCCGCACCGTTCACGGATTGCGAGACGACGTGATGAATGCGGTGCTCAAGGTGGCGGATCGGCAGTCGTTCGACCTTCGCGATTTGCTTGAGCGCATGAAGGCTCTCCAGGCGATGGCCGCGAGGGCGGAGTTTGATCCGTTGATTGTCGGTTTTAAGCGGGCACACCGTTTGGTGGAAAAGGAAAAATGGGATCAGATGCCGGTGGAGCCACAACGGTTTCAGCATCCCTCCGAAGGCCGACTCCATGCCGCCATACAAGAGCAGGGGAGAATGGTTTCGCATATGCAGGCGGGGCGCTATGGTCAGGCGATGGACGTGCTGGTCGACCTCAAGCCGGCTATCGATGCCTTTTTTGAAGCGGTGATGGTGAATGCGGAGGACCCGGCGGTCCGAAGCAACCGACTGTCGCTCCTTAAGAATGTGGATGATTTCTTCATGTCATTCGCCGACTTCTCACAGATTGTGGTACAAGGGAGTTAACTAGGACGAGGCAAAATGTCATCACATCCCCCAGTGGATGTTCCGGCTACGGGCATGAGTGACGAAGGGTCACGGAATGCCCGGGTCCGGCGATTCACCTCTGGGGTCACGTGGGTGCTGATTGTCCTGTGTAACCTCGTATTCGTGGTCGGGATCTGGGTGAGCGGAGTGAATCTCGACGAACTTGTAAAAACGCCGGATCTCTTTAATCCCACATCGGATATCTGTCTCCGGCTGACCTGGCAACGATTGATCGGGGCTCCCGACCCTGTTCGGCTTTGTTCCGAGTGGATCAACCTCTCCGATCCAACAGGGAAGGCCCATCTGTTGGACACAGAGATGAAGCTGCGGCAGGGAGCTGATGGCCAATACTATTTCGACCGCGGGATTCAGGCGGACTATCGGCTCATGGGGCTTGTCGTATTTGTTGCCGCTGTGATGGTGTCCGGTCTTTTCATTAGACGATATCTTGTCAGCCGGTATCGGCTGCAGCTTGAACTGGCTGCGAGCCGTAACTCGACTGTGGCGCACTGAGTGGATCGCAAAGGAGAAGCAGGCGTGGCGAAGAAATACGTGTACTACTTCGGAGAGGGCAAGGCTGATGGCACTTCCAATATGAAGGAGCTGCTGGGCGGCAAGGGCGCCGGGTTGGCGGAGATGACCAATCTAGGCATCTCGGTTCCTCCCGGCTTCACCATTTCGACGGAAGCCTGCGTGGAATACTATAAGCAGGGGAACAAGTTTCCTCCAGGAATGTGGGAGGCTGCCTTGCAGTCGCTGAAGCGTGTGGAACGGTCGATGGGCATGGGATTCGGCGATCCCGAACGGCCGTTGTTGGTTTCCGTGCGATCCGGCGCCCGCGCCTCCATGCCCGGCATGATGGATACCGTGCTGAACGTCGGCCTCACGATCAAGACGGTCGAAGGGTTGGCGGCCAAGACAAGAAATGACCGGTTTGCCCAGGACAGCTATCGCCGGTTCGTCTCCATGTTCGGCAGCATCGTGATGGGAGTGCCTCGCGAGCATTTCGAAGCGATCCTGAAACATAAGAAGACCGAAGTCGGCGTCACGCACGAGACGCATTTGGACGCCCGGCATCTTCGTGAACTGGTTGCGAGCTTCAAGGCGCTGGTCAAGGAGCAGACGAAGAAAGACTTCCCGGACGAGCCGCTCGATCAATTGCGCATGGCGATCAGTGCCGTTTTCTCCTCCTGGTTCGGCGCGCGCGCCATCACCTATCGACGGCTCTACGGCATTCCAGATTCCTGGGGCACCGCCGTCAACGTGGTGGCCATGGTTTTCGGGAACATGGGCGAAACCAGCGGCACCGGCGTAGCCTTTACCCGCAGTCCGAGCACAGGCGACAAGGCGTTCTTCGGGGAATGTTTGATGAATGCCCAAGGCGAAGACGTCGTCGCAGGCATCAGAACGCCGCTGCCGGTCAGCGCATTGGCGAAGAACGTTCCGGGAGCCTACAAGGACCTTGAACATACGTACAAGAAACTCGAAAAGCATTACCGCGACATGCTCGACCTGGAGTTCACGATCCAGGAAGGCAAGCTCTACATGTTGCAGACCCGCGTCGGTAAACGGACCGGGATCGCGGCCGTGAAAATTGCCGTCGATATGGTGAAGGAAGGTCTCATCTCCAAAGAGGAGGCCGTCCAGCGGATCGGGCCGGATCAACTCGCGCAGTATCTCTATCCGATTTTCGACACGAAAGAAGAGTCAAAGTCCAATCCGCTTGGAAAGGGATTGCCGGCCGGTCCTGGTGCGGCCGCAGGGAAGATCGCGCTCACGCCGGATCGGGCGGTGGACATGAAGGCCGCTGGAAACCGTGTGGTGTTGGTCCGGCAGGAAACCAGCCCCGACGATATCCATGGCATGAACGCAGCGGCAGGATTCTTGACTGCGCGCGGCGGGATGACCTCGCACGCCGCAGTCGTTGCCCGTCAGATGGGCAAGGTCTGCGTGGCCGGTTGCGATGCGGTGGAAGTCTTCGATAGCCAAACCGTGAGGATCGGCGCGAAGACGTTCCGTGAGGGCGATTACCTGTCGATCAATGGTTCGACCGGCAACGTCTATGAAGGTGATATTCCAGTCGTCGAGTCAGAAATCATTCAGGTCATCCAGGGCAAGCTCGATCCGAAAAAGTCGGACAAGTATCAACGGTTTTCCACGATTCTGTCCTGGGCCGATCGCTTCCGAACGCTTCGAGTGCGGGCCAACGCCGATGTGCCGGAGCAAGCCAACATTGCGCGAGGATTCGGCGCAGAAGGCATCGGCCTCTGCCGCACCGAGCACATGTTCTTTGCCGAGGATCGCATCCCGATCATGCAGAAGATGATCCTGGCGCGGACGAAAGAAGAGCGCGAAAAGTATCTCGATCAGCTCCTGCCGCTTCAGAAGCAGGATTTTATCGGGCTCTATCGGGAAATGCAGGGGTTTCCGGTCACCATTCGTTTGCTCGATCCCCCCCTCCACGAATTCTTGCCGAAGCGCGAAGAGTTGATGGTCGAAATCGCGCAGCTCGAATTGACGGGGAAGGATGGGGCCAAGCTGGAAGAACAACGTCGGCTCTTGGCGCGCGTCGAAGAGCTGCATGAATTCAATCCGATGCTGGGGCTCCGTGGCTGCCGGCTTGGAATTACGATGCCGGAGATCACGCGCATGCAGGCGCGTGCGATCATGGAAGCGGCCTGCGAGATGTCCAAAGAAGGCAAGAAGATCGTGCCGGAGATTATGATTCCGCTCGTCGGCATGGTGTCTGAAATGAAGTCGCAGAAAGATCTGATCCGCGAGGTCGCACAGGAGACGATGAAGCGCTGCAACGTGAAGCTCTCCTACCTCGTCGGGACCATGATCGAGTTGCCGCGTGCCGCCGTGACCGCCGACCGTATCGCCGAGGAGGCGGAATTCTTCTCGTTCGGCACGAACGACTTGACGCAGACGACCTTCGGATTCTCCCGCGACGATGCCGCAAAGTTTATCGATCACTATCGGACCGTGAACATTCTGGAATCGGATCCCTTTGCCGTCCTCGATCGGGAGGGGGTGGGGGCGCTGATGAGGCTCGCGATCATCGGCGGTCGCAAGACCAGACCCGGTATCAAGCTCGGTATTTGCGGCGAGCATGGCGGCGATCCGAGTTCCGTCGAGTTTTGCCATCAGCTGGGATTGGACTACGTCAGCTGCTCACCCTATCGAGTAGGGATTGCCCGGCTTGCTGCGGCGCATGCCGCCTTGGCAGAAGCCGATGCGAAGAAAGCTGCCAAGCCCTCTGCTCCGTCACGAGCGAAGTCGACGAAGCCGGCACGGACCAACCGGAGCCGATCCCGCGTCGCTCGCAAGAAGCGGTGACCAGCCGCGCACAGGATCTTCGTGACATGACTCTGGCTCTTTGCCTCGCGGCGAAAGGCCAGGGGACGACAAGTCCCAATCCCATGGTCGGGGCCGTGGTCGTGAAACAAGGCCGGATCGTCGGTCAGGGGTTTCATCTCCGCCCCGGTCAGCCTCACGCAGAAATTCTCGCTCTTCGACAAGCCGGAACCCGTGCGCGTGGCGCCACGCTCTATGTCACGCTCGAACCCTGTTGCCATCTCAAGAAGCGAACGCCGCCCTGCGTGCCTGATGTCATCCAGTCGGGTGTTCGACGCGTCGTCATTGCGATGGGCGATCCCAATTCCTTGGTGAAGGGAAGGGGAGTCGCACAGCTTCGCCGGGCCGGACTCTCGGTGACGATCGGCGTGGCCCGCCGCGAGGCTGAGGCGTTGAACAAGGCCTACTCCCATTGGATCAAGACGAAGCGTCCCTATGTCACGCTGAAAGCCGGGATGACGCTCGACGGACAGATTGCCACCGCCTCAGGTGAGTCGCAGTGGATTACCAGCCAGCAATCTCGTCAGGAAGTCCATCAACTCCGTGGACAGGTGGATGCGGTGCTGGTTGGCGTGGGCACGGTGCTCTCCGACAATCCGTCGCTGACAGCCAGAACCGGTCCTCACTTCAAGAAGTTGGCGTCACGGCAGCCGCTTCGTATCGTCGTCGATAGCAAGCTGCGGATTCCATTGAATACGCAGGTGATGACGCGGCAAGATCAAGCCAAGACGCTCGTCGCGACGACTCAGTTAGCCCCGGCAGCTCGGCGGCAGGCGCTTCAGAAGAAGGGCATTGAAATCATCTCCCTGCCGGCTGCTCGTGGACGCGTCTCATTACCTGCCCTCCTCAAGGAACTCGGACGACGCGGGATCACGTCGCTCCTCCTCGAAGGTGGCAGCGAAATGAATGCGGCGATGCTGACGGCCAAGCTGGTCAATCATGTCCGGCTCTATATGGCTCCTGCGCTCTTGGGTGGGCGCAACGCCAAGGGCGTCATCGGAGGGAAGAGCCCCGCGCGACTCGGGCAGGCGTTGAAGCTGCATCATGTGCGCACACGGTCGGTCGGTGGCGACGTCGTCGTGGAAGGTGATGTGTGAGCAACCGGGTTTGTTGCCTCATCCTTGTCACGCATGTCCTCTGTGGCGCTGGTCTCAGTATCGCTCAGCCGACTGCGCCGGCTCCCGAGAGCCTCGCGTCCCTCGTCTTTCACTATCTCGATGCGGCCGACAGCGACGAGGCCGACCGCCTGCTTCGTACGATTCAGGCTCATGCCGATGCCACGGTTGACCACGTCAGCCGCATCATGCAAACCGATCGGGCCTATCAATCGCAGCCGATCGGCACGCTTCCGGAGGAACGCATCACCATACAAGGGCGAGCTTATCCCCTGTCCCTCTCGATTCCGCTGACCTACCAGCCATCAAAGGGGTATGGGCTTGTCGTCTGCCTGCACGGCGCAGGATTCACAGGCGATGTCTATCTGGAACGATGGCAGGCACGGTTGGGAGACGAGTATCTGCTGGCCTGTCCGACCTATCCATCAGGCGCATGGTTCACGAGGGGTGCAGAGGAACTCGTGTTGGCGACGATCCAGTTTGTATTCCGTCGCTATCATGTCGATCCCGATCGGGTGTTTCTCACGGGCATGTCGAACGGCGGGATCGGCGCCTGGTTGATCGGCATGCACCATGCCCCGTTGTTTGCGGGCATCGCGCCGATGGCGAGTGGGCTGGACGATGTCCTCATGCCGTTCTTGGCCAATCTCCGCAATACGCCGATCTACATCATTCATGGGGCGAAGGATCAGGTCATGCCGGTGGAATTGAGTCGTTCGATTTCGCGCGAACTGGCTGTTCTTGGCTATCCCCACGTGTACCGTGAGCATCAAGGCGAGCATCCCATGGCCGGGGGCCATTACTTTCCGAGAGAAGAGTTGCCGGATTTGGTGACGTGGTTGAATCGCCAGCGTCGGGAGCCGTTGCCGAAGAGGCTGACCCTGGTGCGCGAGGCGAGTCACTTCCAACCATTCAACTGGCTGCGCCTGGAATCCACCGATCCCATCGCTGCTTTTTCAGAAGATCTGGTGAGTAAGCGCGACGACCAGATCAAGCGCCGTGAATATGCGAAACTCGATGCTGAAATTGTGGCGCCCAACCGCATCGAGGTGAAGGCCGAGCGAGTCCAGCGCTACAGCCTCTTCTTGAACGATCAGCTCATCGACGTCTCACAGCCGCTCACCGTACTCACGAATGGACAGGTCTCGTTTGAGGGACCTGTCACGCTGTCGCTTGAAACCTTGCTGCGGCAGGCGCGCCTGCGACAAGATCCTCGGCAACTCTTTCCGATCCATCTCGCGATCCAGGTTCGAAAGCAGCCATCATGATCCGTGGGTGGTTCTGTCCGTGGAGGGCTGGCTCGCTGTCTTTGATGGTCATGATCGGGCTGGGTACTGCCATGTATTCAGGCCCGGCCCAATCGGAGACTTGCTCCTTGCCATCCCAGCATGCAGGGGTAACCTTTCCAGTGGAACAGGTTGAGGCAGACTGGGCCTGCCGGCTACAACCGATCATCAGCCACTACACAACGGCGAACAAGCTTGGGCCGCTACAAATACCGTTGCCTGAGGCGGTCTATCTCTATCTCTTGGACCATCCACCCATGGCTGCCGCCTTGGTCAATCGCCTCGGCATCGCACCCTACCAATCAGAGATGCGAAGCCCTGGTCGCTATTGGGGCAACGACGGCGAGGGGACAGAGGGGATCGTCCAACTCGTCTACCAGGATCGCACCAGCAGGGTCTATTATCTGGAAGGGTCTCACAACAGCCGGTTCCTCCCGCACATCAGCGGGAAGGCCGTGGTGCTGCTCAAGATGAATCAGGTCACAGCCGCAGATGGAACAGAGGCAATGGTCAACACGTTGGTTTTCTATACTAGATTGGACAATCGTCTGTTATCAGGAATCATCTCGCTGCTTCGTCCGCTCGTTGGTAGCACGGTGACGCGGAAGTTGGTGAAGGGTATCGATTCCGTCAATCGCTTGAGTCAGGTGATGCGGCAACAGCCTGATCGAGTGTTGTCCGAGGCGACGAAATCACCTGCGTTATCCTCCGACGAGGCGGTCTTCTTGAAACACGCGCTGGAAAATCTGTCCCATTCCAGCGGCGCTGCCCCATCCAGGACGACTTCCCCATGACGACGTCACGCAGCTTCACGTTGCTCTGCACCATCGGCATCTTCTGTTTCATCAGCTATAACATGGTGCGGATGCCGGTGTTGGCGCTCTTCGCGGAATCGCTCGGCGC
>JAHFES010000153.1 GCA_023248355.1 Nitrospiraceae bacterium
GAGACAAGGCCGTGAAGGAAAGCGGAAACTGACCGAGTCTTCGAGGGAATTTCCGAAGGTTTCCACGTGGCCTCGTCCGGAAGGGTCGTTTCGGGAGACACAAAGCTGGCAGTCAGTCCGACACGGCACCCCCCTCTCCTCCCTTGACTCCCTTTTCCTGCGGCCCCTATAATTACGACCGGCGCAAGCATAACCAGCTGATTCATCGAGAGAAATGGCTGAGTTTACACACTTCAATGAGTCGGGCCGTGCGCGGATGGTCGATGTCAGCGCCAAAGACTCGACCGAACGGGTTGGGACGGCGCAAGCGACCGTTTTCATGCTGCCTGCTACGTTGGAGAAGATCCAGCGCGGCAAGATTGCCAAGGGCGATGTCCTGGCAGTGGCTCAAGTCGCCGGAGTGATGGGGGCCAAAAAGACCCCGGACCTCATCCCTATGTGCCATCCTCTCCTCATCACCAGCGTCGATATTTCCTTCAAAGAAGAATCCCAGCCGAATCAAGACGGCCTCTGCGCCATCAGCATCTTCGCCATGGTGAAAACTACGGGGCAAACCGGCGTTGAGATGGAAGCGATGACGGCAGCCTCGGTGGCGGCGCTCACGATCTACGATATGTGCAAGGCGATTGATCGTGGCATGAGCTTCAGCAATGTGTGTCTGCTCTCAAAGTCCGGCGGCAAATCGGGGACCTACCAGAGGCAGGGCTGAGGCTGGCGAATCATGGTCACGATCAAGCTATTCGGCATGACGAAGCTGCTGGCAGGGAATCAGGGTTCCCTCTCGCTGGCATTGACGAATGGACGACGAGTGAAAGATTTGGTTGAGCTTCTCGATGGCGGGTATCCGCAGATCGGGGAGTTGATCCATAAGAAGAAGGTCCTGGTGTCGGTCAATCAGGAGATTGCCCACGAGGAGACGGAAATTCGAGACGGCGACGAAATCGCGCTGTTGCCCCCGTTTGCTGGAGGTGCACCGGTGGAAGGGCAGCTTGATGACGCTCAATTTGTTCGCGTGCAGCGGGAGAATTTTTCCATCGATCAGGAACTCGATCGCGTGAAGAGCCGGTCAAAGCGGATCGGCGGGATCGCGACGTTTCTGGGCATTGCCCGGGATCGCTCCAAAGGGCGGGATGTCGATAGCATCACCTTTGAGTACTATGAAGGGATGGCGCAAAAGACATTGCGCGAAATCCGCGAACGGGCGCTGAAAGACTTCGACATTCTTGAACTTCTGATCATCCATCGGTATGGAGAAATCACGATCGGCGAAAACATTGTGCTGATCATCGCCGGAGCCGAGCATCGCGCGGAGGCCTTTCGCGCATGCAAATGGGCGATCGATGAGTTGAAGCAGATCACCCCAATTTGGAAACTTGAACATACGCCCGAAGGGGAGGTCTGGGTCGAGGAACACCCATAGCGCGTGACGAGTGACGCGTGATGAGTGTTGAGTAAAAGATCATGTCGCAATTACCTGAGAGTGCCTCATATTCAACAGTGGTCGATACCTATGATCGCCCGCTCAAGAGTTTGCGGTTGTCTGTCACAGACCGCTGCAATCTGCGCTGCCAGTACTGCATGCCGGAAGAAGACTATGTGTGGCTCCCGCGTGAGGATGTCTTCACCTTTGAAGAAATGGCCACGCTCACCGGATATTTTTCAGATTTGGGGGTCGACAAGGTTCGACTGACGGGTGGCGAGCCGCTGTTGCGGCGGGATCTCTCCCGGCTTGTGCGGCTCTTACTACACGATCGGCGCATCACGGAGATCGCGCTTACGACGAATGGGATTCTCTTAGCGAATCAAGCGCAGGAGCTCTACGACGCGGGGCTCCATCGGGTCACGGTGAGCTTGGATACGCTCAGGCCTGAGCGCTTTCGCCAGCTGACGAGGCGGGATGAGTTCGCCAGAGTCATCGAAGGCATTGAGTCGGTCGGGAAAGTGGGCTTTACGAATCTCAAGCTCGACACGGTGGTCATTCGTGGGTTTAACGATGATGAGCTGGTCGGCTTGATCGAGTTCGCCAAGCACTATCAGGCCGAGGTGCGCTTCATCGAGTACATGGATGTCGGTGGGGCGAACGCGTGGGCCATGGAGAAAGTGTTCTCTCGATCCATGATCCTGGATCAGTTGAGCCAACACTATGGTCCGATCGTGCCGCTGCCGGAACGTGGCGCAGCTCCGGCGCAACGATTTCTCTTGCCGGATGGCACGAGCTTTGGAATTATTCCTTCAACGACGACGCCCTTCTGCGCGCTGTGTGACCGCAGCCGTCTCACCGCTGATGGCATGTGGTACCTCTGCCTCTACGCGTCATCGGGTACGGATTTGCGCAAGCCGCTTCGCATGGGCGCGAGTGCTGACGAGATGCGGAGTATGATCCGGGCCGGCTGGGAAGCTCGTCGAGATCGCGGAGCGGAAGAGCGCAAGGCGCTCGAACGAGTGGGGCTGCGCGATGGCGGGCTGATTGGAATCGATCGGCTCCGTGAAGATCCACACCTCGAGATGCACGCGCGCGGCGGGTGATCCACCCCGCCAGTACATGCCCGTTCGCCCTGCTAACGGGCAGGGGTTTTCATGCCAGAAACAGAATTCTTTACATTGCTGGGTGTCGGGTTCCTGCTTGGGCTTCGGCATGCGCTCGATGCCGATCATCTCGCCGCGGTCTCGACGGTGCTTGCTGAGCGGCCATCACTGCGAGCGTCCAGCGCCATCGGCTTGTGGTGGGGTGTTGGCCATACGCTGACCTTGATGATCGTGGGAGCGGTCGTACTGGCCTGGGGGCTTCATATTCCTGAACAATTCGAGATCATCGCTGAATCCGGAGTGGGAATTCTGTTGATCGTATTGGGCTGGACGTTGGCGCTCAAGTTGTATCGGGAGCGATGGCACCTGCACAGCCATCAGCATGACGGCGAACGGCATGTGCATCTTCACAGCCATCAACGGCAAGAGGATCATCGACATCGGCATTGGATGGCCGACTCCGTTCGCCCGCTCTGTATCGGTATGGCGCACGGACTGGCTGGTTCGGCGGCGCTGATGCTCATGGTCCTTTCGACCACACAGGAACTGGGGACCGGGCTCTTGTCGATCGCGGTCTTCGGCATGGGGTCGATTGCAGGGATGATGGCGATCGGACTGACGATCAGTCTGCCGTTGGTCTGTTCGCTGACGGTCAGCCGCCGTCTCTTTGTGGCGCTGCAGGGGTTGGCCAGCGTGGCTAGCCTATGTGTGGGTGTGTGGATGTTGGTGAAGCTGTCATCGGCGGTTGCGGGGTATTGAGCGCGCGCGCTGTTTGCACGTGCGTCGTGTGTAGGGCTGTGCTATTCTGCACGATCAGTGGCAGACCCATGCCGGTTACAATAGGACCGAACAAGGGACACGATCATGGCCTGGTTCAAAAAGGAAAAATCAGCCGACTCTGCGGCGCCTCCACGTTCCAAGGGCAGCGAGGGGATGTGGCTGAAATGTAACCACTGCCGAGAAATCGTCTATCGCAAGGAAGTCGATCGCAATAATAAGGTGTGTCCGAAATGCGACTATCATTTCCCCATTTCGGTCATGGAGCGGATTGGATTGTTGATCGATTTGGGCACCTTCAAAGAATGGGATGCGGAGCT
>JAHFES010000083.1 GCA_023248355.1 Nitrospiraceae bacterium
GAGGGCGCTCTGGCCCTGCCCTTGCAAATCTACACAAATCGTACGCTAAGATCCGACAAAATGGGGCGTTATGCTCCAAATGGTAAGGTGTGCCGTTGCAAATAGGGGCAAGAAAGGCTTGATCCTCTCCCTGAAGGAGGATAGCCTCTATCTCTCTTCCCTGCCACATTGGAGCGCAAGATGACGGAAGAATGGGGCGCGATTCTGGTTGTCGATGACGATGCCGACATGCGGGAGTTGGCCTACGACATGCTGAAAGATCGGGGCCATCAAGTGACCACGGCCGGCAGCGGCGAGGAGGCGCTGAAGCGCTTAGGCGAAGAGGATTATGCCGTCGTGCTCACGGATCTTCGCATGAAAGGCATGCAGGGAATCGACTTACTGGCGGAAATCAAACGTGGGTTTCCGGACGTCAGCGTGATCCTCATGACCGCCTTTGGGTCAGTCGAAACGGCCGTTGAGGCAATGAAGCATGGCGCCAGTGACTATCTGACGAAGCCGGTGAAGACCGAAGAGTTGGTCCGGGTCGTCGAGCGAGTAATCCGCGAGGCCTCGCTACGGCGTGAGGTCAGTCGGCTGCGCAAGGAAGTCCACAAGGAGTACAGCTTTCACCACATTCTGGGGAAGAGCAAAGCCATCCAGGCCGTGTTCGATCTGATCCGTCGGATTGCGGATAGCCCCACCAATGTCCTCATCACGGGAGAAAGCGGGACGGGGAAGGAACTGGTCGCCAAGGCGATCCATTACAATAGCGATCGGCGGGATGCGCCGTTCATCCCCGTCAATTGCGCGGCCATTCCAGAGCAGTTGCTGGAGAGCGAGCTGTTCGGGCACATGCGAGGGTCCTTCACCGACGCGAAGATGGACAAGCGTGGTCTGTTTGAGGAGGCTCAGAAGGGAACGCTGTTTCTTGACGAGATCAGCGAACTCCCTATTATGCTTCAATCAAAATTGTTGCGCGCGATCCAGGAGAGAGAAATCCGGCGGGTCGGCGCCAATAAACCGGTCTCCGTCGATGTGCGGATCATTGCCGCGACCAACCTGAATCTTGGCGAGGAAATCAAAGCCAAGCGGTTTCGGGACGATCTCTACTATCGGCTGAACGTGATTGAATTGAAGTTGCCGCCTCTCCGCGACCGCCGGGAAGATATTCCACTCTTGGTCGAAGCCTTTTTGAAAAAGTGCGGCGACGCCCGCAGGAAAGACGTGAAGGGCGTCAGCGAATCTGCGTTGGCCATGTTGATGGACTATGGGTGGCCCGGCAACGTCCGTGAATTGGAGAATGTCGTCGAGCGGGGAGTGACACTGAGCCGTAGCGAAAAAATCATGTCCGAAGATTTACCCCCAGCCGTTCAGGGATCACGCGGGGACCGGCGCGTCCTCGACGAGGCAGCTGAACGGACGCTGCCGTTGGAAGCGGTGGAAAAGGAGTATATTCTGAAGATCTTGGAGAAAATGGGTGGAAATAAGTATCAAGCCGCGCACGCGCTGGGGATTGACCGGAAGACGCTGTATCGGAAGCTTGGCGAAATCGAAGAGGGGAAGACCCACGAGTAGACCGCTCCCACCTGGTTGCCTTGGATTACCGTGAATGCATCGACACACAAAGTGATCGTTGACGTGATGCCGCCATCTCCGCCGCCCAGTGCTGCTGGATCACCGTGAATGCATCGACGCACAAAGTAATCATGGTCGAATCCGGCGCCGTCCTCGTGTTGACGGTAGCCATCTTCATTCTCGATGTGCTCACGCCGCTTGGGTGGGCAGACTGGTTACTCTATTTCATCCCGCTCGTCGTGATGTTGCAGTCTCCGCGTGAACGCGATCCGTACTATTTTGCCGCTCTCGCAACGCTCCTCACGGCGGTGGGAGGCTATCTCTCACCGAGCGATATCCATCCGTGGGTCGCCCTGTTCAATCGGTTTCTCGGCATGTTGGTGATGTGGGCGTTTACCTGGTTGATGGTCAGACAGAAAAGAGCCCAGGCATTCTTGGTCGGGGCAGAGGCCGCGAGGTTGCAGGCAGAAACCCGTCGTGAAGCCGCCGTGGCAGCTCGGGAATTGGCGGAATCGAGTTTGACGGGTGCGCTTCATCGCGAGTCGCAAGCCGCGCGGGAATTGCTGCTCAGCAGTCTGCGGTTGGAAGGCATTATCCAATCGGCCATGGATGCGATCCTCACCGTCGATGAGAAGCAGCAGGTCTTGTTGTTCAACCAGGCAGCCGAACAGATGTTTCGGTGCCCGGCTCGCGAAGCGATCGGGCAATCGATTGAGCGATTCATTCCCGCGCGCTTTCGCGAGGGGCATCACGGCCATGTGAGGGACTTTGCACAGTCGGGGGTGACGAGCCGAAGAATGGGGGCGCTTGGGATTATTAGGGGGCTTCGTGCCAACGGGGAAGAATTTCCGGTCGAAGCCGCCATCTCGCAAATCAGCATTGAAGGCAAGCGGTTTTATACGGTTGTTCTTCGGGACATTACGGAGCGGAAGCGCGCCGAAGAATTGCTCATGCAGAGCGAAGAACGCTATCGGCGGCTGGTGGAAGTCTCGCCTGTCGCGATCTTTGTCCATCGAGGGGAGAAGATCGTGTTTGCCAATCAGGAAGGTCTGGCCTTGCTGGGGGCGACCAGCCCTGAACAAGTGGTCGGGCGCTCCCCGTTCGACTTTATCCATCCCGAACATGTCGAAGGGGTCAAACATCGGACCCGTCGGATTGTGCACGATGGGGAACAGGTCATCCCTGCAGAAGAACGATTTATTCGAGTGGACGGCAGCGTGGTGGATGTTGAAGTGGTGGCTGCGCGCTTTGTCGATCAAGAGGGGGTCGGCATCGAGGTGGTGGTGCGGGACGTCAGTGAGCGGATCCAGATGCAGGAGCAGCTCAAGAAAGCGGAACGACTGGCTGAGCTCGGCACCGTGGCGTCCGGGATGGCGCACGAAATTGGGACGCCGATGAATGTCATTCTCGGACGCGCAGAATATCTGATGGATCGGGTGAAGGAAGAGCCGATCAAAAAGGGGCTGCAGACGATTGTGACGCAGGTCGAGCGGATCACGAAGGTGATGAATCAGCTGCTCTCGTTTGCCCGGCGGCAAGCGCCGGAGCGGCGGCCGCTGGATCTGAAAGCGGTTGTCGAAAACAGTATCGAGATCTTTCAGGAGCGACTGGCCAGAAACCGGATCCAGGTCGAATTGCGGCTGGATGAGCAGTGCCCGCCGGTGCTGGCCGATGCCGATCAGATGAGCCAGGTCTTGATCAATCTCATCATGAACGCGGTCCATGCGATGCCCGATGGGGGGGCCTTGCGTGTGGGGATGGAACGAGCCAACGACATGGTCATGCTCACGGTGGCTGATACGGGCCATGGGATTTTCCCAGAGGTCGTCAAGAAAATTTTTGAGCCCTTCTTCACCACCAAAGAATTCGGGAAAGGCACCGGCTTGGGCCTCACTGTGGTCAAGGGCATCATCGAAGAACACCAAGGTTCTATTGCCGTCGAGAGCGAGCCGGAGAAGGGCACCACGTTCACGGTTCTATTGCCCCGGAGCCCATAGCTGCCAGCTATCAGCCATCCATGCGGGTGCCAGGCAAGTGGCTAGAGGCAAGGGGTCCAGAATCTTGCTGTCCGCTCGCCTCGTGTCTCTGGCCTCGAGCCTCTGCTGTGGCATCTCGCAACAGACCGCGTGCCTATCGGTGGGGTCTTTCTCGCCACCTAAGTTCTGCCAGGAGGCGTCTCCTCGCGAAAATTCCCTGCAAAACGGCGGTTCTCGGATGAGAGTCCTTGTCTGATTTGGTGGCATTCCCTTTGCGTTAGCATGGTTTCACAGGCTGTGTGTGGTGACGTAAGGAAGGTGTACTTGTGGGATGGAAAAGGCCAACCGTGCTGGTGGTTGAGGACGACCAAGAGATGCGGAACCTCCTCTTCGACGAGTTGTGGAACGAGGGGTATCAATTGCGGGAAGCCCGCGATGGGGATGAGGCGTTTCTAGCGATGCTTCAGTCCATGCCGGATATGGTGATTACTGATCTTCGTATGCCGGCTGGGGGAGTAGAGTACGTGAACCGATTGCGAATGTTTGCTCCGAACTGTCCCATTGTCGTGATGACCGCCTTCGGCGATGAGAAGGCGAAAGCGGACGTGCTTCAAGCAGGAGCGACGGCCTACTTCAATAAGCCGGTGCATCTGTCGGAACTCAAGTCCTGTGTGAAAGAGTTGCTCAGCGCCGCGCATTAGACCTCCGAGGGCGGGGGGGTAGTAATTGTTCATGCTCGTGTAGGATTATAGCGCCGAGGAAGGAAGAGCGTGAGATGGCCGGATCTCGATCCATAGTGCCCCCGATTTCTCCATTCAGCGACCCAATTGTGGTGGCGCGTCTTGAAGCCATTCGCCAGCTGGCGGGTGGATTGTCGGGTCGTGTGGCCGTAATGGATCGTGAGCATAACGTCGTCTACGCCAATGAATCGGCCTGGTCCGGACGGTCCGATGGCGAATCTCGCGCACATTCGGCGAAATGCTATGAGGCGTTTGCGCATCAAGGCGATCCCTGCGGAACCTGCCCCGCCATCAAGGTGTTCGAATCGCCAGAAGTCCAATCAGTCTCCTGTTCCAGCGGAGGGGATGGGGCTGCCTGTGGGATGCACCAGGCGTTTCCCATCGTCGCCAGCGACGGACGCGTGGCCGCGATGCTCGTATTGTTCAAAGTCCAACCCAAGCGGGAGCACCGACCAGAGGTGGTCGTGCCTCAGGACCATCCCCCGGCAATGCTGCGGGAACGGTTGGGCGATCTGATCGGTCGTAGCTCGGCCATGCAGCAGCTGTTCGATATGCTGGCGCTTGTGGCGGAAAGCCAGGCCACGGTATTGATCCAGGGTGAGAGCGGGACAGGGAAAGAACTGGTCGCCAAGACGATCCACCGATTGAGCACGCGCCGTGACCAGCCGTTCGTGGTGGTCGATTGCGGGTCGTTACCGGAAACGCTCCTCGAAAGCGAATTGTTCGGTCATATGAAGGGTTCGTTTACCGGGGCCGCGTCCAACAAACGAGGGCTCTTCGAAGAAGCGGACGGCGGGACCATCTTCTTGGACGAGATCGCTGATACGACGGCAACCTTTCAGGCGAAACTGTTGCGTGTCCTGCAAGAAGGAGAGATCAAACGGGTGGGTGGGAATCAGCCGATCAGGATTGATGTGCGGGTCGTCTCGGCGACCAACAAAGATCTTAGCGAATTGGTCAAGGTGAAAGCATTCCGACAGGATCTCTACTATCGGTTGGCGGTATTGCCGATCTATCTTCCTTCGTTGCGCGAGCGGCCAGACGATATTCCGCTCTTGGTCGAGCATTTTGTCGTGGCCTCATGCAAGCGACATCATCAACCGGTGCGACATGTCTCCGAAGACGTCATGCAGGCACTGAGCGAGGCTGCGTGGCCTGGAAATGTCAGGGAGTTACAACACTACATTGAGCGAGCTGTGGTGACGACCACTGGTCCAACGCTCGCCTGTACAGATCTCGTGGCGCTCGGTTCCACGCCCAAAGACCAGGACCTGCGCACAGTGACTCGTAATGTGGTCACGCAAGCCGAGCGCACCCGCATTCTTTATGCGCTCAAGAAGACCGGTGGAAATCGATTACAAGCAGCCAAGCTGCTCAAGGTTAGCCGGGCCAGTCTGTACAATAAGCTGCGCACGTACCACATCCAATAGCGTTCCGTTTGCCCATCTCTGCCCCAATTCTTCGCTTTTTGTGTCCAATAATTTTGACAGTCTAACTAGTTGAAATTCAATGTAATGGTCGATCGCCCCCTCGGAGTTGTCTAACCGACTGGATTCTTGCTACAGCCGGCCCTCACCGTTGTTCTCGGTCCACATTCCATAATCACCGCTCCTGCCAGCGCGATACGTCGATTCAGCCTGTTGTGGATAATTGCGGCACAAGGGTTGCGACAAGGCAACGATCGCTGGTGGAGGTGTAGGTGATTTTGGACCGGCCTCCGAATGACCCTCTCCTTCGCGAGAAGGAAGCCTTCACCAGCTCTTATACAAAAGGCCGTGAAGCGTTATTCGTGAAGCGTAGTTCGCAAGCGATTCACGAGCAACGAGGGACGATTGTTTTAACCAATCCGCCGATGATGGCGGGTATAACCGGGGAGGCCGCAAGATGAGGTCTTTTCTTTTTCAACCGAGACGCAAGCAGAGGCGCACGGGTGTGGCGCTGATGCTGCAAAGCGTTTTGCTGGCAAGCAGTCTGGTGGCGACACCGTGGCTGTTTGCGGCGGGACCAGGCGATCAGTCGCATGAAGGCCATGCGACACCGGTCGCGATGCCGGGCTGGACACAGCAGCTGAAGGGGCAGACGGTGGTGGAAAACGCCATCGAGGGTCGTGCCGGCAATGCGGAAAAGATGGAAATGCAGCACCATCGTCTGATGGAGAAGCTGGAGCAGCAGGCGCAGAAAGACGGGAAGGCGCAACAGACATCCGGCGCGTTCAATGACATGTCGATGATGCACCAGTATATGGGGCAGGACGGCAGTAGCTTCCTGCTCATGTCGGATGCGTCCAAGGGCGAGCCGGTCATGGCGTCCGGCGGCAAGTGCCCGGCGGGTGTGCCGACGAAGCAGTACGACGTCTCGATGATCAACATCGAGATCACGCTCAATCGGTGGCTTGATTTCTATCCAGGGTACATGTACGTGCATACGGAGGATGTCGCCAAGGTCCGTGCAGAGGAAGCCAAGAACAAAGCGGCCCGCGACAAAGAGGGATTTGATCCGGGTGCCGTCACCACGGGGTTGCAGGGCGACATGATTCAGCCGCTGGTCATCCGTGCCAACCAGGGCGATTGCGTGAAGATGACGCTGCGCAATCAGATGGAGGGGGAGGATGGCAGTCTGTTCATCAGCGCCTCCAGCATGATTGTGAGCGCGACCGGCAAGCCCGCCACGACCACGAATCCTGAGTCCATCGTGGCCCCGGGCAAGGCGCAGGAGTTCGAATGGTATATCCATCCGAACATGCAGGAAGGGGTGCGGCAGTTCCACTCCTATAGTCATGACCGCGAATTGACCGTATTGGGTCTCTTCGGCGCCTTCATCGTGGAACCGAAGGGTTCCAAGTACCTCGATGCACTGGGTACGGGCTCTGCTCCTGACACGAAGAGTGGCTGGCAGGTCATGATCGACAACGGATCGGGACCGGACTTCCGCGAGTTCGTGATCTTCTATCACGAAATCGGCGACGAAGCCTTCCGGCCGCTGAATAAAAAGGGCGATTTCCTGCCCCAGCGCGATCCCTTGACCGACGCCTATCGTCCGGGTGGCCGTGCGTTAAACTATCGCAGCGAGCCGTTCGGCATCGGTGAGATGCATCTGCAGCACGAGTATTTCGGCTTCGAGGATGAATCGATGGCCTACAGTGGCTATACGTTTGGTGATCCTCCCACTACCATTGCGCGTGGGTATCTGGGCGAACCGGTCAAGTGGCGGGTGGTGCACGGTGGATCCGAAGTGTTCCATTCCCACCATCCGCACAGCGGATCGATCCGCTGGCAGCGGAGCCCGGCCACCGAGCCGAATAATATGTGGGCGATGGGCCAGGATGGACCGGTGAAGTATCCGGTTGTCCGGACAAAGTCCGATCGCGTGGACGTGGAAGTCATCGGCCCGTCCGAAGCGTTGGACCTTGAGCCGGAGTGCGGTGGCGGAGGCTGCCAGCACCTGGCGGGCGAATTCCTGTACCACTGCCACGTCGCGCACCACTATGTGGCGGGGATGTGGGGGTACGGCCGGTTCTACAACACGCTCCAAGTCGGTTCGGCGCATACCGACTCGATGCCGGACATGCGTGAGTTGCCGGATCGTGTGGGCCGGATGAAGCAGGGTGTCTCGTCCGACAAGCTGATCGGCGCGACCGTCGATTGGTTCGGGAAGACGTTCAAGATCGTCGACAAGAGCCAGAAGACGAACTGGAAATCCGATCCGATCATCGTGAACATCAAGGATTGGGTGGAAATGTTCGTTCCGGCCCAGGGCAAGCCAGGCCATACGGACGATGAAAAGGGCCAGATCATGGCCTATGACGCAACCGTGTGGGACTGGAAGTGGAACGGCAACGTCGCCGTCGGTGAGCGGGAAAGCACCGCGAAGTATCCGAAGTACCCCGCCGCGGCTAAGTGGGATGACAGCACCAGGCCTGCAATCCTGTTCGATCCGACGACAGGGAAGATGGCATGGCCGTTGTTGAAGCCCCACTTCGGGAAACGGAACCCGTTCTCCGCGAACCACAGCGGTGCGCCTTGGCTTGAACCGATTCACCAGGATGCGAACGGTGAGCGGACTTCTGAGCCGGCACAGCCGGGAGAGAATGGGCGTTGGAGTCTGTGTCCTGAGAACGCCAACCAGAAGCTCTACAACATTCACTTTGTCCGCATGCCCATTACCCTCGCCAAGAAGCAAGGCAAGGAACCGGCTATGGTGGACAAGGACGGTCTGATCTACGTGCTCCATGAGGAGGAGCGTTTGACCAGGGCCAATGACGATCTCAAGCTTCCGGCGGTCATTCGCGCCAATGTGTATGACTGCGTGGACTTGTTGCTCACCAACGAATGGGACGACGACGATTACACCAACTTCCAGTCGTCCAAGATCAACATCCATCCTCACTTCTTCCAGTTCGATACAGGGAACTCGGACGGTGTGATCTCGGGTATGGAGTACGAAATGTCGATGCGCCCCTTCACGATGTGGGGCAAGAAGATTAAGCATGGTTTGCCTGCACCAATGGTGGCGAAACTGGTGGATGGCGCCAAAGCCGGGGCTACGTCGGTCAAGATCCAAATGGCGCCCGGTGCTGCTCTGTTCCATCCGAATACCGAGCTGATGGTCGGTATGGACTGTTTGGAGAAGGGCAACGATGCCACGGCCTCGCTGCCGCGGGATAAGAGCTGCTCGGAAGTCGTCCGGATCAAGGAGATCAAGGGTGACAGTGTCACGTTCAACAAGCCGCTGAAGCACAACCATCCGGCGGGCGATCTCGTGTCGCCGGAGTTTGTGCGGTATCGGTGGTGGGTGGACGTGGATCTGGGAACCGTGTTCTGGCATGACCACGCGTTCGGCGCGACGACCTGGCCGCATGGCGGGTTCGGCGTGACGCTCGTGGAGCCATTCGGATCGACGTATCACGATCCGAAGAATGGCAAGCTGGTGTGGAGCGGTCCGATCGCGGACATTCACAGCAACGAGCCGATCGGCGCCGGTGTCAGCGGCAGCTTCCGTGAGTTGATGGTCTCCATCCACGACACGGTGCCGCATACCGTCAACATCATCGAAGCCGGTAATCCTCCGGGACAGCCGGTCGAGGTGGCGTTGGAAGCGGGCAAGACGGTGTCGTTCCAGATGCCTGAAAAGATCTTGAACGCACCGAACAAGTACATTAACGGCGGGACGCACACGACCGGCAGCGGGTTTAACTTCCGCGCGGCGCCGTTTGCCCAACGTCTGTCCAACAATCCGGATACGTCGAAGCTGTTCAGCAGCGCCATTCATGGTGATCCGGGTACGCCGCTGTTGCGGGCGTACACGGGCGACACCATGGTGTTCCGTCTGTTGCACCAGCTGATGAACGAATCCCACGTTTGGACGATCGCCGGCCATACCTTCCTCTCGGAACGGTATGCGGCGGATGCCAATCGGAAGTACTCGCTCCACGTCGGGATCGCCGAGCGGTATGATCTCGTGACCAAGGCCGGTGGGTTCCAGGGCATGCCGGGCGACTACATCCACTTCAACGGCCGAAGCTCGCACTTCGCCGAAGGTGGATGGGGCATCGTCCGCGTGCTCGATAAGGAAACAACGGACCTGAAGCCGCTCCCCAAGGGGACCAATCCTCTCGGGATTCCAGCGACCCCCAGCTCAGTCTGTCCGTCTGATGCTCCGGTCAAGAGCTTCAATGTCGTGGCGTTGGATCGCCCGATGAAGCTCAATCCGAAGGCGCCGGATGCAATCGAGGTGGACTTCGAGCGGAAGATCGAAATGACTATGCCGGAAGGCAAGATCTACGCGCTCGAAGAGGAAGCGACGACGGTGGCCAGCGGAGCAACACCGAATCCGCTGACGCTGCGCGTCAACCTTGGTGACTGCATCAAGGTGCATCTCAAGAACAAGATGAAGGCCAGCCGGGCGTCGTTCTTCGCGCCGGGATTGTCCTTCGATCCAAAAGACAGCCAGGGCCTGAACGTCGGCAACAACGGCGGCGATCAGACCATTGGCCCGGGCGAGAGCCGCGCCTACACCTACTATGCGCATCCTTCCAACAAGGAAACGACGTCGCTGGTGTGGGATGGTGGCAACATCGTCGTCAATCCGCGCAACGGATTGTATGGCGCAGTCATCGTCGGCGCGAAGGGATCCCAGTATCGGGACCCTGTGACAGGCGCCGATATTTCGCAGAAGAACTCCTGGAGGGCTGACGTGATCGTGGATGCCAGCCTGCCGGAGAACGTGGGCAAGCGGAACTATCGTGATGTGGCCCTCTTCTTCCAAGACGAGGACAACATCATCGGGACCGCGTTCATGCCCTATGTGCAGAACGTGGCCGGTTTGACGTCGGTGAACTACCGCGCCGAACCGTACAAGTTCCGTGAAGAGCAAGGCTGCTCGCTTGGGAAGATCTTCCAGCCCTGCGTGGTGGACAAGCCCGAAGATCCGGTCACGCCTCTGATCGAGGCGCATGCCGGTGATGCGGTGCGTATCCACGTGATCGGGGCCAACAGCGAGCAAAACGGCATGTTTGCGGTCGAAGGCCACGAGTGGCCGATCGAGCCCTACATGCCGGGCGCCGATATGATCAGCGTGGTGGAATACGCCGGGTCTGAGACACTCGATGTCTTCATCCGTGGCGGTGCGGGCGGACCGTATCGTCAGGTGGGAGACTTCGTGTGGTCCAATGCGCGGCTGCCCTACACGCAGTCAGGGCAATGGGGCTACCTCCGGGTGTTGCCGACCGGCGACTCCCGGATCCAACCGCTGGGAGCTCACGGGATGGGCACCAAGCGGGCGGATGTGCAGCCCGAAGCACAGGCCATTCCAACTGCGATGAAGTAAGCGAGTTGGACATGGTGTAACACCTGATGGGGGAGCTGCCTGTAACACGCAGCTCCCCCATCGTGTTTTCGGTAGGTATCTCGTGAAGCATCGTTCGTGAAGCGCACGAAAGCGGTGAAGCGTCACTCGTGAAGCGTCGTTCGTTTGAAAATGTGAGATGCGAAGATGTTGTTTGCGAGATACGCTTCACGAGCGACGAACGACGAGAAACGAAGAGAGAGGCCGGAGGACAAATGATGACTACGATGAAAGTAGTAATGATGGCGGGACTGATGGTCCTGT
>JAHFES010000084.1 GCA_023248355.1 Nitrospiraceae bacterium
CAAGCGCCTGGCCTTCTGGCAGGCAAAGTAAAAAAGCAAAAGTGTAAAGGCAAAAGCTGGGTCCAAACTTTTTACTTTTTACTTTCAACTCTTTACTTATCATCATCACCTCGCCAGATGGAACGGAACATCGGTCAGCACGACACGGTCTTTGAACAGGAGCGAGGCCTTCAAGAGCAGCGCCCTCTGATTGTGGAGAATGTTTTGCCACCAGCGGGCCGGCAAGATCTCAGGGACGACGACGGTAATCCAACAGTCCGGATCTTTCTGCCGCTGCTCTTCGATATAGTCCAGCAGGGACCGGAGGATGGATCGATAGGGAGAGGGGAGCACAATGAGCGGGATACCACACCCCCATTGAGCCCACTGGATCTCTACCAGGGCGGTTTCTTCCTTTTCGACATCAACTAAGACGGCTCGGATGTCTCCCCCACGGCTTCGTGCATAGTCGACTGCACTGATGACTGCCCGGTTGACGCCGCCGATAGGGATCACTACAAGATTCCGTCTGGGGCGGGGCGGGCGGGTGTCCCGCGAGAGCGAGACCTGTTCCGCCACGGCTTTGTAGTGGGATCGAATGCTCCGAAACATGAGAATGAGCAGCGCTACGAGTAAGAAGACGATCCACGCCCCCTGCACGAACTTGGTCAACGCAATTATGGCGGTCGCGACTCCGGTCGTCACGGCGCCGATTCCGTTGACGACTAACTTCTTCCGCCAATGCTCGCCTTTCTTGACCAACCAACTCTTCACCATCCCGGCTTGAGACAGCGTAAACGACACGAATACGCCGATCGCATACAACGGAATCAGCGCGTGGGTATCGCCATGGAAGAGGACGAGGAGCAGGCAGGCAAGAAATCCGAGAATCAGAATGCCGTTTGAAAACACCAGGCGATCTCCGAACGAGGCCATTTGATGGGGCATGAACCCGTCTCGTGCCAGGATTGAAGAGAGGTGGGGAAAGCCGGCGAACGCACTATTGGCCGCGAGGATCAGGAGGAGCATGGTGCCGATCTGGATCGTGTAGTAGATGGCCCCGGTACCGAACGTGAGGCGAGCCAACTGGGAGACGACCGTTTCATCTTCCTTGGCGAGAATGCCGTAGTGATAGGCCATCCAGCTGATGCCCATGAATAAAAATGCGAGGATCACCGACATCCAGACCATCGTGGTGGCGGCATTCTTGGATTCCGGTTGACGAAAGGCTTTCACACCGTTGGAAATAACTTCCATTCCCGTGACAGCCGAGCACCCTGCCGCAAAGGCGCGTAGGATGAGAAACAGCGTTACGCCGTCGACGCTCTCCTGAGATCCGACTGGCGCAGCGGTGGGGATAGCTCCTGGATTGAAGAAGGATTTGAAGGTGCCGATGAGCACCATGAGCCCGAGGGCGCCGATCGCAAAATAGGTTGGGACAGCAAAAAATTTTCCCGATTCTCGGACCCCACGCAGGTTCATCACGACAATAAATAAAATAGCGAGAAGCCCTAAGGCTTCTCGGTGTGGAAACAATGCTGGAAGAGCTGAAGTGAGGGCGGCAATGCCGGCCGCGACACTGACCGCGACTGTGAGAATGTAATCGATCATCAATGCGCCGGCTGCGACTAAAGCAGGAATCTCGCCGAAATTCACCCTCGCGACGACGTATGCGCCGCCCCCTCCAGGGTATTCGTAAATAATCTGACGGTAGGAGATGGTCAGAACTGCGGTCAGGAACAAGATGGCGAAGCTCACAGGGATCGACCAGGAAACGGCGGCGGTGCCTGCGAGGATCAGCACCAGCAGGATTTCTTCTGTGGCGTAGGCGACAGAAGAAATCGCATTGGAGGAAAAGATTGAAAGGGCGAGTGTTTTGGACAGCCGTTCGTGAGAAGCCTGTGCCGTCTTGAGCGGGTCACCGACGAGCCATTTTTTCAGGATCATAGAAACATTATCTCACAAACTGCTCGGGCGAGTGAACGTTATGAGGACCTTTCGTGCTAGGTCGAAAGACCCACCTTGCAGGGATGGAGGCACGTGTCAGATTTTTCTTTCGGCCCAGAGTTGAGCGATGTTGAGGGGATTGACAGAGCGGTCCAAGTTCAGTATCTTCCCGCCCTACTAAAATGGAGGAGACACGACTTTTCATAAGGGCGAAGGGTTGAAATAAATCGTACGTTTTCATTGTTCCTGTTCGGCGTTTTTTGTTTTTGTTTCGTTCATCACACCAAGGAGGCCGGTCCATGTTATCTCACACGCTACGGGTTTGTGTGCCCACCCGCATGCTTGGCGCGATGGCGGCGGTAGCCCTGCTCTGGGCTCCGCTGGCATCCGCTGAGAACTCATCGCCACATGTGGCGATGAACCATCAGCTCCCCGCCTGGGCGGAGCAACTCAAAGGTCAGACGATCGTCGAAGACGCCATGTCCGGGAAGGGCGAGCGGTCGGCGATGGTGGAGCAGCAGCACCAGCGGGTCATGGAGCACATGAACCATGATCCGCAGGTACAGGGCGTCAATACCGGCATGTACAACACCCAGTCCATGATGCACCAATACGGTGCGGGTGGACAGGACATGCTGCTCGTGTCCGATCCTCGTGTTGAACCGGTGGCGATGACGGGCGGTGGCAAGTGCCCCGCGACCGCGCCGGTGAAGCAGTACAACGTGTCCGCGATCAACGTCGAGATCACTCTCAATCAGTGGCTCGATTTTTATCCAGGCTACATGTACGTGCTGGACGAAAATCTCGACAAGGTGCGGGCGGAAGAAGCTAAGAACAAGGAATCCCGTGACAAGGAAGGCTTCGATCCAGGAGCTGTCATTCCCGGCGTGCAGGCCCAGTGGATTCAGCCATTGACCCTCCGTGCAAACCAGGGTGACTGCCTCAAGATCAAGTTGAGCAACAAGCTGGAAGGCGGCGAAGACGTCAGCTTGCATATCCATGGTTCATCCATGGTGGTGAGCGCCACCGGCGCCTCGGCCATGACCACCAATCCGGACTCGATTGTTGCGAAGGATAAGAGCGGGGAGTTTGAGTGGTACATCCATCCGAACACGCAAGAGGGTGTCCGCCAGTTCCATACCTTCAGCAACGACCGTGAGCTGACCGTGATGGGCATGTTCGGTTCATTCGTCGTCGAGCCCCGTGGCTCCTCCTATTGGGAACCACTCGGCAGCGGCGAGCCGACTCCAGCCACCAGCGGCTGGCAGGTCATGATCAAGAACGGCACCGGTCCGGACTTCCGCGAGTTTGTGCTCTATTACCACGAAGTCGGCGACGAAGCGTTTCGTCCACTCAACAAAAAGGGCGACTTCCTTCCGCAGCGCGATCCGTTGACCGATGCCTATCGTCCGGGCGGCCGCGCGATCAATTATCGCAGCGAGCCGTTTGGCATCAACAACATGCACGTGCAGCACGAATACTTCGGCTTCGAGGACGAGTCGATGGGCTATAGCTCCTATACCTTCGGCGATCCTTCCCCGACGATTCCTCGTTCCTATATGGGCGACCCGGCCAAGTTCCGCTTGGTACACGGTGGGTCGGAAGTGTTCCACAGCCACCATCCGCACGGTGGAACCATCCGGTGGCCGCGCAGTCCGCGGGCGATCGATGACATGAACCTCTGGGCCACGGCGGTCAATGGACCGGTGAAGTATCCCGTGATTCGAGCGAAAACCGACCGTGTCGACGTCGAAGTCATCGGCCCGTCAGAAGCGCTCGACCTGGAAACGGAATGCGGTTCCGGTCTTTGCCAGCAGCTGGCCGGCGACTTTCTCTTCCACTGCCACGTCGCGCACCACTATGTGGCGGGCATGTGGGGCTACTGGCGCGTGTACAACACGATCCAGCAGGGTGATCTGCGGAACGATGTGATGCCGGATCTTCGTGAATTGCCGGATCGCAAGGGCCGCATCAGAACCCCGATTTCATCCGACAAACTGGTCGGCCAGACGGTCGATTGGTTCGGTAAGCAGTTCAAGATCGTCGAGAAGGGCAAGAGCGATTGGAAGTCAAACCCAGCCACAGTCACTATCAAGGACTGGGTAGAGATGCAGCTCCCGACGATGGGCAAGCCTGGCCACAAGGATGACGAGAAGGGCCAGACGCAGTCCTACGATGCCACCGTGTTGGATTGGACGTGGAACGGCAGCGTCGCGATGAGCGAACGGGAGAGCGAAATCGATAATCCAAAGTACAAGTCCACCCATCCGGGTAAGCGGCACCCGATCATGTTCGAACAGTTGACCGGGAAAGTGGCGTGGCCGCATCTGACGCCGCATTTCGGTCGTCGTGTGATGTTCTCCCCGAACCACGTGGGCGCGCCTTGGCTGGAGATGATCCGCCGCGATGCCAACGGTGAGGAGAGCGTCGATCAGGCGTTGCCAGGCGAGAACGGTAACTGGAGTCTTTGTCCGGAGAACGCGGGTCGTAAACATTACAACGTGCACTTTGTGAAGATGCCGATCAAGATCGCCAAGGCCCAGGGGAAAGAGCCAGCTGTGGTCGATCCGAACGGCTTGATCTACGTGCTCCATGAAGAAGAAGCGGCGATCCGCGCCAACGACGATCTGAAGTATCCGTTGGTGGTCCGCGGCAACATCTATGATTGCTTGGACTGGACACTGACCAGCGAGTGGGACGACGACGACTACACAAACTTCCAGTCGTCCAAGATCAACACCCACTGGCACTTCCTGCAGTTCGACAACCAGGCGTCGGACGGCGTCATCACCGGTTTTTCCTACGAGCAGTCGGTTCGCCCGTTCACCATGCTGGAGAAGAAGAACAAGAAGGGGCTCCCGGCCCCGATGAACACCGTGTTGACAGCCGCGGCCAAGAAGGGCGCGACCAGTATCACGGTGAAGAATGCCAAGCAGTATCACGTGGGCACCTTGATCCTCGTCGGTGCCGACAACGTGAAGGGCAATGAAGTGTCCCGCATCAAGGCGATTAACGGGAACGCGATCACCTTGGCGAAGGGCTTGAAGAACGATCATCCGGCGAACGACATCGTGACGGTGGAGTTCGTTCGTCAGCGGTTCTGGGTCGATGCGGACGTTGGGACCGTGTTCTGGCACGACCATGCGTTCGGCGCGACCACCTGGCCGCATGGCGGGTTCGGCACCTTCATCGCCGAGCCGGTCGGATCGACCTATCATGATGCGAAGACCGGCAAGCCGATCCGCAGCGGACCGATTGCGGACATTCACACCAACGAGCCGGTGGGCCATGGCGTGAACAACAGCTTCCGTGAATTGATGGTGCAATTGCACGACACTGTGCCGCACACCGTCAATATCGTGACTGCGGGCAATCCTCCCGGGCAGCCGATTGAAGTGGCGCTCGAGGCGGGCAAGACCGTGTCGTTCATGATGCCGGAGAAGCTCTACATGACGCCGATGCCGTTCCTGAACGGTGGAACCCACACCACCGGCAGCGGCTTGAACTTCAGGGCAGCGCCGATCGCGCAGCGGTTGGCGACCAACCCGGATGTGTCACAGGCGTTCAACAGCCAAATCCACGGCGATCCCTATACGCCGACCTTGAGGGCCTATGTTGGAGACACGATGGTGTTCCGTCTCCTGCACACCCTTATGAATGAGTCGATGGTCTGGACCCTTTCAGGCCACACGTTTTGGACAGAGCGGTATGCGTCGGATGCCAATCGGAAGAATTCAATCCACGTTGGTATCGCAGAGCGCTATGACCTCGTGGTGCCTGAGGCGGGTGGATCACGGCATCAAGCCGGTGACTACCTCCACTTCAACGGCCGGTCGTCGAAGTTCTCTGAGGGTGGTTGGGGCATCATCCGTGTCTATGACAAGGAACAGGCCGATCTGAAGAAGTTGCCGGCCGGGTTCTCCCTCAAGGGTGAGATCCCGAAGGCGTTGCCGGTTTGTCCGGCTGACGCTCCGGTAAAGAGTTTCAACGTAGTGGCTTTGGACTACCCATCCATGAAGTTCAATGCCAAGGCGCCTGAGTCCATCGAAGTGGACTTTGAGCGGAAGATCCAGATCGCCAATCCGGATGCGAAGATTTACGCCTTGGAAGAAGACGTCGCCAAGGTGTCCGGCGGTGCGCAGCCCATGCCGCTCACGCTCCGCGTGAACGTCGGGGATTGCGTCAAGGTCAATCTGAAGAACAAGATGAAGGGCAGCAAGGCGTCCTTCTCAGCGATCGGCTTGGCCTTCGATCCGAAGGACTCGATGGGAGCCAACATTGGCAACAATTTAGGCGATCAGACAATTGCGCCAGGTGCCGAACGGTCCTACACGTACTATGCAGATCCGTTCAACGGCGAGACGACCTCGCTGGTATGGGACTGGGGCAATGTGATGACGAATCCTCGCAACGGCTTGTTCGGTGCGGTGGTGGTCGGTCCGAAGGGCTCGAAGTATCGTGACCCGAAGACCGGCGTTGATCTCTCGAACAAGAATGCGTGGGCAGCCGACGTGATCATCGATCGCTCGGTGCCGGGCAACGAGACCAGAGCCAATTATCGTGACGTGGCCTTGTTCTTCCAGGACGAGGACAACATCATCGGTACCAGCTTCATGCCGTATGTGCAAAACGTGGCGGGTCTGACCGGTGTGAATTACCGATCTGAGCCGTACAAGTTCCGTGAAGAGCAGGGTTGCTCGTTGGGCAAGGTGTTCCAGCCGTGCAAGGCGGACAAGCCTGAGGATCCTGCGACGCCGCTGATCGAGGCGCATGCAGGCGATCCTGTCCGTATCCACGTGTTGGGCGTGAGCAACGAACAGAACGGGATGTTCAGCGTTGAGAAGCACGAATGGCCGATCGAGCCGTTCATGCGGGGCGCTGACCAGATCAGTGTCGTTGAGTTCTCCGGTTCTGAAACGATCGATGCCTTTATCCCCTCGGCGGGTGGTCCGTACCGTCTGCCGGGCGACTATGTGTACAGCAACCAGCGCTTGCCGTATTCGCAGTCCGGCCAGTGGGGATATGTGCGGGTGTTGCCGTCCGGGGATCAGCGGGTGTTGCCGCTGTCCGGTGCAGCATCTGGGATGAAGAGTGCGTCGGTTGAGATGCCGGTGCAGGCCATTCCCGTCGCCGCGAAGTAGTATCCTGCTTCCTGTGTTCTGCAGGAAGTGCGGAAGATAGCGGAGGGGGAAGCCACGAGGCTTCCCCCTTTTTCTTTGCCGACGCGATTTGGTACGATGCATCACTTATCTGGCAATCTATTTCTTGCCGGAGTGATGGGAGGTTTCATGAGGGTGCTATTGAGTGGGCTCTTCGCTGCGTTTCTGTCCGGATCGGCAGTCAGCGCGGTATCGGCGTACGACGTGGTCGATGTGTCGCATGGCGGTTCGATTGAAGGCGTAGTGCGGCTGGAAGGCGTCGTTCCTGACCCCAAGGGCTTCAACTTGATTACGTTTCCAGACCCGGCGTATTGCGGACGGATCTCGAACGGTCGCGGCTGGCGATTGCTCCACGATTTCGTCGTCGGTTCGCAAGGCGGATTGAAAGATGCCATTGTGTTGCTCGAGGGAGTCGAGGCCGGCAAACCGTTTGAAACGTCTGTTCCCTTGATTGAGGCGCGGGACTGCATGTTCCAGCCCTTTATGACGATCGTGCGCAACGGGCACGCGGTCGAAGTGATCAACATGGACCCGGTGATGCATGACATTCAAGGCTATGAGACGTCGATTGAGGCGGGGGCGCGCGTGCTCTTCAACCAGCCGCTCGTCATGAACCATCAGCATCGCCGTGGGGACATCCACGCCATTCACAACCATGCCCCGGGGAAATCGCTGGTGGGGCCGGTCTATTTGAACAAAGGACGCAGGACGTTCTACATGCAGTGTGGCTTCCATGCCTACATGGAAAGTTGGGCGATGGCCGTGAACAATCCCTATTACGCGTTGACCGATGCACATGGAAAATTCACGATCGAGAACATTCCTCCCGGCACCTATCAGCTGGTGGTCTGGCATCCCCAAACTGGGCCAGGTGCCACGAGAATGATGACTATTCAGCCGGATGGGAAGCTGGTTGAGCAACTTGCGTTGCCGGCGCCGAAGGGCAATCGAACGGCCTACAAGGTCATGGACAACCCTCGTTTCGGTCCGGACACCCTGGGATATTCCGTCGACATCAATCCGTTCGTTGAGCATCAGCACTGATCCGCTATTATGTGGAACGATATTGCGAGGAGGGCCCAGCGGTCGGTTTTCCTCGCACTTATTCTCTGCGGGTCGATGGGACTGCTGTGTCAGCGCGTCAGTGGAGGCGAACCTCTCCCAGCTCACACCGAATTTTCAGGCACCATCATCAAACAGGTGAATGGCAAACGCTATCAGGCACAGGTCTTTGCCAAAGGGGATCGTCTGAGATTGGAGTACAAGTACGCGATCCGAACCGAGCATGGTTATGCAGCCATCGAAATCATCCGGCTTGATCGGTCGGAAACGTGGTATCTCTTACCGCAACAAAAAGAGTTGTTGGTGACGCCATTGAATCCTGATGATGTGTTGCCGCTCCGCCCAGCATTGCCAGGCGAGCGGGGACGGACATTGGTCGGTGAAGCCACTGCAGCCGGTCGGGCGGCTCAACTGTTTGAGGTTCAGACGGATCGTCATGGCCGAGCCGAGCGGTTTTACGAATGGGTCGACGTCGAGGCGGGGGTCGTCCTCAAGCTGGTCAGCCGGGATCGCGATTGGTCGGTTGAATATGAGCGGTTTCGGTTGTCTCCTCAGCCGGACTACTATTTCGATGAACCGCCTGGGTACAAAAAGCGCGTCAGTGCCACGGGCCCGCGACAACAAGGATAGTACGATCGTGAATGGAGTGAGCATGGAACATTGTGTCGGATATCGAGTTTTCTTGCTTATCCTATGCGCTGGGTTCTTGAGCGTAGGTATGCACACCCCTGTGCTTCTAGCGGCTGGATCGTCGTCGGTGCCGAAGGAGATTCAGAGTCTCTATGACAAGAAGGACTATCAGAAGGCTGTTGAGGAGTTGGCAAAGTTAGACCAGGAGAAGGCGGCAGTTCCTGATGTTCGGCGGCTCAAGATCCGGTCCCTCCTGAAGCTCGGCAATCCAAAAGATGCGCTGGAGGAATACGACAAGCTGGAGGCGATGCTCAAACAAGACGATCAACCCCTCCTGCGCGAGGTCGCGCTGGGGTTCATTGTTGTGATGATGAAGGACATGCGTGAACAGATGCGTGGAGCGGCCTACACGGCACTGAAGGAAATCGACTCAGACGACGCGATGCCCTATTTCGAAGACGGGCTCAGTGATGGGTCGGGTCCGGTGCGGGTGCTTGCAGTGGAAGGATTGGGCCGCTCGGAGGCGGGGCGGAGGTCGAAGAAGCTCCGGACTGCCATTGATGATCAGGCCGGCTTGGTCAAGGCCAGGGTCGTGAAGGCGCTGGGCCGATCGGGAGATCCCAGCGTCCTCCCTCTACTCGAATCGGCGACACAAGATGAGTTGGCCGCGGTGCGGATCGCGGCGTACGCCGCGTTGTTGAGGCAGGGCCGTAAGGAGTTCTGGGATCAATTACGACAGGCAGCGGAAGCGGCGAACCCAGAGGTCAAGGCCGAAGCCATTCGGGCTATCGCGGACTTGAAAGACCAGCGTGGCGCTTCGTTGATGATGGACCTGCTGACATACCAGCAACCCTCTGTTCGGGCCGCCGCGGCGAGAGGGTTGGGGCATCTTGAAAAACAGGAGGCGCGGAAATCAATCGAGCAGCTGCTGAAGGATCCGATTCCTGCCGTGCGCGAATCCGCTGCGGCGAGCCTGGCCGATCTTGGGGGGAAGGAGTCGGTGCCGGCTTTGACTCAGGCGCTGAACGATGGAGCGGTGACCGTTCGTGCAGCGGTGGTCGCCGCGTTGCTACAGCTTGGTCAGCCCTACGAGGTTGTCGCCTCGACGGTACGGGCATTGGCGCAACTGAACGATACGGCCGGCCGATCGTCGGCGGCGTATGCATTAGGCAAGGCAACGAAGGCGAATGCGATCGGCGCGGTCGAGGTGCTGGCAAATCTTGCGGCTGATCCTCTTCCTAGCCCAAAGATTGTGGCGATTCGTTCACTTGGGCATATCGGAGGCCGCGAGATTCTTCCTATTCTCAAAGACGGGTTACATGACACGAATGAAGCCGTTCGATCGACGGCCGGTGGGGCTGTGCTGCATCTCCTGCAAAAGAAATAGGCGCTGCCGGCATCTTTTGCGCTCTCTTGTTTAGGATTGACAGGGTACGGTAGACTTTTATATACATACTCGGTCCCAGACCAGCCTCGCCAGCATGTCGTCGATCGAGTACACCAGAGAGGAAGCAGTTGCCCTCTTCTTCTCAACAGGCCGGTGGATGAAGGAAGGGAACAGCGAGCTAGGAATCAGGGCGGATCGTTAATCACAAGGAGGCAGTCCCATGAAGAGTGCGTTATCAGTTGTATTTGGCGTGGCAGCCGTCGCGTTCGTCGCGGCGCCTCTCACCTCGTTTGCCGGCGGAACGATTGCCGGCAAGGTGACCTTTGCCGGGAAGGCTGAGCAGAAGGAGTTTTCCTTCGCGAAGTTCCCGAACCCTAAGTTTTGTCCCAAGATCCCCAACAAGAGCGTGATGGATGGGGACAAACGGTTCTTGAAGACCATCGAAGTCGGCAAGGATGGCGGACTGAAGGGTGCCGTGGTGGCCGTGATCGATATCGAAGATCAAGCGTTCGTGGATGGCTATAAGGGCACGGAAGTTGTGGCAGCATTCTGCGAGTTCCTGCCGTTTTCTGGCGTGGTTGTGAATAATAAGTCGTTCAAGGTTGAGAACACCGATGCCGATGCGGACGATCCCAAGTCTACGCTCGGTGTGCTCCACAATCCGCATAGCTTTGTGGTGAAGGGTCCGAGTTCCGCGACCGGTTTCAACATCGCTCTGGCCAAGAAGGGCGACAAGATGGAAAAACCGGTTGTCTTCCGTGGCGGCGCGGAAAAGGACGGCTTCTATCGTTTGCAGTGCGACCAACATGAGTTCATGCAGTCCTTCTTCCTCCCGGTGTCCAATCCGCACTTCGCGGTGGTGAAGGACGACGGCTCGTTTGAACTCAAGGATATTCCTGCAGGCAAGCACAAAGTCGTGGCCTGGCATCCATTTGCAGCCAAGGGTAAGAAGGTCGAGTTTGAGGTTGAAGTGGCCGAAGGCGGAACAGCGAACCTCAAGGCTGAAATCAAGTAACGATCCTCTCTGTTCACGCAGAGATCGTTCGCATGGAAGGGCAGCGGAGCAATCCGCTGCCCTTTGTGTTTTGGGGTCACACACGCGCCGGTGTGCTGCCTTGCCTTTCAGTTTCTGACCTGGGTAAGATA
>JAHFES010000085.1 GCA_023248355.1 Nitrospiraceae bacterium
TCCTCCAGACAGTGACAGTCACGATATCCTCTGCCCCCAGCAGGAATCCTGTCGGAGCCGTATAGTCAACCGGGTATTGAATCTTCTCCCCTGCGCAGCCAATCATAAGCAGGTTGAGCATCAAGAATAGGAGAAGCAATCCGGCGTTGCGTTTCGGCATTTCACACTCAATCTTTACTGCTGTACTCATAAGCTTCATACTTTTCATCTCACTTTTGTGGCAATACAACCATTGTTTCATTGGGCACAACAATCTGATCACCTGGCTTCAGTTCTATGTTTTGCTTCGTCCCATCTCGTAAGATGATATCGTCGTAACTGGCTTTGATTTTGGTCAGTCCTTCTCCGTCTTTGCCGAACCGAAAGATAACAATCTTGTTTCTTGCTGCGACAGGAGAAAATCCCCCTGCAAGAGTGATGGCCTGCAGGAGTGTGGTCTTCGTTTTAAGAGGGAGCTTCCCGGGCTTTACGACTTCGCCCAGCACAAAGATCGAATAACTGTTTACTTCTTTCACCACGATAGAGACCGTCGGATTTTCCATATAGGATTTCAACCCGTCTGAAATCTCCTGCGTGAGTTGGACCGAAGTCCTGCCAACGGCCGATACATCGCCGATCAGCGGTATGGAAATACGCCCATCGGGTCGAACTTGTACTGTCTTCGACAGATCGTTGTTCTTCCAGACAGTAATTTCCAGAACATCCTCCGGACCAATGATGTAGTCAGAAGTAACGATAAGAGATGATTTGTCTGTAGCATCACCGGAGTGTACTGTCCCAGACGGGTTAGAACTACCCGTCTGGGCGAGGCCATCGACAGCGCCAACAAGAAACAAAGCGCTAATAAAACAAAACGCGACTGGTGTTGTCTTCATGAGTAAGCTCCATATGTCCAGGGTTGCTACTCGTGCAATTGCACGCAATACGCGTTACCACATAAATAATTTGCTACTCTCCATTTACCCATCTACTTGTTTCGGTTGTGGCTTGAGCCAATTGCATTTACACCCACCCCCCCACCGAAGGGGAATTATGATGGTGATCTCTGGGACACGTCTAAAACATGAACTTCAACCCAACAAAATACGCCCCACTTCCATTGGCTCGACTGAACGGAAGTTTTCTCGTCCACCGGACCTCTGCCAACGTCGGGGTTTCAGCGACGCTGATCGGTGTCGGTACATAAATCTTCAGCACCTGTTCGACATCAGGAGCTTGGTCCATCAGCACCAACATTCCTCCGCTGCTGATATTGAGCGACAATGCCTTTCCTCCTCGCACTGGAGTGGTCGGCCCGTCCACGAGCGCGGTCATCTCGTACGGTATCGGCCTCAACAAAGCCGCTCGTTCACTCTGACTTTCCTGACAATTCGTCATCGGCCACTCCCACTCCGTCTGTGCCACATCGCCCCTCCTTCGTTAAGAATGCGTCTCTCGTGCTTTTCGCTCGTCCCGTTTTTCGAGGTATCAATTAATTTCGATTGCCGATCCTACTGACCCTCTCTCATACGCATCTCATTCGCCAAACGCATGTGCTTCACTCAAATTTCTAAGGTAACTATAGATGTGCCTCCTAGGTTCAACAATACCGACGACGTAGGCGGAATTCTCGAAGGTAGGTGTTGACTCCCCCCAAAGGGCTAGGTAGTATTTCCACTCCAATCAGCATTGATGTTAACCTTAGCAGAAACTATTTCATTGTCCACAACAACTGACCAAGCCACAAATCCTTCCAGTTCCAGATCATGACCGAGACACCGGGCACTAATGATCAGTCAGACGGCCTTGCCGATCAGCGAGCAGGCTCAGGCATCGTGGTCCTTACGGCCTCCATGCAACTGCTCCATATGAATCGTCAAGCCTCCGAGTTAGCAAAGAAGATTAATGCTGCTGAGCACGGAGGCAACGCCGCTAAAGCAGCTCACGGGGTCTTGCCGACAGCCCTCACTGAGCTTTGCGGAGAAATCATCAAGGCCTTACACATACGGACCGAAGCAAAAGATTGGGAGCAGTTCGAGGTCAAACGCGTGGCAGGAGATCCTAACCTGCCGATCCTCCTCAGAGGATTTGGCCTTCCAGACCGTGGCGGTGTTCAGCACGCTCGGCTCGTGGTCACGATGGAGGAATTAGGCCGGAAGCAGAACTTGAATACGGAACATGCCCGAGAACGGTTCCAATTGACCAATCGCGAGCAGGAGGTTGTCGAACACCTTGCCAAAGGCTGGACAAATAAAGAAATTGCCAATGCGCTTCAGATCACCGAACAAACGGTTAAAGAGCATATTAAGCACATCATGCGAAAAACGAACTCGACAACTCGGACTGGAGTTCTCGTCCAGATCTTTAATTCGTAGCCCCTCCATCTTTCCCCGCCTTCCCAAGCTGTGTTAAAGACACCACAGTGAGTAGTCATTCACACAAGATTCATTCCTTAAACATATTCTTAATACATATTAATCAATTACTTACGAGACTCTCTACTCGGTCCACCTATTGCAGTACGCATGGTACATGTGAAGCTTGGAGCCAAGGGAGATGGAACAGTGAAGCGAACAGGCTTCGGTCAGAGACTAAGTTTTGGATTGCTTGGAGTCATACTCCTCGCCTCTGGCTGTCAAACTGCCCCGTCAATAAAGCCAGCGGGGCTGGACAACCCCGGGTTCATGTCACTGTGGGAAACCTACACGGATTGCAAAGCAACCTCTGACCTGACCCAGGCAAGTGAAGACATGAAGAGGCTCACCGCAGCCATTCAGCTTCGCGACAGGAATGACGGGTTTGTCCTACCCTTGCCAGCAAAACTCGAACGCCTGGTGACCAATCCGACAAGCAGGTTTGCCGTTGATGTCAGAGCCATGGCTTCGGCTTGCTCTCTTCATACCGGGCAGCTAGCGCTTGAGCTGGGTCGTATCGATTTAGCTCGTGACGTGTTTGCTACCGTCGTGGCACTTCACCGGGAAGAGTCCTCTTACTACGCCCTCCAAGCGAAGACATTTCTAACTGAACTGGAGCGAGGAATCGACATCTCGCTCAAAACTCCTTAATCCTCTTCTCGTCCTTCTTTACTGCCGAACGGTATACCTGCACATACTGTCTTGCTGCCTGCGTCCACGACACATCTGTTTTCATCCCTGCCTGCATAAGAGAATGCCACGCATCGCGCTCTCTATACACCTGCAATGACAGCAAGATCGCTGAGAGCAAGGCATCAGGGGATGCATCAATGAAATGAAATCCTGTCGCGAGCTTGTCCTGCGCCGTTGATGGCCTGAATGGGATGACGGTATCAGCCAACCCCCCAGTACGCCGCACAATTGGGACTGTTCCGTATCGGAGGCTATAGAGCTGACTCAGCCCGCATGGCTCATAGCGAGAGGGCATCACCAACATATCTGCGCCCGCCTCAATTCGATGGGCTAGTCCTTCGTCAAAACCGGTGCAGATCCCGATACGTTCAGGATGCTTGGTCTTCGCAGCCTGAAACTGTTGTTCGAGATCACGATCGCCGGTTCCCAATAGTACCAGCTGAACGTCCAGCGCCATCAGCTCAGGAATAATCTCCATCAATAGATCAAACCCTTTCTGCGGGGTTAATCGACCGATGACCGCCAACAGGGGCACATCCATGTTCGACAAGCCAAGTTCTCGCTGTAGCGCTCGCTTGCACGCCCGCTTCCCGGACAAATCAGCGGCTGAATAGTGCGCCGGCAAGTACGAATCGGTCTCCGGATTCCATACGGTCACGTCAATGCCGTTGGTAATGCCTTGGACTCCATCCGGCCGACCAGCGAGAACCCCCTCCAGCCCGCACCCAAATTCCTGGGTCATGATTTCTTTCGCATACGTCGGGCTGACCGTCGAAACGGCGTCTGAAAAAATGATTCCCCCCTTCAAGAGATTGACCGAGCCATAGAACTCTAACCCACTTGGTGAAAACAAGGCAGGAGGAAGTCCCGTCTTGGCGAACTGCTCACCTGGGAACACCCCTTGATAGCCAACATTATGCAACGTCAACAACGTCTTGAGAGACCCACGTGCTTTGCGCTCTTGCGGAAGAGTTTTCAGATAGACCGCACACAGCGCTGTCTGCCAGTCGTGCAGATGCAGGACATCCACTGCTTCCCCGCGCGTTTTGGTGAGAAAAGCAACCGCTTCAAGAACCGCCCGACTAAAGAGGGTGAATCGATCAAGATTGTCCGGGTAGTCACCCTGTGGATCCTGATACAGCCCGGGCCGATCAAAGTAGGGGTCGTATCGAACGACCAGTACCCTCAAGGGATAACAGCCTGCTGAGACCGGCACGATCTCTTCTTCCAATATCACTTCGACCGGTATCCCCACGGTAGGCACACGGAGTCGCGCCACTGGCTGAAGAGTCTGACGCCCGCCAGCAATCTGCCAATAGCCCGGCAGGACGAGCGTCACCCGATGCCCCAGATTGGCCAGCTCAAGTGGTAATGCGCCAACGACATCAGCCAATCCACCGGTCTTCGCGTAGGGAACGGCCTCGGAAGCGGCCATCACGATATTCAAGCAATCTGTTGGAGGAGTTGACGGCATGAAACGATCTTCGTCGGCGAGCTAGGGAGCCGGAGATTTATCGAGACGGGTCTTGAATCGATCCTCGTAGGCCCAGGCTTTGACGAGCGTGTACAGCTCTTCTGCTTTCAGCTCTTCCTTATAGACCAATTGCTCATCCAGAAACACCAGCAACCATCCCCGATCTGGATAGACGAAAAAGACGCCTTCTCCTGCATGCACCCCCGCGTCCCACCCCTTAGGAGGCTCCCCTGCTACGATACGAGAATGGGGAATCATGGTTCGATCCGGCATGACGAAGAAATGCGTAAACTCACTATGATGATAAGGCGGCTTGCCCCAGACATTGACCACCGCCCGCGTACTGACTTGCTCCACGACAAGATTGTTCGCCCGCACGAGCTGCTCCTGCTGCTCAAGCGTCGGCATCCCGTGACAGCCCCCCACGCCTAACACAGCAAGCAGTCCATACAAAACGCAGTGCACCCACATGCGCTGCAGACACGTCTGAGTCTGTGCAACGACCATATCGAGTGCGCCTCGTCGAAGCAGCATCACATGAGCCGCCTGGATTTTGGCTCTATGGGTTTCACCGGCTGACACACGTCACACTGACACAACTTGCGCAGCAACAAATAGGCATAGATCCCGGTGTCATGACCGTCGCTCCATTTGAACTGAAACGCATAACGGCCGACCGGCTCGATATCCTGCAACAGGATCAAGAGCGGCACATCATCCGGCTTGAGGCGGCGCTCACCCGACCACTCATCCACACAGGCCGCACAGGGACAGTGCAAACGGAGGTATCGAACCGGATAGACGCCCTTGTGCCCGTCACTCCACTGAATGCCCAACACTCCTTTATCGAGCCATTCCATATCTCGCGGCTCAAGTGTCACGGCTGTCATGGCATCACCTCTCATACCCACCCGCTCAGATCATACCAACAGTGCAGGCGACAAAAAATCAACTGGCGGCAACCGCTTGCCCGCGACAAACGTCACATATCCTTCAATGGCTTCCTCAACCTCACTGCGCACCTGACCCGATGCCCTGAGACGATTCACCAGAGCGGGCGCCAGCCGGATGGCTTGCTGGAGGAATGAGAGACTGCCTCGCGAGAGCGCCACGCAACGAACGCGTTGACGCGCGGCGCACAACAGACACACGAGCCCACCGGCAATCGGCGAAAAGTGAGGTTCTCCGCCCAACTGCGTCTTGCCGCATGCGGCGCAATGATCGGTCTGCGGACGAAAACCAGTCAAACCCAACAGACGGATTTGAAAGAGTAAGGCGGCAAACGCCGGGTCACCACCGTGATGAAGCGACGCCAGCCCCTGCTCAAGCATGTCGAACACATGCGGATCCGGATCTCCATCGGGAGTCACCGCGGTCACCACATTGACCATCCGCGCCGCCGATGTCATCAATTCGAGATCCTCGCGCAGCGCCTGGAACGACGTCACGAGATCAACATGTGTAATCCGAAAGAGCGAGTCTCCGGGCTTCTCGAACAAATTCAGATGGCACAGCGTAAAGGGCTCAAGCGCGGCACCGAACTGGCTTTTTTGACGACGGGCCCCGCGAGCCACTCCGCGAATCTTGCCCAAGTGCTTGGCATAAAACGTCACGATCCGGTCGGCATCGCCCCACTTGCGGCTTCGCAAGATGATCGCCGTCGTCTTTACGAGCGGCATGGGCAGGAGCCCTTTCTCAGCGCCCGACAGACCCGTTGGCTCACGTCAGCGCGGATCACCGAAGATGTTCCAGAAAAATGGTTGCCAAGGTGAGATAAATCGTGATGCCTGTAATGTCGTTGGCTGTTGTGACGAAGGGCCCCGCCGCCACTGCCGGATCGACCCCCATGCGTTTGAGGACAATCGGCATAATCGTCGCCATGCTGGTCGACACCAAGAACGCAATAATCAGCGCCACCCCGACGACCATCCCCAAGAACACCTGATGCCACGCCCATCCCACAATCGTCAGCGTAATGCCGCAGGCCACGCCCATAACTAATCCAATCTTCACTTCTCTAAAAAAGACCGTCCAGACATCGGTCAGTTCAACAAGGCCGGTTGCCAATCCGCGAATAATGAGCGTCGAAGACTGCAATCCGACATTCCCACCCATCGCCGCGATCACCGGGATAAAGCTGACGATCGCCACGACTTCCTGAATCGTATAGCGAAAATACCAGAGGATCGCCCCGGACAGCAGACTGCCAACCAAATTGGTAAAGAGCCAGGGCAACCGCAACCGGGCCGAACCAAAGCTTGAAGACTTCGACACCGTATCTTCTTCAATCGCGCCGGCCATCTTCATCATGTCTTCAGTCGCCTCTTCACGAATGACGTCCACCACGTCGTCAACCGTGATGATCCCCGCCAGTTTCCCATCTTTTTCGACCACTGGAATAGCCAACAAGTTATAGCTGGCCACCTGCCGCGCGACTTCCTCCTGGTCCATATCGACCGTCACGCTTATCACATCCCGAGCCATGATGCTCTTCAGCGGCGTGGCCGGAGGGACGGTTAAGAGTTGCCGCAGAGAGAGGACCCCGACAAGATGCTCTTCTTTGTCCGTCACATAAATATAGAACACCATTTCCGCATCGGTGGCCTGCTGCAACCGACGGATGGCTTCCTGCGCGGTCGCATCCTCCGGCAGGGAAAAGAATTCGGTCGTCATGATCCCGCCGGCCGTATCCTTCGGGTACTTGAGAATATCGGCGACCTCGGTCGAGTCCTCGGTCTTCATCAAGGCGAGAATCTCTTTGCCGCGCTCTTCCGGGAGGAATCCGAGAATGTAGGCAATGTCATCAGGGCCGATGTCTTTCAAGAGCCAGGCGATGTCGGAAGGCAGCAGATCCGCAAGGACTTGCTGAATGCTGTCACCGTCGATTTCGCTCAACACCTGGCCGCGCTTGGCCTCGCCCCGAACTAACTCGAAGACCTCTCGTTTTTCTTTGGGAGAAGACAGATGGGTGACGACTTTCGCGACGTCGGCCGGGTGCAACCGCCCCAGCATTTTGGAAAGATTCGTGATCGCGCCGCGTCGCAGCAACTTCTGGATGGACTGGAGCACAATGTCGGACTTCGTCTGCCCGCGATCCGCTTGATCGCGCAGCAAATCCTTCTCGGACACGCGCGGGCGCGGGTCTGGCGGACGCGATTCTACTGGTCGTTCAGTCGGCTGCATCAGCGTCTGGCTAATATCCCAACTCCGCCAACGTGCGCTCGTCTTCACGCCACGCTTCTTTCACCTTCACCCAGACTTCGAGAAAAACCTTCATACCGAACTTCTCCTCCATATCCTGTCGCGCCTGCGTGCTGATCAGCTTCAACCGCTCGCCTTGCTTGCCGATCAGAATGCCTTTCTGGGTCTCCCGCTCTACAAAAATCGTGGCACGAATTCGTGTCAACTTGCCTTCCTCGACAAATTCTTCGATTTCGACGGCAACGGAATAGGGGACTTCCTGCTCGGTCGCTTGCAGCACTTTCTCACGAATCATTTCAGCCGCCAGCGTCCGCATGGTTTGATCCGTCACCATGTCTTCGTCATAGGCGCCCTCGCCCTCCTCAAGAAAGGGAACCGTCACCGCCAGCAACCGATCGATATTGTCATCGGCCTGTGCAGAGACGGGCACCACCTCCGTCCAGGCGAACAGCTTGCCATAACTCTCGAGCACCGGAAGCAGCTTCTGCTTATTCACCAGATCAACCTTGGTGACGACCAGAATCACCGGACGCGGACGCTTCGTGAACGCCTCCTTCATATACTTGATCGCCGCCAAATCGCCGGGGCCCGGCAAGCTGGTGGCATCCATGAGCATATACAAGAGATCCGCTTCATCTATGGTCTCAACCGTCGTGCGGATCATTCTCCGGTTCATCAGATGCTCAGGTTTATGCAGCCCGGGCGTATCGAGAAATGCAATTTGCGCCCCCGGCACATGCGTCACGCCGAGAATACGAGTCCTCGTCGTCTGAGGCTTGTCCGACACGATCGCAATCTTTTCGCCCAGCAGGCGATTGAGGAGTGTCGACTTCCCGACGTTCGACCGGCCGATGATGGCTACCGTTCCGAATTTCATGGTGTACCCGAATGCTCCTGTGTCTTGGATGGATCTGGTGACAGCTGATACACTGTCTCGCCCTTTCGGACAAAACCCAGCCGCTCTCTGGCCAACTGCTCGATCTTTGCCGGATCAGACTGCAGTCGAGCGATATCATTCCGCAACGAGGCATTCTCCCCGCGCAACGCCAACAGCTCACCGTCCAACTGCCCGGCATGGTTACGCATGGCCAGATAGCGAGGCAGCCCCATCTCGCCGACAAACAGCGCGACGAGCAACCAGACACAGGCACCCGCTCCGACCACCTGAGCCACCGTGACCATGCGCCGCTGCCAGTCCAGCCATTGCCGCCCGCGATTTTGCTTAATGAGCATGGATTCGCTGCCGACTCCTAGGACCGACCAGGCACCGCATCGCGACCTCGATAGATCGCCGCCGCACCCAACTCTTCTTCGATTCTGAGCAACTGATTGTATTTGGCCACGCGATCGGTCCGTGACAGGGAGCCGGTCTTGATCAAACCGCTGTTCGTCGCGACCGCCACATCGGCAATCGTCGTGTCTTCGGTTTCACCCGATCGGTGCGAGATGATCGCCGTATAGCCCGAACGCTTCGCCAGCTCGATCGCATCCAACGTTTCCGTCAACGTGCCGATCTGATTCAGCTTGATCAGGATCGAATTGCCGATCCCTTCTTTGATACCCTTCGAGAAGATTTCTACGTTCGTCACAAAGATATCGTCGCCAACCAGCTGAACCCGCTTCCCCAACTTCTCCGTGAGCAGCTTCCAACCCTTCCAATCCAATTCACTCAACCCGTCTTCGATCGAGAGGATCGGATAGCGGTCCAGAAGCTTCCCGTAGTAGCTGATCATCTCTTCTGACGAGCGTTCAGGATTCTTCTCGGCTTCGAGAATGTACTTACCCTTTTCGTAGAATTCACTTGCCGCACTATCCAGAGCCAGCGCGATATCACGCCCCGTCTTATACCCGGCCTCTTCGATAGCCTGCATGATTAAGCTGAGCGCCTCTTCGTTCGACTGCAGGTCCGGCGCAAATCCACCTTCGTCCCCAACCGCAGTATTCAGCCCCTTCTTCTTGAGCAGCGCCTTCAGCGAGTGAAACACTTCCGTCGCCATGCGAAGGGCATCGCTAAACGTGCTGGCCCCCACCGGCATGATCATGAACTCTTGCAAATCGAGCCGATTGTCGGCATGCGCCCCGCCGTTGATGATATTCATCAGCGGCACGGGTAGTACTCGTGCGTTAGTTCCGCCAAGATAGCGATAGAGGGGCTGGCCCGTTTCATTCGCCGCCGCCTTCGCGACTGCCAACGACACGCCGAGAATGGCATTGGCACCCAGCTTACCTTTAGTCTTTGTCCCATCAAGCGCAATCATGGCCTGGTCGATCGCCGCCTGATCAAAAGCCTCTCGGCCAAGTAATGCAGGAGCGATCACCTTGCTGATGTTGGCGACGGCTTTGGAGACGCCCTTGCCCATCCAGCGCTTCTTGTCGCCATCGCGCAGCTCGATCGCTTCCTTCTCACCGGTCGACGCACCGGACGGCACCGCGGCCCGCCCGATAGCCCCGCTCTCAAGCATCACTTCAGCCTCAACCGTGGGGTTCCCACGCGAATCGACAATCTGTCTGCCTTTGATCTCTCTAATCGCGCTCATACGTCGCCATGCTCCTCGGTCAGTGCCAAATCCTTAGCTGCCGACCTTCTTTTTCAGCAAATCGTTGACCTTCCCCGGATTCGCCTTCCCACCGCTGGCCTTCATCACTTGTCCGATCAGGAAGCCCAGCACTTGTTGCTTCCCTTCCTTGAACTGTCCCACTTGAGCCGGATTCTTCGCCAGCACGTCGTCAATGATCTTCTCCAGCGCGCCCTCGTCGGAGACCTGAGTCAGGCCCTTCTCCTGCACGATTTCTTCAGGAGTCTTTCCACTACGATACAGCTCAGGGAAGATTTCTCGGGCGACTTTCAAACTGACCGTGCCCTTGTCCACCATCTGCAACAGACTGGCCAGCCGTTCAGGAGACACGGGCGAGGCGCTCGCATCGGTTCCTGAGTGATTCAACTCTCGCGTGAGTTCCCCCATCACCCAGTTGCTGACCTGCTTCGGTTGATTGAACAGCTTCACGCAGGCTTCGAAGTAATCCGCGATCCCTTTAGAAACCGTCAGCACCCCCGCATCGTACTCGGGCAACTCATAGTCACGGACAAATCGGGCGACCCGCGCTGCCGGCAGCTCCGGCACGCTGCTACGGAACCCATCGATCCATGCCTGATCGAGCTTGAGCGGCACCAGATCGGGGTCAGGGAAATAGCGGTAGTCATGCGCCTCTTCCTTGCTCCGCATGACCGCCGTCTCGCCACGATCGAGATTCCAGAGCCGGGTTTCCTGCTGAATCTTGCCGCCCTCGTTCAACACTTTCGTCTGGCGCTTAATTTCATACTCAATCGCATCCTTCACAAACTTGAACGAGTTGATGTTTTTCATCTCGACCTTGGCGCCAAACTCTTTCTGCCCCAGCGGACGCAAGGACAGGTTCGGCTCGCAGCGGAAGCTGCCCTCATCCATGTTGCCGTCGCAGACGTCGAGATACATCAGAATGTCACGAAGGCCCTTCAGATACGCCAC
>JAHFES010000016.1:0-1585 GCA_023248355.1 Nitrospiraceae bacterium
TCTGTGACGCGCGGGACGTCAAGGTCTCGGTGCCTTTGGAAATCTCCTCGGCGCTCGCCGACAACTCGACCGACGCCGAAGCCACCTTATCGGTCACATGCACGACTTTGCCGATCATCTTTTTCAGTTTCTCGATGAACTGGTTGAAGTATTCGCCGAACAGGGCAATTTCATCGTTGCCCTGGGTAGGCACCCGCTTGGTCAAGTCCCCTTCGCCCTGAGCGATATCTTTGGCGATCTCCGCCATGTGGGCGAGCGGCTTGAGGACGATGCTGCGAAGCAGGAAATAGGTCATGATGACGATGGCCAATACCATGCCGATCATCAGCGCGGCGCTGTTGAACAGCGATCGACTGGCCGCTTCCTTCGCGAGAGTCATTCGCGCGTTGACAACGAGTACTCCAAGGGAATCACCAACCTGTTTATCAGAGTGACAGCTGATGCAGGCCGCAGACACGGCCTTATCTGCTGTTGCACGGCGGAAAAAGAGCGTGCCGTTCATCTCCTCAGATCGGGAATAGCTTTCGGCCCCGCCCATGATGGCTTTGAGCGCCTCTGTTTCAAACGCATCCTTAGGGGCATTGTTGGGGTTGATCGGAGTTTGGCTGACCAGGCGCAGGTTAAAGAGGCCACCCTTCAATGCCTCTTCACCCATTTCCCGCATGGCGGTGGCTGGAAAGGGAATGGCTTCTGAATTATTGGCATGGTCCTTGGCGATGATAATATCTGCGCCCACCTTGGACTTTTTCACCTTTACCACATAATTCTGGGCAATATACGCACGGCTGATGAGCGCAAAGCCTTCGATCGTCTTAGCCCGCAAGGTCATCGCCTGTTCAAGCTTGTCCTCCTCCTGACGGTAAAGGACGACCAGACCCACCAGTATGATGGCTGCGGCAACCGCCCCAATCGACAGAATAAACTTGGGTCCGATATTCATGCTCTTGAACAACGTGCTCATAATGCCTCCGGCCCTTTCTTGTGTGAGTGAACGTAACTTGTGCCCGTTCGGTCCCTACACCATGTTGAGAATTTCTCCCACGACGCCCGACAGTGGGATGACTTTATCCGCACACCCTGCTTCGACCACTGTTTTCGGCATGCCATACACGATGCAGCTCTTCTCGTCCTGCGCGATGGTGCGCCCCTTGGCGGCTTTAATCGCTTTCATGCCTTCCAGTCCGTCATGACCCATGCCGGTCAGAATGACGCCGATGCCCCGCTCTTCGTAGACCGAGGCGATGGACTGCATCATGATGTCGGCAGAGGGGGCGTGCAGATGGCGCTCGATATTCGGACTGAGCGCGATGACGTTGCTGGTGATCGATTTGCGTTTGACCCGGCACTGGACTCCTCCAGGCGCAATCAAGATGCGCCCTGGCTTGACCTCGTCTCCCTCGACAGCTTCTTTCACTTCAAGCCCGCAGAGCGCGTTCATACGATCGGCAAACAGTTTGGTGAAGGTTTTGGGCATATGTTGGACGATCACGATCCCCGCGGGAAAATCAGATGGGAAAGCCGGAAGGACTTCGACCAAGGCCTGGGGTCCGCCGGTCGAACAGCCGATCGCCACGACCCTGCTGCC